>CAMDCW010000001.1 GCA_945890745.1 Phycisphaera mikurensis NBRC 102666
TGAAAATCGTGATATGGAAATCCGTTTAGCGTGACGATCGATAGTCCCACGGCCGCCAATCGATCTCGCAGTTCCGCGCCGCCGCCTATTGATTCAGAGAGTTGTTCCGCAGATCGTGCAGAGAGCCACAATCCCAGTGGAAGCATGCCGTTGGGCGAAACGCGATCGCGAACCGGAACAAATACTCGCTGCACATGCTCGCACGTCTCTCTGATAGTGCGACCCGCTACGACGTTGGTGCAATATGCGGGGAGCACTGGAAATCAGGGCCGGCTACTCGATGAACTCGAGGACTTTGACGACTCTGACGAACCGGAGGATGCGCCGGATGAGGACTTTGCACCCGCCGATCCTGACGCTCCTACACCGCCCGAGGGTTGTTGGTTGCCGCCATTTGAAACCACTTCTGTGCGTGTCACAGTGGTCTTGCGACGTCCATCGCGAACCTCGACGGTGGTTTCCACTGTGACAATACTGTTACTTGATACACCGTTCTTGGTCACCGAATGTGTTTCGGTAGACGTGGAGGTGGTGGTCGATGACCCGGTCTCGTCAGTTGGTTCCTCAGTGACTTCTACGGTCTTTTTAGGGGGAACTACTGATGTAGCTGCCGGTGCTGTACTGGTGGTCGCGGGCAGATTTGCTGGTGCATCTGCCTTCTTGGCCTTGGCGATCGCTGCATCAAGTTCTGCGGTGGGCGATCCAATGAATGCAATGTTGCCATCTTTCCCAACCACAAACGATGTTGGAATCGTGTTGCGCTTTGCAGCGGTCATCCAAGTCTTCGCCATGGTGCCATCGCCATCAAATGCAATTGCAAATCCAACGGCGTCTCCTTTAGCCTTGACAAAGTCGTCAACACGCTTGGTGCCATCCGCCGCGTCCTTGCCTCGCTCAAATCCAGCGACGCCGATGAACTGCACGTCTGGGTTTTGCTTCTGTAGTTCGGTGAGGTGTGGCATGCTGGCCACACATGGTCCACACCAAGTAGCCCAGAATTCAATCACGTGAACTTTCCCAAGCTCAAGCGTCTTCGCCTCTGGACCACGAACGAAGGAATCCACCGTGAAGGCGGGCGCTGGACTGCCCGGCACAAGCACATCACCGATTGCGAAGAAGGCCACCGTGGAGACGAGGGTTGAAATGAGCATGAAATCAGCCTACTCCCTGCGCGCCGCGTCGACGAGGCGGCGAATGACCCCAAGTCCCATGGTTTTGTCCTCCGTTCGCTCAGGATGCCATTGCACCCCAACATAAAAGGGCCTGGCGGCATCGCGAATTGCCTCAATGACCCCGTCGTCAGATACACCGATCACCTCAAGATGTGCGGCGCTGCCAAGTGCCTGGTGATGTGAACTGGCAACCAAACCGTCTCCGAGCGCGCTGGTCACCATGTGCTGGTAATCGTTTCGGTGCCGATCACTATCTGGCAATTGATCGCCAAGGTGCTGAATCAGCTCGGCACCATGATGAATGCCCATCAACTGCATGCCCAGGCAAATGCCCAGCACGGGCATTTCTGGTGTTGCATCAAGTTGCTTGAGTAGGGCAAAGTCCGCAACTTGGCGCGCAGCATCCATCACCTTTGCTTGTGGGTGAAGTGGAATGCCGAGCGGGCGGGTATCGACATCGTCTCCACCGATGATGATGACGCCGTCCACCGCAGCAATCAGTTCGGCCCGGAGGTTGGCATCAGCGGGCAGGATGATGGGCAGCCCGCCGGCGGCTATGACCGCATCGATATAGGTAGCGCGCACCTGATGGCGCGCCCGCCCGTGCTCGTCACGGGCAATGTCCGCGGTAATGCCGATGCGTGGTCTGGTGGAATGAGCCATGTGTAAACGATATTGCATCTACGGGCGAAACCGGGCATCATTCACCGATGCGCCCAACTAATTCAGCCAGTATGACCACGGTGGTAGCCACCCTCTCTGCCTCCGTCGCGCTCGCCGACGTATCCCTTCCGGCCGCTTTCACTGACCATATGGTCCTGCAGCGCGACCGGCGCACGCACGTCTTTGGCAGTGCGCAACCGGGCGAACAGATCACTGTGGAGTTGATTGATTCCAAGGGCGCGGTGCTTCGTAGTGGTAAAGCGACCGCTGGTCAGGGTGGGCGGTTCGTTGTGGAATTGGCGCCGATGGCTGGCAGTGATGATCCACTCACGCTTGATGTGAAGGGTGCCAACACCATCAGTGTCAAGGATGTTGTGGTTGGTGACATCTGGGTGGCGGGTGGGCAGAGCAATATGGAATGGACCCTGGGTGGCACCGGCGAGCAGACCGCCGCTGGTGTCGCTATTGCCAATGAGCCATCGATTCGCTTCCTTCGAGTGCCGCACGTCACTGCAAACCGCGCTGCTTTCACAGTGGCCGCTGCATGGAGAACCCTGACGCCCGCCAGCGCTCCAGACATGGGGGCTGTGGACTTCTGGTTTGCGCAACAATTGCGCAAGACAAACGGTGTGCCGATTGGAATTCTGGAAATCAACTGGGGTGGAACGCGCGCAGAGCCGTGGACCGATTTGGCAACGCTTGGTGCTGACCCCCTCTACACCGCCCGGGTCACTGAACTACGACGCGCGGTCGACACGTGGAACTCACTTTCCGCCGCCGACCGCGAAGCTGCATATCAGGCTGATCGAAAGCTCTTTCAGGAGGCTGGTACTGCGTGGTGGAGTGCGATCAACGCCACCGACCCAGGAGCAAAGGGGAAGTGGTATTCCAAGGAAACGCCTGAAGAAGCGAGTGCGTGGAAACCCGTCATGCTGCCGATACGTTGGAACGCCGATCCAGTGCGCAGGAATGTTGATGGAATCGAGTGGTATCGCCGAACGATCGAAATTCCTGCGGAATGGGACGGGAAAGAGTGTGTAGTGGAACTTGGTGCCATTGATGATGCTGACGTTCTCTTTGTAAACGGGAAGCCAATCGCCAACACCATTTCTGACATTGGAACCGCACGTAAGTACCGCGTCCCGGCGGCACTGATGAAGGCTGGGCCGTGCACCATCGCTGTTGAACTCCTTGATATGCAGGGTGAGGGTGGCTTTAGTGGCCCCCCGGACGCCATGCGGATTTCCTGCGCTGCTGCCAACAACGCTTCTCTTCCACTATCAGGCGAGTGGTTGGCCCGTATGGGTCGATCGGCTTCCGGATTGCCTCAGCCACCGGCACGCCCGTCGCAAGAAACTGCTCCTGGCACTGGATACGGTGACCCCGCATCGATGTTCAATGCCATGATTGCTCCATTTGCCGGGGTCGAAATCAAGGGGGCCATTTGGTATCAGGGTGAGTCCAACGCTGGATCAATCGCTGATGCTGAGGCGTACCGATCGTTGTTGCCACTCACTATTCGCAGTTGGCGCGCGGCGTTTCAGCAACCAGACATGCCGTTCGGGATTGTTAGTTTGGCATCCCACCATGCTCATCAAGAAAATGAGGCTATTGCCGGCGTGTGGCCACTGTTGCGTGATGCACAACTTGCCACTGAGCGTTCATCGCCCAACGCTGGTGTGGTCACCACGATTGATGTTGGTAACGCTGATGACATCCACCCACGTGACAAGCGAACGGTTGGTGAGCGGCTCGCGCAATGGGCCATGGCGACCTCGTATGGACAGCCAGATACCGCGTGGCGTGGACCGCGAACCAAGAGTGTTCGTCGGGACACCGATGGCATCATCATTGACTTTGACGTGGAGCGTGGACGCCTGGTAACACGTGATGGAAAGGCGCCAGCCAGCTTCGCAATTGCTGGTGCTGATGGAAAGTTTGTGAAGGCGGATGCGGAATTGCGCCCACCCAACGCGATCAAGATTCGGAGTTCTGCTGTGCCATTGCCAGTAGAGGTTCGTTACGCATGGCAAGACAATCCCGCTGATGCGAATGTGGTCGATGAGATATCCAAGTTGCCCGCGCACCCATTCCGTGTTCGTGTTGAAGCGGATCCAATACAGACGCAGCCTGCAAATTCGCCATGAATAGCCCGCCAATTCCACTTGCTCGTTCCATTCTTGGAATGTTCGCTGGTTATGTCTTGTCGGTGGTGTTGCTCCTGTTGCTGGTTGCTCTGTGTTACATCGAGCTTGGATCAGAAGGCGTGTTTGTTGCTAGCTCATACCGCGACACTTCGCTCTTTGAGATTCTCAAGCTGGCGTGTGGATGTGTCGCCGCTATTGCGGCAGGTTGGCTCGCAGTCCGGATCGGGGGAATGCGCGCCGCCCTGATGTTGGCGGTGCTCATGGCCGTCACAGGCCTTGTGAATGGCTCGATCGCATGGAACAAACAAGAGTCGCGTCAAGAGCCTTGGCTTGAACGAGCGCCTGGCCCCGTCAACTTCACGCTGGCTGGTGAGAACACGCAAAATAGCGCGATGTATATATTTTCCTTGCCCTTTGTTGGACTCGCTGGATCACTTGCTGGCGGGGCTCTATGTGCCGCCATTCAGCGCAAGCGTTAAGCGTTTGTTGGCCGCACCTGCAGCACCGCGGTCCACTTTCCAGGCTTCATCCAGCCGCGCGCAGCGATGAATGCCGCCAGTGTCCCGAGCGATGCCACTGCATATCCGATGGCGTACGAGTGGGCCACCGTGGTCTGCATGGATTCAAGGTGTGGGCTCGCTGCTGCTTCTGTATGAGCGCTTGCATCGCCAGAGCGCATCATCATTCGTAGTTCAGCGACCTGTTCGCGCGGAGCGGCACCGTCAGCAGCACCGAACCATCCGATTGCCAGCGAGACCGTCGCTGCAACCACCGCCACACCGACACTTCCACCAATCTGCCGAAACGTCTGCACTAGCCCAGAGACTTGACCGCGTTCTGAGTGGGGCACGCGACCAAGTGCGTCAGTATTGGTCGGGCTCATGGTGAAGGCAATGCCAATGCCAAGCACAAACATCCCCGCGGCCATGACTGGGTAACTCTGAGTCCAAGCACCCACCGCTTGTATCACCATGCCAACCGTTGCTGCCGCGGTCCCCCATGAAGCGGGCGCACGAACACCCGATCGGTCGTACCAACGTCCCGCTACATGGACAATGAGAATGACCGGCGCCAATAATGGAAGCAGGGATAAACCTGCTTGAAACGGCGTAAACCCAAGCACTTCTTGCGCATAGACCGAACCAGCAATCACTAGCCCAGTCATGGCAAACTGCATGCTTGCAATCACCAACGCATCGGCAAGAAGCGCTCGGTCGGTAAACAAACGTAGACGCAACAATGGGTGTGGGTGCCGAAGTTGCCGCAACACAAACACCACCAATACCGCTGCGCCGCCACCGAGCAAACTCAATGTCGTTGGGTCCGTCCATGCCATCGTCCCGTTCGCCCCAACAGTGCCAAGTTGCTGCAAGCCGTACACGAACGATGGAAGTCCAATGATCAACAGCGCGCCGCCGATCCAATCGATGGTTCGGTCCACGCTTCGAGCATCGCGCGGGCGGGCAACCGCCGTCAGTGCGACAGCGCCAACCGCCACTGGAACATTCAGCCAGAACACCCATGGCCATCCCATGTTCTCAACAATGAATCCACCAAGCGCTGGTCCGATCGCCATGAAAACCAGCGGAATTCCCACATAGACCGCCATGGCTTTGCCGCGCTCACCTGGTGCAAATGCGCCGATGACAAGTGCGCCCGATGCCGGCTGCATCAAGCACGCCGCCACTCCTTGCAATATTCGTCCAACAATCAATTGTGTTCCATCGTGTGCAGAAGCGCACATGATGCTGGCGAGTGCGAAACCAACAACACCCGCTATGAATGTAGGAACCTTGCCAATCAAATCGCCGATGCGGCCACCAAGCGCCATGAGTGAAGCCAATGTGATCAGGTAACTGGTGATGATCCAAGCCTGATCAACATCACTCATTGAAAGCGCAGAGCCCATGCGTGGTAGCGCCACGCCAACCACCGTCATGTCCACAAAAATCATCGCAAGGCTTCCAGTCATTGCCAGCAATACCAGCCACCGTCGCTGTTGTACGCCGTCAGCTGCAAGGTGCCCGTGGTGTCCATGGGGAACCGGTGGGCCGTGGTGAGGTGGTGTATTGCTGCGGTCCATCGCGAGGGTGCCCCTTGTGTGGTTCGATCGAAAATAAACTTCCGGGCAACGTCAGCGGGTGATGTCTGGCGCGGTGGGTCGAAGTGGTTCAGCACTAAACCGACCGGATTGTGACAGGAATCGTTGTGGGTTTCCAAACGTCACTTGTCGGACCAAGCTTTCCAAGTGGCCACGGCGGCGCATTTCCATCTGTGCCTTGGGAACCGCTATTGGATCGCTGTGACCCCAGTCGCCGGCGGAATTCATCCAAATGCGCTCGCTTCCATACGTTTCAATGATGTCCACGGCGCGTTGTGGCGTGCACTTGGTGTCTGGGTAGAGCGTCATGCCACACCAGAAGCCCTGATCAAGCACGTGTTTGGCGGTGTGCTCTTCGACGTGGTCAATCAACACCCGTCCCGGATCAAGTTTAGGAAAGCGACGAATTGCGTCCAAAATCAGCAGGGTGCCCTTGAGTTTGTCTTCTAAATGCGGCGTGTGCACAAGTACCAAGAGGTTGTGGTCGCTGGCAAGTTGTAAGTGCGCCTCCAATATCTCCATCTCGTTGCGGCTGTTCTTGTTGAGCCCGATCTCGCCAATACCAAGAACGTTTTCCTTTTTCAAGAATTCCGGGATGAGCGCTATCACCTCGCGAGCAAACACTGGATCTTCGGACTCTTTTGGATTAATGCACAGCCACGTGTGATGGCGAATTCCATACTGCGCCGCGCGCCGTGGTTCTGATTCCGTTAGTTGACGGAAATAGTCAAAGAAGCCCTGTGGACTTGATCGGTCATATCCCGCCCAAAATGCAGGCTCGGTGATCGCCACACAACCCGCTCGTGCCATGTGCACATAGTCGTCAGTGCTGCGACTCACCATGTGGACGTGTGGATCGATGTACATGGTTAGTGCGCCTTTCCGATCGGATCATGGGCGCCTGTTGCGCCTTTGACGTGCGCGGCGGGAATTGGCGTTGTGCTTGGGTCGCTGAAGTGTTCCAAGATGCGGCGAGTGCGTTCTGGCTTGCCATCCAGCAACAGCGCGATCGCGTTGCGGTACGCGTTCATCCGAAAGTCATCCACGCCTGGCCCAGCGCGATCAATGCGGTCAAGAAATGCCGCCACATCAAGTAGTCGAGCGCGGTGCTCCATGAAATACGCATCAACGACCTGTGTGCGCGTCATGGAATGATGGTTCAGCTTGGGCGTTGCTTCGCTCATGTCTGAAGTCTAGGGGTACGGCGCACTGGCGATTGAACCGCAGGTTGCCGCCCTTATGAACCCCGAGCGGTGAGCGCAATCGCCGCACCAAGGATGGCTGGATCGATGGAGTGAACGTCTACTGGATCGCCAATTCCCCGTAGCAAAGTGATGGTGAGCTGCCCCCCAAGGTGCTCGCGAAACTCAGTTAGTCCGGCAACAATTCCATCAAGATTGGCGAGTAGGGGATGTGTCACTGGTAAGTCAAGCGCGCGAAGCACGGCAATCACCCGGCGCGCTTCTGGGGTTGGCATCAGTCCCGCACATTCTGAATAGAGCGTGTCAATTGCAACACCAATCGCTACTGCTTGGCCGTGTGGCAATGTGCCGTTGGTCATCCCCTCAAGCCGGTGTGCCAACCAGTGACCGAAATCCAATGGACGAGCGCTGTGTGTCTCAAACGGATCACCACCCGACATAATGTGGCGGTAATGAAGTTCCGCACTCCGGGTGATCACTGGTAGAGCGGCGTCCATTGATCGGTGCGCAATGGCTACTGCATCTCGCTCAATACGATTGAACAGCTCGGGATCACGAAGCAGAGCAATCTTCACCGCCTCGCTAAATCCACCACACCACGACCAGTCGGGTGTTGACTGCAGAAAGTTCGTGTCGCAAATCACTGCGTGGGGGAGTGTGAAACTTCCGATGAAGTTCTTCTTGGAACCAAGGTTTATGCCGTTCTTTACGGCCATTCCAGCGTCGTCTTGCGCAAGGGTGGTTGTTGGTAAGCGCAGCAGCCGCACGCCACGGTGGGCAATTGATGCACCAAATCCAACCGCGTCCAGCACTGCACCACCACCAATCGCCATCACAAAACTCTGGCGATCAATGCCATGTTCATCAACAACACGCACCACGCGGTCAACAACACTCATTGACTGCTTTGCTTGCTCGCCACCAGGAACAGCCTCGACAAGTGTGAGTTCAGGAAATGAACCCTTGCTAGTGGATTGCGTCTGGGTTGCGTTGGTAGAAACCGCCATGTAATTCCGAATGTCGTCGGGAAGCGACGGGTGCGCGTCCAACACATTGCTGTCAATAAACGCCACCATTCGGCGAGTTGCTGGTTCGGCGGTGGCGCCTCGTGTGGGTGAATCCAACACAGAGCGCAATGTGGGGTTTGTCACCAAGAACACCCCGCGCGTGAATGTCACCCGGTGCCGAAGTTGCACCGATAGTGGCGTATCAAGCGTGGTGGTTCGATTGCTATGCGTCATGGCGGTCGAGCATGGTAGGCAAAGACACTAATGAACCACACACGGGACTATGGCGTGAGGTGCTGCATCACGGCGCCGCGCGAACCATGTGTTTGGATGCATCACCAAGTGTGGCGGTGAGGGACATCACAGTGCCAGCACGAATGACCTCGATCGGTACCGCAACACCTGGCGCGCACAAGCGAACCGCCCGCATCACCCGCTGGGGATTGATGGTCTCTTCGCCGTTCACTTTGACAACAATGTCGCCAACCTGCACTCCAGCGTTGGCGGCTGCGCCACCTGGAACGACCTGGTTTACAAGTACCCCTTGACCGTTGAACCCAACCTGTGCTGCCACGCGCGCATCAAGTGGCTGCATCTGGATTCCCAAGAATCCCCGCGATGGCGCGCTTCCGGCAATGATTGACTCGACCACACTTTTCGCCATATTTGACGGGATCGCAAAGCTGATTCCATCGGAACCGCCACTTCGGCTTTCGATGGCGGTGTTGATACCAACCACACGACCATCCATATCAACAAGTGGTCCACCGGAGTTACCCGGGTTAATGGTGGCGTCGGTCTGCAGGTAGCTTTCCAGCGGGCTCAAACCAACCTCGCGGCCGCGAGCACTGATGATGCCGGCAGTGACGCTGTCTTTCAATCCAAACGGTGATCCAAGTGCAATCACCCAATCGCCAACCTCCGCCGCGTCGCTATCGCCAAATTCGATGGGGGACAAGCCACCAACATCAATCTTCAGTACTGCAATGTCAGTTTCTTGATCAGAACCAACCAATGCCGCACTGGCCACCCGACCATCGTTCAGCCGCACTTTGAACGCGCCGCCCGAGCGAATGACGTGATTGTTAGTGACCACATACCCCTCTTCCGCCACAATGAATCCCGTACCAACACCCATCGGGGCGCCGTGTGGAACCATTCCTTGCGGAACCATACGACCACCTTGGCGGCGCACGATGGTTTGTTCAGGGGTGACCTCGATCGAAACCACCGAAGGCCCGGCTAGTTTGGATATCGCCCGAAACGCCCGGGAAATGCTCTTGGCATGCCCGATCGCCGCTTGATCCTCGGTTGACAACGTTGCGACAGGCCCTTGCTGCTCGCCCCCTCCGACTGGGGTAGGGGGGTCCGCCGCCACTGTCATGGCAGGGATCATTGCGAGCGCGCCCAATACGACCGCTGACGAAATGATGTTTCGCATGGGCTCGTTACGCGCCTTAATCAGCACTGTTCGCGCAAATGGCGGATTCGTAAGTGAAAATCGGATTATCACACACTAGCGGGGTGGGACACAGCGAACCATGACAGACCCAGCAGACCAAGAAACATCTGCTCGGTACGCCTCACTGTTCAGTCAGGCGTGAAAGAAATACGCCCGCCGCGACCCCAACGTTCAGTGAATCAACCCCATTCGCCATGGGAATTTTTACCCGCGCTGTGCACGCTGCAAGGGTGTCATTACATAAGCCGGTGAATTCCGCACCCATGATCACTGCAATCCTGCGGGGTTGCGCCTGTAAACGCGTCAGTTGCTCAGCCATTTCTCGGAGTGTGTGTTCGCCGCCACCAGTCGCGCCAAGCAGGGTGAACCCTTGATCGTCGCGAAGGTATTGAAGATCGGCGTTCCATGCATCACTACGCGCGTAAGGCACACGCAACACACAACCACAACTCACACGAAGGCTTTTTCGATACAACGGATCGTGGCAGCCAGGTGAGAGAATCACCGCGCTACAGCCAAACGCCGCTGCGTTTCGAAACAACTGACCAATGTTGTCAATGTTGTTGATCTCTTCCACCACAAGAAGTAACGCGTCTTGGCCCTGAGCGGGAACGACCTGGCGAACAGTGTGCTGCGTTGGACGCCTTCCCACGGCAAGAAATCCGCGGTGGATGTTGAAACCAACCGTGGCATCAAGGATGTCATCTGCAACAAGTAGAACCTCGGGGTCAGGCAGGTTGTGCCGAAACTCGCGCGCTTCATCAACCATCGCCACTGCGCGCTGTGCGTGCCGATCACTGGTCAAGATGCTCAACATATCGACACCAGCGCGCAACATTGCTCCGATCACCATTGGGCTCTCGCCGATGAACAAACCTGGCCGACCGTCCGGCCCAAGCGCATCGCGATCGCGTACTTGCTGATACGGGGCAAGATGCGGATGGTTGGTGTCTGAGATGTGATGAACAGCCATTGGTGGTTTCCTAAACTACGCCAACCGACCGAGGGTGGTCGTTGGCCTCAAACCAGACCATGACAAGGGGACTGCTGGTACAGGTGCCTGGATAGTGAGCACCCTTGGTCTGAGGGGGCTTTGTTGTTCAATTGCCCAGAAAAACCCGTAAATGACCAGCAGGTCGCAGGGTTGTGCAACAACTTCCGTTGGGCTCCGCCGTTGTGAGTGGTTGGGCTTGGACCAAAAGGTACATAGAGCGGTACCTTGCCCTGATGACTTGCTTCATAGTGATTGCTGCGGTTGCGACGGTGTTAGCCGGAGGCCCGCCAGCGCGTTTAGTTCCACCCGCGCCGCCCGAAGACCTTGCGGCCGTGCTTGCTGCTGATCCATCAAAGGACGGGGCAATGGCCAAGCGGATGCTTGTGGAGAATGGGGTCCCAGCAGAACTCCGAATGCGCGCTGCTAAGTCACTCGGGGCATCACCAGTTCTGGTGCTTCTTGACGCGATCGCACAATGTGGTGGTACCTGTGGTGCCACCCGAGATCTTGCTGGCGTATTGGTGTCGCTCGCTGCAGAGGCTGCGAAGGACCCTGTGGTGCTTGAGCGCCTCACAAAGTGTGCACAAACCCCAGAGGACCCCGCCTACAGCGCCGCACTTCGCACAATTGCTGCGATGCCCACCGAGCAACGGCCAGAGGCGCTCAGGGGAGTCACCGTGCGACCGGTTGCCATCGGAACCATCCCTGGTGCGATGCAATACGACCTCAAGGAAATCAAAGCAAAGCCAGGTGAGATCCTGGAAATCACTCTTAAAAACACGGACACCATGCAGCACAACTTGCTGATCGTGATGCCTGGAAAGATGAGTGAAGTTGGTGTCGCCGCAGACAAGATGGGTGACACACCCGAAGGAAAGGCGTGTCAGTTTGTACCCGACATGCCATCTGTACTGGCTGTCATGGGTTTGATTGATCCAGGCAAGTCTGGATCGCTCTTCTATGTGGTTCCACAGAAGCCTGGTACTTACCAATATGTCTGCACAGTTCCTGGACACTGGCGGATGATGAATGGCAAACTAAAGGTTGCCCCATGAGTGATCAGGGCGCGCGATCACACCAAGTGTGGGTGCCCGGATCAACCGTGGCAATCTCTGTAGTTACGCCGATGCACAACGAGGAGTCATGTGTTGCTGAGTTTGTCCGCCGAACCAATGCCGCTCTGTTGGCGATCGGTCGAACGTATGAAATCATCATTGTGAGTGATGGTTCTACTGACTGTACCGAAGCAATGATTAGTGACTTGTGCCTGGAATTTCCAGCGCTCCGTGGTGTGTTTCTTGCGCGTAATGGTGGCCAGTGCACTGCGATGTACGCGGGAATTCAAGAAAGTTGTGGCGATGTGGTGGTGGTGATGGATGGCGACCTTCAACACGCCCCAGAGGAAATCCACCGCTTGGTGGAGGCGATGGATCGCGGTAACGCACTTGTTTCTGGAAGTCGCCAAGGGCGGACCGAGAGTCTCATGTTGCGCCGTGCGCCGAGCAGATTGGCAAACTGGATGCTGCGCCGTGTCTCTGGATGCAACGTGCGCGATATGGGTGGCTTCAAAGCCATCCAGGGCGATCTTGCGCGCAGTTTGCGCCTGCGTCCCGGGCACCACCGCCTGCTGCCCGCAATCGTTTGGATGCGCGGTGGAGCTGTTGAAGAAGTATTTGTCAGTGCGCCGCCGCGATTTGCTGGCCGGAGCCATTATGGAATCGGTCGTTCACTTGATGTCTTGTTTGATGTGTTGATGTTGTGGTTCCAAGGCGCAACACACAGCCGGCCGATGTACCTCTTTGGACGTATTGGCATGGTGGTCCTGGTTGTTGATGTTGCGGCTGGATCTTGGCTGTTGTGGCAACGAGTATTTCAAGCAGAACCACTCACCGAACGCCCCATGTTCTTCGTGGTGGTGATGTTGTTCTTTGCAGCACTGTTCATGCTTGCGATGGGCTTTGTGCTTGAACTACTGAGCGACGCCGTCAGTGGCATCGGTGGGGTGCGCCCTTATGTGATTCGAAAGTGTGTTACTGGCAAGCCACCGGTTGTCTAGTTATTCGTTCATTGCTGGGCTTGCTATGCCGTTTCCACGCCTCCTGCGCCGCTTGCGCGGCTCCTACACTGCCTTGCCCACATGAACGCCAACGATCATCCTCCTCTGCAGGGTCAACTTCCGCCAGGCGTTTCGCCTGAAGCGGTTGCCCGCACCCTGGCGCGACACCCGCGCCCGCTTGGTGGGGATACAGCGCGCAATGTGGGGCCAGCACTGGTGAGCCTGACAGGCATGGTGTTAAACAACAACAACACGCCACAGCAAAGCATCATTGGCCGCAAACCAGATTGGTTGCGCGCGCGTGTTCCGGGCGGCGCTGGCTATGAACGGCTCAAAGGAATCATTAGTGAGCACCGGTTGCACACTGTTTGCCAAGAGGCGAGTTGCCCAAATATGGGCGAGTGCTGGAGCCGTGGCACAGCAACCATCATGATCTTGGGAGATACATGCACGCGTTCATGTGGCTTCTGTAATGTGAAGACTGGACGTCCAGACGCTGTTGATACTGATGAGCCGCGGCGGGTTGCCGAGAGTTTGGCTCTCATGAAACTGAAGCATGTAGTGATCACAAGCGTGAATCGTGATGAATTGCCTGATGGTGGTGCTGCGATTTGGGCTGAAACAATTCGTGCAGTGCATCGCGCTTGCCCGGGCATGAGTGTTGAGTGTTTGGTTGGTGACTTTCTAGGAGATGAGCGCGCCATTCAGATGGTGTGCGATGCTCGCCCTGAAATTCTTTCGCACAACATGGAGACGGTGTATCGCATGCACCCAGCGGTGAGGCCACAAGCGAAATATCAACGAAGCCTTGCGGTTTTAGCGCAGTTCAAAGCGAGTGGCTTGGTAACCAAGACCGGGGTAATGGTTGGTATTGGTGAGCGCGATGAAGAGGTGTTGACGCTCATGGATGACATCCGCACTGCGAGCAAGGCGGACATCCTGACGATTGGTCAATACTTACAACCAACGCGCAATCACCTGCCAATTGACCGTTGGGTTCACCCCGACCAGTTTGCAATGTTTAAGCGTGAGGCTTTGCTGCGTGGCTTCTCTGTGTGTGAGAGTGGACCACTGGTTCGCTCGAGTTACCACGCTGAAGAGCAAGCCGACCAACTCAGCCGGGTGGTGTGAGTGAAACTTAGATGAAGCGGAGACCTGCTTCGTGGTGGGTTGTGTTTCCTTGGGTGTCACGAATGCTTCGTGACCAAACCACCATGACTGTGCGTTCAATCTGTTCGTCACAAGATTTGGCTGTCATGGCAACGCCAGTCATCCCTTCGGGGAGTGGCGTATTGGTGCGCAACCGCGCGCCTGTGTTGCTTAGGTCTAAAGTCTCATACCGACACATGTCGGCCGGGTCATGATGCCAGAACATCACAAACTCGCTTAAATTGTTGCGCCGATCCATATCTCGACGCTCGATTGATTCCAAGAAAGCGCTGTCGTGGCGGACATGTGGGCGATGGCGTGGATTGTCCATACGGAGAGTCTCCTTTTGAAATCGCACTTGTTCAAAGGTTCAACGGGACAAACTGAAGAATTGTTCGGTCTGTGCCGGCTGGAATGTCTCAAAACCACCCGCATCTCAATGGTTCGGGGTGCTAAATGTGCTGGCGGGGCGTAGAGACCACCAAATTAGCCCTAGGATGCCCCCTTATGGCTTTTGAATTTCGGCACACAGTGCTCGACAATGGTTTGACGGTAATTGCTGAAACCAGCCCCGAGTCGCACACCGCGGCGGTGGGGTTCTTTGTGAAAACTGGCGCCCGTGATGAGCCGCGGGAGCTGATGGGTGTCAGCCACTTCCTTGAGCACATGGTGTTCAAGGGGACTGAGCGCCGGACCGCCGACGATGTCAATCGTGATTTCGACCGTATTGGTTCCAGTCACAATGCTTTCACCACTGGGGAGTTGACGGCGTTTCACGCCCATGTCCTTCCCGAGAAACTGATGGATGCCACTGCCATCATTGCGGACATCCTCCGTCCGGCACTGCGACAGGCTGACTTTGATGAAGAGAAGGGCGTGATCCTTGAAGAGATCGCCATGTATGACGACAACCCGTTTTGGCGACTGTGGGAACACGCTAACGAGCGATTCTTTGGTGCACACCCCCTTGGACATCGTGTGCTTGGAACCCGTGAAACAGTGGCTGCGCTTACGCGCGAGCAAATGCAGTCGTATTTCGATCGTCGCTACTGTGCGTCAAACACAGTGGTGTGTGCAGCTGGTGCCCTGGACTTTGACAAGTTGGTCGAACAGGTCCAGGCGTGCTGTGGATCATGGCAACGCGGTGAGGTTTCCCGAAGCCATCCGCCGTTCCACACCCACGAAGAGCGTGTGATGGTTCCGATGAAACAGGCGAATCGGGCTTACTTGGCTTGGCTTTGCCCAGCCCCTTCAGTGCAAGATCCGCGCCGGTACGCCGCGGCAATGTTGGCGCAAATCCTTGGTGATTCTGAGGGTTCGCGCTTGTATTGGGCGTTGGTAGAAACTGGAATTGCCGAAGAGGCGCAGGCGCAGTTTGATGGCCATGACGGTATTGGTGAATACGTGGTTTATGTGGCGTGCAGCCCTGACAACGTCGCACGGGTTGATGAAATCGTTCGAACCGAACTTGAGCGCGTGTGCACAGCAATCTCTAAGAAAGAACTAGCCAATGCGCGCGCAAAGATCGCGACTGCTGTGGCAATTGCTGGTGAGCGACCTGATGGTCGCATGCGCCGGCTGGGTTCCGTGTGGTTGTATCGAGGCGCCTACGCATCATTGGAAGAAGAACTAGCGCAGATTGAGAGTTTGACAGTTGAAGATCTGCTGTCAGTAGCGCGCGACTTCCCACTACGTCCGACATTGCGAGCACAGGTTGTTCCAGAGACGGCTATTTGTTCAGCTTGATGCTTTACTAAAGACCGCCCGCATGGTGGCTGGTTCGGTTCCAAGGATGTGGCACGTGTACGCGGCGAGCAACCGATTGGCGCGATCAATAGTCACTGACGGTGTGTGATGTTCGGGGAATGCACCAATAGTCGATAAACACTCGAGCGTGGTGCGGCGGACTTTCCACCGTGGTCCATCGGTGGTTTCGCCAGGTTGGAGTACACCACCCGAAGCGGGTGCAAACTCCAACACGTCGCCAGTGTTGCTGCTGGTTAGTGTTGGTTTGTAGCCTGTTTCGCTCAACAAAACCCATTGAAACACCAACAGTGAGCCAGCGCCGTCGGGTGGTGGTTCTTCGGGTGATCGAGCTGCGCCGATAGTCCTGAGAGACTCAACAAAGCAATCAAACAATAATGGGTGGGGATCTTCTGGTTGCAGCATCCTGCCCACAAGATCCGCCATATAGAACGCTGTTTGATTGGCTATGAGATCTGTACGTAAGCGCGGGAACACCTCCAAGAGGTCCCACTCGGTCAGTATTGCCAAATCTCGATTTGGTTTGATGATGGCACCAAACTCACCCCGCGACAATAGGTCGACTCCGCCGTCAAATGCACCACGCTCCCGGCGCGCCCCTTTTGCAAGGCCTCGAACAACACCAAGCGATCGCCCGAACAAACTGACTGTTTGGCTTGTTTCACTGAAATCCCATTGGCGAATACACACACCTTGATCGTGCATGGTGCCCATTGCGTTAACCCGGAAGATGCATGGCCACTGCCGCTTCTACTCGATTACGCCCATTGACCTTTGCTCGATATAGCGCTGCATCTGCGGTGGAAATGAAGTCTTCTATGGTGGGGGTGCCAGGAAGTACAAAGACGTCCGCAACACCAAAACTGGCGGTGATCACCATTCCTGGCACACTTGGCCAAATCTCTTGTTCGATCGCCCGCCGGTATCGATCCGCTACCTCAATAGCCTCTGAACCGACGGTATTTGGAAGAATGATGCCGAACTCTTCGCCACCATAACGGCAGGCAATATCACTGCCGCGCCCGGTTTGAAGAATTCGCGAGAGTCGCTCCAGCACCTTGTCACCAAACGGGTGGCCGCGCTCGTCGTTGAGTTTCTTGAATCCATCCACGTCACACATCACCAGCGACAAAGAGCGGTTGTGGCGTATGGCCTCGCCCACCTCTTGTGTGAGGCGTCGATCAAAGTAGGTTCGGTTCCAAAGCCCCGTGAGGCCATCGACTTGCGCCTTTTGTGCCAACATCTTTACCAGGTGTTGCACACGAAGTGCGCTGCGAACACGTGCTTGCAACTCCACGATTTCGAATGGTTTAGCGACAAAGTCACTGGCGCCCATATCAAGTGCGCGCACCCGTTCTTCCATCGTTGCGGTGGCTGAAATGAAGATCACCGATACCTCTTGGAGGTCTGGGTCTGCCTTAAACACCTGCAGCACGCCAAATCCATCCATGCCTTGATTCTTCAGATCAAGTTCTATGTCAAGAAGTACGACATCTGGGCGCAATTCACGCGCCATCTTGATGCCTACATCGGCGCTCGTAGCGCCGAACAGTTGAATCTGTTCGTGTTGCAGTCGGACCTGAAGCAACCGGTGAATCAACACCGAATCGTCGATCGCAAGAACTTTTGGAAGGGTTAAGGGCAACGCGGTCATAAAGGAATCATCACAATCGTAGTTGCTCGACACTTATTGAACAGGTGCACATCACATCTGCTGTTCATCAAGGTCGAATCCGAGCTGCTATCGCCGCCAGCATCCCCACGCGGCTACGGATGACATTGTCATCATTGCCCGCCCTCACTGCCTGATCAACCAGAGCGGCAGCTTCTCCTAATTTAGGGAACCCATAACCCCCAGCGGCCCCTTTGAGTTGGTGCGCCAACATACGAAGTTGATCATGATCTGCCGCGGCAATTGCCACATGCATGGCTGCTAAGCGCTGTGGTAGCTCATGAATGAACAACGCAACAATCCCGACCATATCGGGATCGTCGGCAAACTCACTGCGAAGCGTCGTTTGATCGTTGGATAGACGCATATTGGTCGACACTCATTCTTAATTTCAATTTCGCCAGTCCAACCAGGAGTTTGTGAGATTAGACAAATTTTACATATTGGGCTTCATCGTCAAAGAAATCGGACCAATACTCCTTAGACTTCACGGTTCGCACTTTCACCCCGCCGCGCGAAAGCGCTGCGAGAGGAGATTCCCGCATGATTCCGCGTATGCCTCCACAGGAGGCTCGACTTGGCTTTGTCTACTCCGCTCCATTTCGCATCCAAGGCGTCTCTGTCGCCGGGGAGCAGGCGGTTGTTCATGTGCCCGAGCTGGACCTGGTGTTTGATATTGGACTATGCCCCCGGCCGGTGTTGGCCTCGCCGATTGTGGCCTTGAGTCACACACACATGGACCATGTCGCTGGCTTGCCTTACTGGTTTAGCCAACGGGCGTTCCAAAAGATGCCTGGCACAGCGCGGTGCTTGGTGCATCCAAAGATGGTGGAGCCAGTTCGAAGGATGATGGCTGCATGGGTTGATCTTGAACGGCAGCAAACGCCTCACGAGATCATTCCCATCGAACCAGATTCTGAATATCAATTGCGCCCCAATATGTTTATCCGCGCTATTGAGGTGAGTCACACCACCCCGGCGTTGGCGTTTGTGGTGATTGAGCGCAGAAGCAAACTGCGTGACGAATTCCATGGTGTTTCTCAAGAGCGTCTGCGTGAATTGCGTGGTCAAGGGGTTGAAATCACCAAGACCATCGAGATTCCATTGGTTGCCTACACGGGCGATACTGAAATTGGTGAATTCCTGTTTCGCGAGGAGTTCCGTCAGGCACAAGTGGTGATCACTGAATGCACCTTCTTTGAGGATGAACATCGCGATCGCGCCAAGGTGGGCAAACACATCCATGTTGAAGATTTGCGGCCACTGCTGGAAGCGTGGACTGCGCGTGACATCATCATTGGTCATGTTTCACGGCGCACATTGATCCCGTTCGCACGCGAACGCATTGAGGCCATCGCTGGACCAGATCGAGCAAAGAGCGTGCACTTGTTGATGGACCACCGATCAAATCGCACCCGCCATGAAAATCAAGTAGCTGCGTTTGAAAATAGTGCGGGAATTTTGAAGGGACAAAAAGGTGAATTATCAAGCGGAACTCCAGGTGGTTCTGCTCTTGACATGCCAACCTCAACCTCAGAAATGACTGTTGATGGAATTGACGGGCATTTGTGATTGGGCGTGATTGACGGTCGCGCATTTGTGCTCTACAGTCCCGATGCTTAAAAGCGCGGCGTGGTGGGCAATCTCTCCGCGCGCAACAATATGGTGTTGGTTGACTCTTGATTCATGTGAGATTGTTGCGTTTGCGCGCACACCGATCATGAATACGGGGTTTGGTTTGAAACTTCGCGTTGCACCGTCATGGTGTCAACGAGTTATGTACGCGCCTTTGTGTGTGGTGCTTCTTTGGGAGATTGACTAGTCATGGCTGTGCGAACCACTACACACGAATCATCTTCTCGCTCAACACATCTTGCGAATGCGGAAATTCGCGATCGATTGTTTGAGCACTTGCGCACCCATCATGGTGAGTTACAGCGCCACTGGTTTGATCAGATCGAGGTAGTGGCTGTTGATGGCGCGAATCTTTCCCTGTTAGTTACCGAACCAGTGCGGTTGTCGTATTTGCAGCGTTGTTGCGTTCCACAGTTCACGGAAGCTGCATGTGTGGCGACTGGTCGCCTGATTGGTGTGCAGTTTGTTGGTGATCGGGTGGCGCTTGCTACTCACCCAACAACTTCGCTGGCGTCGAACGCTGTCGGTGCAGGGGCCACTGGTGAGGCGCTCTTTGACGAACAAATCCTCTTGTCTCCGGATTATGTGTTTGAGACATTTGTAGTTGGTCCAAACAACCGCCTTGGTCATGCTGCCGCCCAGGCTGTGGCGCTCAAGCCCGGCCGTGCTTACAACCCATTCTTTGTGCATGGTGGTATTGGAATGGGAAAGACGCACTTGCTTCAAGCTGTGTGTCAAGAGATGTTGCGACGCGACCCAACCACCCGAATTGTCTACATCTCATGCAGCACATTCATGGATGTGTTCCACGAAGCGGTCCGCGCGGGACGAATGATGGAGTTTCGGCACCGGTTTCGGAATGTGGACATGCTGGTGATCGATGACATTCACTTTCTATCCAAGCACGAACAAACACAGGAAGAGTTCTTCCACACATTCAATGCCTTGTACCAGGGTGGTCGGCAGATTGTGTTGAGTTCTGATGCTGCGCCTTCGGAAATTCCTGATCTTGAGGAGCGCTTGGTAAGTCGATTCAACTGTGGTTTGGTGGCGCGAATTGATCGACCGCCATACGAGACGCGTGTCGAGATTCTGAAGTCGAAAGCTGCGCTTCATGGCATACAACTGCCTGATGATGTTCCTGCTTATATTGCGGCTCGCCTTGATTCCAACATTCGTGAGCTTGAGGGTGCACTGACACGCCTTCGTGGCCTTTCGATGGCGAACGGTGTTCCAATTACGCTTGAATTGGCCAAGCAAGCCCTGGCAGATGGTCGTCCGACCGATACCGCTACCGGTTCATCGCAGCCAACTATTCAGCAGATCATTGATGCAGTTACTCGGTACTACGACATTAAGCTGAGTGAACTGATGTCCAAGCGTCGGCACAAGAGTGTGGCGCTTCCAAGACAAGTGTGCATGTGGCTCGCGCGCAAACACACCCGCTTCTCGCTTGAGGAAATTGGTGGTTACTTTGGTGGTCGCGATCACACAACGGTGATGCACGCAGTACGAACCGTTGGCGCCAAGACCCAGACCGACACGGCGTTATCTGGCGATGTCACTCGTATTGAGCAGTCCCTTGAACGGCACAATAACGCGGTTTGAGTGGTTGTCCGCGCGCGTGGGTTGTTGGTGTGGTACCTGACGATTAGTGACGACTGTCCGCAACCATCCTGGGTTAATAACCACCTGGTTTCGCGCAGGCGTTGTGGGTGACGATCTGTGTTGGCTGCCCATCCACACACACGCTTTGCTAATCGGCGCCTGATGAACGCTAGTGACGAAGAGTTGACAACTCCACCACAACGACACTTCTGCTATATGTCGATGTTTAACAAGGTTTTATGGTTTTAAATTCTGGGTTGTCCACCAACTGTCAGGGCTCTTTACTAGGAGGAGGAATATATAAGAGTTCACTCCTTCTGAACCCTGTCGCGCCAAGACGCTCATCACTTTCGATCAGTAGCGCCCACGCTCGTCACGCCGGTCTGGCACGATCGGCACCAGACGGTCGTACGACCACCCAGACGCGTTTCGTGAAGTGATTGGCCACAAGACCGGCACGGTTCGCCCGCCCGCCCATAAACGGCGTGGAGGGCTTGTGCGGTGCCGGCCGCACCAAGACCTGATCGATAGTCACGCAATGTGCTTCCGCCATGTTTGATGGCGCGGTTCAAGATGGTTCTGATGGCAAGCGCTAGAGCCGTGACACGTTGGGGTGACAGCTGGTCACATCGCATGCGAGGATCAATGCCAGCGACATGGAGCGACTCATCGGCATAGATGTTGCCGACACCAGCGACAATCGTTTGATCGAGCAGGGCTACCTTCACGGCACGTGCCCCGGTCATTGCGGCGCGAAGAGCCTGCGCCTGAATTGTCAGTGCATCTGGACCAAGTTCGGCATTCCAAGATTCATAGAGTGAAGCGGTATTTCCATAGGCCGTCAATCCGCCGAAGCGGCGCGGGTCGCGAAAAATCAACGGGATCGACGTGGGCGGATTGATGCTCCGTCCGCGAGCCGGGTTCGTTACAAGCCAAGTGACGTGTTGATGTGAATCGCTGGCATTACCACCAGCAATCAATTGTCCACTCATCCCAAGCTGTACGACCAAACAACGTCCATCAGCCGCAATGATTGCTAAACGCTTCCCGTGACGGGCAATCGAGTGGACGGTCGCCCCATCCAACAATTCGGAGGGGGCCATCCAGGTGTGCTTGGTTCGGTGGCCTTCACCCCGGCCACAACCGCGCGCGCGCATGTCATGTGGACCGATAGCGACCAATCGAAGCGAACGCCCAATCAAGGCAGGCGCGATCGTGCGGCGCAAAGATTCGATTTCTGCGAGTTCCGGCAAGGTGCACAACTATACTTCCGTCATGCAAGAATCCGCCCCATCGACGGTCATTCACACCCCCGCCGATGCAAAGGCGGCCACCGAGCGATTGCGTACCGCGGTGCACTCGGTCATTGTTGGACAAGATCGGGTGATTGACGAAGTCATGATCGCGCTCGCTTGCGGCGGGCATGCACTGATTGAGGGTGTGCCGGGCCTGGCTAAGACGTTGTTGGTTTCAACCCTGGCGCGGAGCATGTCCCTTGGATTTTCGCGCATTCAATTCACGCCAGACTTAATGCCAAGCGATATGACCGGCACCGAGGTGATTGAAGAGGATCGGTCAACCGGAACGCGACGCCTTCGATTTGTTCCAGGACCAATCTTTTCCAACGTCATTCTGGCGGACGAAATCAACCGCACGCCACCCAAGACCCAGAGCGCGCTCTTGGAGTCAATGCAAGAGCGACAAGTAACGGTCGGCGGTGTCAATCACCCACTGCCCGACCCGTTCTTTGTGCTGGCGACCCAGAATCCCATTGAACAAGAAGGCACTTATCCCCTACCCGAAGCGCAGCTCGATCGATTCATGCTGCAGATTCTGATTGGATACCCAACCGCTGACGAGGAGGCAGAAATCGTTCGGCGCACTACTGGCGCCGCACCAAAGCCAACCGAGCGAGTGCTGAGTGGCGAAGACGTGCGTGCTATTCAGGCCTTGGTTCGTGAGGTTCCAGTTGCAGATCACGTGGTGCGGTATGCGCTTCGATTGGTTCGCGCCACGCGTCAAGCGCAAGACGCCGCGTCACCCAACACCCCATCGAGTGGTCCAAAATTACGAATCATGGACTATGTGAGTTGGGGTGCCGGGCCCCGCGCCAGTCAATTCTTGGTGCTTGCCGCAAAGGCTCGCGCGCTGCTTGCTGGCGCACCCACCGCGACACCTGATGACGTTCGTGCGGTTGCGAAGCCAATTCTTCGGCACCGGTTGCAACTGAATTTCAATGCACAAGCCGATCGTATTGGTCCAGATCAGGTGATCGATGAATTACTGCGCGAGATTCGCGTTGAAGACACCGGCGCAGCCGGCGCCAAGGAACTAGAACGCCTCGTGAAGCCTGCGGGCGCCTGAACGGAGTTCTGTGCGCGCAGAACAGTACCTGGCACCAGAGACACTTGCCCAATTGGGACCATTCGAGTTGCGCGCGAAGCGCATCGCGGAGGGTGTCATGAGCGGAATGCACCGTTCGCCATATCAGGGGCTTGCTGTTGAGTTTGCGGAGCATCGGCAATACGTTGCCGGCGACCCTGTGCGTCACATTGACTGGAAGGTCTTTGGGCGCAGCGATAAGTTGTATCTCAAGCGATTTCAACAAGAGACCAACCTTGATATCCACATCATGGTGGATGCATCTGGAAGCATGCGCTTTGGAACACTCGGCAGCAAAGATGGCTGGGGTGGCACAGAGACGGGACGACAATCAAACTGGACAAAATTTGATCATGCCACAGCAGCGGCTGCGGCCATGGCATTTCTTGGACTTGCGCAACGCGACCGCGTTTCTACGGAAATGTTTGGTCCGACACTCATCGCCGCTACACGTTGCTCTAATTCACAAGGGCACTGGCGCGCCATTGTTCAGTGCTTAGCAACCCATGCTGTTGATGGGCGCGCTGATCTGCCGCGCGCTGTTGATGAATTGCTTTCACGAGGAACACATCGATCACTGGTAGTGATTGTCAGTGACTTTCTCATGCCGAAGCAACAGGTCAAAGACGCGCTTGCTCGGCTGCGACACCGTGGTCACGACGTCATCTTGGTTCGTGTTCTTGATAGAGCGGAGTTGCGATTTGATCTAGACGAGAACGCCCCGTTTGAAGGTCTTGAGGGCGAGGCGACGCTGGAAGTGGACACGCGCAGTATTCGCCAAGCGTATTTGGACGTTTTGGCGGAAGACGAGCGCGAACTGGAAAGGCTTGCGCGCGGCTTTGGATTTGACATGATTCGCCTGGATACCCACGAATCAGTTGGCCCAGCACTCGCCGCGTTGTTGGCGCGTCGTGAAACGTTTCTACGCGGAGGCGGGCGATGAGCCTATTGACCTTTTCATCACCAGGATTGGCTATCGCCGCGGGTATGGCTGTGGCTGTTCCTGTGGCAATCCACCTGTTGATGCGACGAAGGCGTAAGCCAGTTGAGTGGGCCGCTATGGAATTGTTGCGTGAGGCACTTCGTCGTGTCGAACGCAAGCGACGCGTGGAGCGATGGCTACTTCTTGCGGTCCGCTGCCTCTTGGTCATCTGTGCTGGTTTGGCAATTGCGGCTCCGTTTATTGGATCAACCATTGCGACTACGCGCGTCGTTCGAACATTGGTGGTGATCATTGATGATTCAGCAGCCGCAAACGAACGACTTGGTACTGGTACGGCCTTTGATCGTTCGATAGCAATGGCACGATCAGAGATAGAGCAACTGCTTCCTGGTGATCGTGTGGCGGTTGTGCTTACCTCGCGTGCCAACATCTCTAGTCGGGAGGCAGCGTCGTTGGACCATCGCGGTGCTGTGCAGCGTTTGACTGGGCTTGCAGCAACAGAGTTAGCAAGTGACCTTAGTGCAGCACTTACCGCCGCCGCTGCGATACTTACACACGAGGAGTCCGCTGGAACACAGCGAGAAATCTTGGTTTGTAGCGCCTTTCGGGTTGGATTTGTTGGTGGGTTGACACCACTTCAAAAGCTTGGAAATGATGACGCACCGGTGACCATTCGTGCAACAACAGAACCTGCACCTGATGGAACCAATCTTCGCATTACCTCGATTGAGCTTGATCGGGTAGCTGGAACTGGACCAGGGGCACCAGTTGTATTGCGGGTGATGGTGGCCCGTGATCGTGGTGATGGAGTTCTTCACACCACCGTTCGCGTCACCGGACCGACTTTGACTTCGCCCGTGGAGCGACCAGTTGAACTGAGCGCTGGAGAGCGCGAGCACGCGGTCACGGTGATGCTTTCGGAGCGAGCTAGCGATCCGGCATTGGCCTTACGTCGGGCGGTGGTGGCGTCTATCTCCGCCGATGCACAGCCTGTTGATGACTCACGCGCGTCAATTTTGGCGCCCACCGATCGGTTGCGCGTAGTGGTTGTTGATCGACGAACATTTGAGACCAGCGGCGCGATTGATCGGCTCCCCGCGGGTGAATGGGTTTCTCGAGCGCTCGCCCCTGGAGACGCGGCTGTCATCGATGTGACCATGACCGATCCGGCTGCACTTGACTCACGCACCCTGGCTGCGACCGACACGATCGTCATTGCGCAACCACAACTGCTCAATACGCAGCAATGGGGCCTATTGACGTCGTTTGTGACCCGTGGTGGTGTGGTGGTGGTTCTTCCAGCAGCCGGCGAATTGGTCCAGGCTTGGACAAGTCAATTCACTAGTACATTTTCTTTACCATGGAAACTGGCGCTTGAAGCTCGGGACTTTCCGACTCCGGTTGCACTTGCAGCAGAACAACCAAACAGTTCGTACTTAGCGACACTTGGGGCGGAACTACCACAGTTGTCACCAGCGGTTGAGGTGTTCCGCGCGCTCGCTGTCGATGTTTCAATGGACCCGACTGCCACACAACTAGCACTGCAAGATGGGAGTCCATTTCTGTTGTCATGGCGTCCATTAAATGCACGCGGAATGGTGGTGCTCTTTACCAGTGCGATTGATTTGTCCTGGACCACGTTGCCATTGAAGCCACTCATGGTGCCACTGTGGCAAGAGTTGATAGCCGAAGGTCGGCGGCACGCATCAGCCGCACAGGTTGTGGTAGTTGGTGCACAGCCCGACATTGATCGCGCTGGTGTTGTTGAGCTTCGACCAATTGCGCCAGATGGCGGTGCTTTACCAGGCGCCCGATCGATTGCTGTAGGCGCTGGTGGGCGTGCCACTGGCCCAATCGAGCGCGGCGGCATGTTTGAAATGCTTGATAGTTCAGGCCGAGTACAAGGGGTGATGGCTGCTGTTGTTGATGATCGGGCAGCTTCGGTGGCACCTGTTGAACACGAGCAACTGAACAAATGGCTTAGTGCGTCCGGTGAAGTCAATTGGATTGGGGGTGGAAATAATGGCGTGCAACGCAATGGCACCCAACCAATGTCGCCGCGGCAAACAAGCGGCCTTGCGCCGCCGCTCTTTGTGATCGCCGTGTTGTTGGCAGCGCTCGAAGCATTCCTTGCGCGTCGATTTTCATACGCCACTGGTATTCGCCCAGCGACCACCCGACAAGCAAATGGTCAACAGGTAGTCAGTGAGGGCGCCCGATGATGAACAACGCACTGGTGCGCTGGATGCTAGGCCTTCAATCGCTCCCTGTTGATGCAATAGGCGTGCGGTTTGCGTGGGAACGCGCTATTCCAACATCTGCGTGGTTGTTGGTGTGGGTCGTTGCGCTGCTCATTGCATGGGGCTCATACAGAAACATCGCCATATCAACAGTTCGGCGTCGGTGTTTGATTTCATTGCGAACACTCACAATCATCTTCCTAATCGCTCTGTTTCTTGGGCCACTTTTAGAGGTTCCACAAGAGTCGGTAGAGCCTGATTCGGTAATCATTTTGGCAGACAGAAGCCGCTCAATGGAAGTGGCGGACCTGAGCAGTTCACTCAATGAGCCCAAGTCGCGCGACGCGGCACTCCGGGAGCTTGTCGGTAGTGACTCGCCGTTCACACTCATTGGCAATGAGCATCGTGTGGAGTGGTATGGATTTTCCGATGCACTGTCACCACTCACTCGCGCGAATGACGGAAGTATCGGTATTGGTGACGCGACTGGTGATCAATCATTGCTTTCTCGTGCCATTGAGCAGGCGCTTTCACGCTCATCGGGGCGACAAATCAGCGCCGTGGTGTTGCTGACCGACGGTCGCACAACTGATCCGCCCGATCGAAATTTGATTCGTCGACTGCAGGCGGAAGGCGTGACAGTCTCCTCGGTTATGTTGGGGGCAGACGTAGCGGTGGGCGACACCGCGATCACGGCAGTTCAGGCTCCAAAGCGTGCGTTTTCCAAAGATATTGTTCCTGTTGAAGCAACGATCGAACGGCGTGGACCAGCCCGTGCCCAGGCCTCGCGTGTTGAGTTGGTTGACACTGCCACGGGCACAGTATTGGACTTCGCTGAACTTCCAGCAGGAACCAATGTTGCTGGCGAGGTTGCACCACAACGCGACATAGTGCAGCTAGTAGCGAGCCCCTCAACCACCGGCGACGCCCGCTGGGAAGTTCGTGTTTCTGAATCACTGGTCGCAAACACGCCCAATGATCAACAAACAGCACGCGATCTACTACCGGTAAACAATCGACGCGCAGTACCGATCACATTGGTGGATCGACCAATGCGAGTGCTTTACATCGATGGGTATCCGCGCTGGGAATATCGCTATCTCAAGAATCTGTTGCAGAGAGAACAAACTATTGAGAGTTCTGTCATGTTGCTCTCTGCTGACCGGGACTTTGCGCAGGAGGGCAATACGCCAATTGCGCGGCTGCCGCGGACCCGCGAGGAGTTTGAGCGATTTGACCTCATTGTGATAGGCGACATTCCTGCCACGTTCTTCACCGGCGAGCAATTGATGGAAATGAAGCGCGCGGTAGCAGAACGTGGTACTGGGTTGGCATGGATTGGTGGATCACGTAGTACTCCCCGAACATGGCATGGCACATCAGCGGAGGAGTTGCTTCCGTTTACTGGGCCATATGAACTAGAGCGCTTGTCTGTGCCGGTCAACTTGTCACCCACACCACTTGCCGCGCGCCTTGGTGTGTTGCGGTTGGCTGATGATCCAAAGTCGGCATTTCCAGCGGAACTACTTTCGGCGGACGAGGGTTGGGCGCAATTGGAGTGGGCGCAACGTATTCCGATTCAATCGCTCAAACCAGCAAGCGAAATTCTTGCGGAGTCCGCACAAGAGATTGAGGGTGGTCACGCACCACTAGTGGTTGGGATGCGCTATGGAGCTGGAAATGTGTTGTATGTGGCGACCGATGAGATTTGGCGTTGGCGGAATGGTCGCGGCGAAACCTATCCAGAACGATTTTGGGTGCAGTTACTCCGTTCATTGGCTCGTCCATCCTTGGGTGTTGGGCGTGAGGAAGTACGTATTGCTATCGAGCCAGGTCGCTCGGTTGTGGGCGACACAGTGCGAGTAGAGGTTGAGCTTCCTGCTGGTCCACCACCCACCACAGTGGCGCTCGAAGCAATTCCTGAGGACTCTCGTGGCTCGGCGGTGGACATCGTTGCAACGCCTGGTTCCGGTGGACTGTTTGTAGCAGTGTGGTCTCCAGAGCGGGAGGGCCGTTGGAAGGTTCGCCCACGCGATCCATCACTTGCGGCACGGGCTGGGGACGGCGCAATTCTGGAGGTCACCCGGAGTGACCGAGAGTTGCGCGACGCTGAGGCGGACCGACCATTACTTGAGACACTTGCTCGCGAGACGGGTGGCAGGGTGGTTGTGCCAGCCGATGTTGCAACACTGGTCCACTCGCTTCCAAATCGATCAATTCATACAGAGAACCCACTCCGTGATCCCATTTGGAATAGCCCACTGGCACTTGCAATACTGATGTCTCTATTGGCTTCTGAATGGATTGTTCGGCGAAGCGCGCGGCTGATTTAAATGACGATGAACAATACGCACCCAACTTCAGAGACCACCACCACCGATGGGGTGTTGGTTGCGATTGGAAACACCCGATCAGCGGTTCGCCGAGCCTTGGTGATCGAGCGCCTTTCACAAGCAATAGCGTTTGGACTGCTTGCTGTTGTTGTGGCGGTGGTACTTGATCGACTGCTTCGGTTACCGCCGTTCATTCGTGTTGTTGAATTGGCAATGCTTGTTGGCGGCGGAGTCGTTTGGTTTGTACTGAAGGTATTGCCCGCGTTTCAGTTCTCACCATCGCTGGTTGAGGTTGCACTGTGGCTTGAACGTGGGAGTGCGGCAGCACGCGGGAAACTGGCGGCGGGTGCAGATTTGGCACAGTCGCAAGCCGCACAAGGGCCCACCACCAATCCATTGACCTCCATGGTGATTGATGATGCACGGGCCATTTCTCAGACGACAACGCATCAACGTGTGAATCAACAGCCTGCAAAGCGCGCTGCAACTGCGGCAAGTATGGCGATCACCACACTGGTGTTGTTGTTGGTCTTTGCGCCTGAAACATCAAAGACAGCGCTACTGCGCTTACTGACGCCATTCTCCGATATTCAATGGCCAGCTCGCACGATGGTTGAGCCAGCCATGGCTTCGTTGGTTCATCCGCGTGGTGTTGCACTTTCGTTGCGCGCGCAATCAGTGCGTGGAGACGCTGCAGATATGCGTGTGGAGGCGGAGTACCGGCTGATGCGCGATGGCAGTGGCGAGTGGCGCAAAGCGCTTCTCTCGGCGCAGCCAGATGGTGCGTTTGAGCGCTTGGTAGAGACTGATGGTGAATCGATAGAGGTGCTCTTTCGTACAGAAGATATGGAGACACTGCCAATCGTGATTCGGCTTGTTCCGCCACCAGTGGTGGAGGTGGCACGCGCTACCGTGACACCGCCGCCCTACTTGAGCGGCAAGGTAGATGTTCGAACCATTGAGCTTGGAACTGGAACTGACCGGCGCGCCACAGTGTCGCCGCCGGTACTTACTGGATCAACCATCACTATCGACGCTGATATGCGTGGCACAAGCGCTGTACCAACAGATCCGTCTGCGCGTGTGTTGTGGCTTGCAGAAACCATCTCTATTGTCGGAGTGGATGGTGCACAGATCACCCCGCAGTTCACGGTCGATGGAAGCAATCAGACCCACTGGAGCATGAGTTGGATTGCAAATGGCCGCGGTGTGC
Source organism: Phycisphaera mikurensis NBRC 102666 (assembly GCA_945890745.1). Lineage (GTDB taxonomy): Bacteria > Planctomycetota > Phycisphaerae > Phycisphaerales > SM1A02 > UBA966. The sequence goes on from CAMDCW010000001.1 coordinate 29,744, forward strand.
TTGAGTTGAAACCACGTGGCGCCGATGGCATTCTTCCCTCAGAGCGAATTGCATTTGAGATACCAGCAATTGATGACGCGCCCCCAACAATCACCATTGTCGAACCCACCGCTGATGAAACCGTGACACCCGCAGCTACCCCACTCGTTGTTGCAGAGGGTCGAGATGACTTTGGCGTGAAGCGATCGTGGATTGATGTGTCGGTGACTCGCAACGACACACCGTCACGGCGTGTTGCAACGGTCGAAGGGACGCAAGGAACGAGCGCGCGTGTTGAAACAACACTGCTGCTTTCAGATTTTTCTGTAGAACCTGGTGACCGGGTGGTCTGTGTTGGAAATATCACCGATGCATTTGAAAGCAATGGATCGCCAAGACCAGCAGTGGTGAGTTCGCCCCGCGTGTTTCGGGTGATTTCCGCGAGTGAACTTTCCGCGCAGGTGCGTTCGCGTCTTGGGCAGATGCGCGAGGCCGCCAGCCGACTACGCGAGGAGCAGGCTGGTATTGCCGACGCAATGAAGGATGTTGTCGAGCGGACCAAGGCGAACGGCGCTGCGGCAACTGAAGCAGAGCGAGCACAGATCGCTGGGTCTGAGGGCCGAATGGCTGATCGAATCGCTTCGTTCGAGCGCTCGTTGGCGGAACTTGCTTCCAAACTTGAGCGCAACAAGACCGACGGCGAGGGGCTTTCCGAAACGATTCAAGAGGCCAGTGAGTTAGCGCGCACGGCATCACAACGATCTCAAGAGGGTGCCACAGCGTTGCCAGACGCCTCACTTGGTACCGAAGCGGCGGAGCGAGCAAGTGAGTCAGAAAGCGCACTGGCAGACCTTGAAACAGCGCTGCAGCGCGATCGGGAGACAGCAGAACTGACTCGTCGTATTGACAAACTTGCGGAGCGCATTGACGCCGCAAGCAAGGACATCCGCGCTGCTGCCGAGAAGTCTGTTGGAAAGCAACGCAACCAACTTTCAGAAGAGACAAAGGCATTGATGGATCGGTCCGCGCAGGCACAGCGCGAAGCAGCAGCAGAGGCGCGAGCCCTCGCGGAAGATCTTGGTAAACGCGCTGAGGAGATTCAAACACAAGAGAAGCCTGATCAAGGTGCAGCGGAAGCGATGCGTGAGGCGCAACGTGAGGCGGATGACCGTGGTTTGGCTCGGCAACTTGAACAAGCCGCACAGCAAACTGAGCAAAATCAGATGCAAAGCGCGCAACAATCGCAGCAGCAGGCGCAACAAGCAGTTCAAGCCATGCAGCAGGCAATGAAGAATCAAAGTAAGCGGCGCACCGAAGAACTTGAGCGGCGGATCACTGATGTGGTTGACGCTTTGCGATCACTCTTGGGGACGATAGAGACCAACACACTCACTATGCAGAAGTTGACCGCTACTGATGTTGCGGAGGTCTCTCGTCTCGCCAAACTCATGCTGCAACTGTCTCGGAATGCCTCAGGAATTGCCGAGAATGCGGCCGCCGCGGGGCAACCAATGCGTCGAGCCGCCACATTGATCATTCGTGGGGCGGAGCAACTTGATGCCGTGGCGACGTCTCTGCGCAAGGAAGTGGCTGATGTGGAACCAGCGCGGGAGTCGCTTGATGCGGCGCGCAACTCCATTCAAGAGGCACTTGCTTCCGCGCAGAAGGCTAAGAATGACGCTGAGAAAGACGCGGAGAACCTACGTCGCGAAGAACTTCGCGGTGTGTATGAGCAAGTCTTGGAGCGGCAACGGAGTGCTCGCAGTGGCGCCGAGGCGATCGTTCCAGCACCTGGAAAAACCCTTGACCGGCGTGGATTTGTTGAGAGCAAACGCATTGCAGCCGAGCAAGCAACCGTGACCGGGTTACTAACCACCATCGGCGCTCGTGGGGATGTTTCAGGAAGCGAGCTGTACGCCACAAGCAATCAAGAGATGATTTCCGCCAGCACATTGGCTGGACAGGACCTCTCTGCATCGGCACTGTCACAACGGACCGTGTTGGTGCAACGAGAGGTAGAAGCAGCGTTGGCATCACTTATTGAGGCGCTCGCTGACCCACCAGAGGCAGATGATCCATTCGCGGAGGCACCGAAAGATGCTGGTGGTCAACAACCACCAGGTGGCGGATCAATGGCCGGCGCGCCGCGCGTTCCACCGATGGCCGAACTTCGCCTGTTGCGCACCATGGCGCAGCGTGTTCTTGACGACACCAAGAGCGCGAGTGAGTTGCCAGAGGCTGATCGGGCTGCATACTTAACACGAATCGCCATGCGACAGAAACGCCTGACAGAACTCGGCGAGCGATGGGTGAAGGCGATGGAAGAGCAGTCACGTGGTCCAGATGTGAACATGGAGTCGCCAAAGCCACCAAACAACGGTGAGGTTCCGACTACGGGTGATTCTGATTCAGGAGCGAAACCATGATGAATCTGTGCATGTATGTGCTGAGTATGTCTGTTGCTGCGGCGCCACCAACGGTTGTCCCAGTGCCAGTCCCAACACCGGTTCCAACCCCTGGCCAAGCACCACCATCAGTTCCAAATGTGCCTCCAGTGCCAGCTATGGCTGACAAACCACCGTCGCTTGATGAAGCACTTGGACTTGGTGATGGTGGGAAACAATCAGACACCACCACGGATGCTTCTGAACTGCAGCGCAGTCTGGATGGTGCAAAGCCACGCGATATTTTGAACTCCGCCATCGACGACATGAAACACAGCGCGCAATTGTTAGAAGCGAACGATTCTGGAATTTCAACACGGCGCGTTCAAGAGTCGGTTGTTCGAAAGCTTGACGAACTTATCGCCACTGCGCAACGGATGAAACAACAACAATCACAGCAAGGCCAAGAGTCACAAGGCCAACAATCACAAGGGCAAAGTGGCAAGGGCAAGAATCAGGGTAAGGATCAAGGCGCCAAGGATGGCAAAGACGGTCAGGATGGCAAGAAGCCCGAACCGGGCGAGAATGGTCAACCACGGGGTGGCCGCGATGGCAAGCAAGACCAAGACGGAGCTGATGGAAAGCGTCGCAAGGATGGTGATGCCACTTCAAATGAACCACCTGAACAAGCCGATCCAACCATGAATAGCGCGCAGTTTGACGAGGCGCGCGCGGAGTGGGGGCGCCTACCACCACGTGTGCGTGAGGCGGTTCGCCAGGGATTACGGGATCCAATGAGCGCTGCATACCGACAGTTGACTCAGGACTATTACCGGCGCCTGGCCGAGGAGCCGAAGCGATGATGTATCCACTCGTAGCAACTGTGGCCGCGTTGATATTGGCTCTGCAGCAACCAGCTGCATCTCCAGCATCGCCAGCATCTCCAGCATCGCCTTCGTCGCCTGTGTTACCTGCGTCTCCCGCGTCACCTGCGTCACCTGCGCCACCAGCGTCACCCGTGCCCACTTCACCCACTTCGACAACCACAGCAGTGGCACCGCCGACATCCGTCGCTCCAGAAAAATCAACCCCCAATGTCGCCGCGGAACCAGAGGTCAAGCGACCTGTTGATGCTGGTGTCTCAGCACAGAACTCACCAAGTCAGAATGAAACTAACCCACAATGGCGAGACTCGGTCGAGCGCGGCTTAGAGTGGCTCGCACAGTCACAAAACCCTGACGGGAGCTTTGGTAAAGGTCGAATGAGTGGCAATGCGGGCATTGTTTCACTGTGTGCACTTGCACTGATGGGCGACGGGAACTTGCCAGGACGTGGTCGCTACGGCGCGGCGGTGGCACGAGCATTGGAATACGTATTGCAGCATGTCTCCGAGAGTGGTCTTGTATCAAGTGAGAACATGAATGGTCCGATGTATGGACACGGGTTTGCAGCGCTATTTCTAGGCGAAATCTATGGAATGTCCTCCGATGACGCCCGCGTCCGTGATGCGCTCACCCGAGCGATTCGCCTCATCGAGAACAGCCAAAATGATGAAGGTGGCTGGCGCTACAACCCTGTTCCTGATGATGCCGACGTAAGTGTCACCATCTGCCAAGTCATGGCGCTGCGAAGTGCTCGCAATGCGGGAATCCGTATTCCCAAGCAGGTGATTGACAATGCGGTTCGCTATGTTCGCGAGTGCCAAAATCCGGATGGTGGGTTTCGATACATGCGCACGTCCGGGGCGAGTGGTTGGCCCCGTACAGCGGCGGGCGTAGCCACGTTGTTCTATGCGGGTGTGTACGACGATGATTCCATTCCACGTGGACTGGCCTATATTCGCCGCGCAGCCACACCCGATGGCGCGGGCCCGGCGGTTCAGGCGTATTACTTTTATGGCCACTACTACGCCGCGCAAGCCATGTATCTGGCGGGTGGTGATTGGTGGAAGATGTGGTGGCCACGGATCCAATCTGAGTTGATTCAACACCAAAACGCTGACGGCAGTTGGTCTGATCCACAATGGGGCCAACCATTAGGAACGTCGATGGCGCTGATCATCATGCAGATGCCAAAACGTTACCTTCCAATTTTTCAAAAATGAACATCAATCACCAAGCTCGTGTGAAGCAACAGGCACTGGGTGTGGCATTGGCGCTGTGGTGGTCGCCTGGATTGTGCAACACGAGCGGCGGAAGTGCGCAGGCGCAGGTTCCAGCAGAAATTCCCGACAAGATTGTGGTTCCAACACTGTCTAATCAACCGCAACAATGGGTTGGCAAAGATGAAACCATTGCTCAAGATTTGACGTATTTGGTGGTTGGAACTGATGCTGTTGTTGGGCTTGTTTCACCAGATCAAACGCCCGGAGATTCAGCTTCAATGTCGGCGCTGCTGGCGAACACATCACTTGCAACCACAAACAACAGTGCACAACTGGTGTTGGTTGATGGCCAGCGAATTCCTGGCAAACTTGAGAATCGCCAAGGGGTGGCAACTTGGGTTTCATTGTGGTGCGCGCCGCGCGTACTTGTTACCGATGAGATTCGATCGCTTGCCTTTGGTCGAAACACGCCACCAGCAGCAATAGATACGGATGTCATTCAGCTAAAGAATGGCGATCGCGTCGCTGGATTTATCAGTGCGATAAACCCACAGGCAGTCACGGTTGATGTTGGATCTGGAACAACCACCACCCTCACAGTGGCCATGGACACCATTGCAGCGCTGAGTCTGGTTGGACCAAACAAGCCTCATACCGGAGCTCGTGTATGGCTGACTGATGGAACAGTGCTCGATGGACCATCAGTGAGTTGGATGAGTGCCAACTACTTGAGAATTATGGGTATTGCAGGAGCAAAGACACCAGTTGTCACGGTGCCGCGCGACCGCGTCTTGGCGGTGCAATCAACTCCAGATTCAGCAACGCCACTGGCAACACTCACGCCAGTGGCTTCCATTCCTCAAGGTTGCGATGGCTTTCGGTTTACAACTTCTATACCGACCGCAGCACCAGGAACATGGGCACTTGACGCGGCACCGCTTGAACTTGATGGTCCTGTTCTACTCACCTACCCAGCACAAGTGGTGAACACCCGACTGGTGGCAGTGGCATACCGCATCCCAACAGCGCGGCTCGCCGGTAGTGTGGATATGGTCATTCGATCGGGTGGTAAGGAGTTACTTCGGGAGCGGTTTGAATCAAATCGAGCACGCGTGGAAATCCGGGTTGATCTACCGGTTGCGCCGTTCGAAATAGAGTTGCAGCCCGCCGATGGCAATGCTGTGGGTGACACAGTGACGCTGGAGCGGGCGGTCTTGTTTCCACGTTGATCACAAAGGTCTTGCGTCATTTCCAACCACGAATGGTCCACAGTTGCAAGTGCAACCTGTGGAGGTCATCAATGGTCGTTCGTACCGCACAGTCATTTGGTGCCGTGGTGGTGAGCAACTTCGCGCGTGCAGCGAGCTTTGGGTCGCCAGACACCAGTACGGGTTTCACTGTCGGCAACCAATCTCGATGCCGAATTTCAACCATAAGACCACCGTTGTCATGTCGGGCCGCAGGGTTTGGTGGTGGCACAATTGCCTGCATGGACATGTTGCCAAAATCGATCAGTTGCTTGTCGACCACAGAAAATATCGGGATCTTTCGCTCGGATATGGCATGAAGTACATCAGTCGGGAATCCATCACGCGCACCGCGAAACGCAGCGAGGCAGCGGGTATCCATCACTACAGCGCCAACCTTGAATGCAAGAAGTACTTCAGGGACACCAGAGACCTCAGCCAGCGATCGCGACCCAATGACTAATCGATCAATGCGGCGAACACCAAGCGCAGCAAGCGCTGGCACCATCCGCCGCGAGCCAGCACTGGAGTCACCAGAAGTTCCAGCATCTACTAGGACAGTGATGGTGTCGGTGCGAATCAAATGGCACGCGCCACCGCCAACGGCGATCGATTCAATAAACACTTCACCACGACCGGGCGATTGTGCGAATGGACGAAATGTCCCAAACCACAAACCAACAATCAAAGATGTTGTCACAAACCAACCAAGAATTCTGGATGTCTGGCCGGTGGCAATCCATGCGGATACACAGGCAATCAAGGCGACAACAGTCCACCACACATCCGGTCGACCAGTGCACCATGTTCCACCAGGAGCCGAAGCAGCCATGGTTGCCGTGGCACCCAGGGTTGCGGCGCAGGTTGTCGCCATCGCACCACACAGGTGACCAATCGGTGGTGCAAGATCCATGGTGACAATCGCAGCAACACCAGCAATGGTGGTGATGGCGGCTGCCGGCATCGTTATGACACTGAGTGGAGCAGCCCAACCATTCATGGAACCGGCATGCCATACGGCGATGGGTGTACTGACTGTCCATGCCACCAACGCGGCGATAAGCGCTTCAAGCATTGACGACCGCACAATCGATGCAGCTTCGCTAGTTGCAACACGCTTGAACGGAATATGAAGCCACCAACGATGCGTTCGTTCATCCCAGCGCCGATGGACACGTGGGGTAATCACTAACAACGCAATGACCACCCCGTAACTCAACTGAAATCCAGCACCAGCAACGGCATTGATATCAAGGAGCATGGTCACCAGGGCCACCAAACCAAGGGTTCCAAGACCACGGGCCTGACCGCCTCGGATTGATGCAATTGCTGCCAAACCAGCACCTAAGCCGGCGCGAAGGACACTTGTGTCTGGTTCCGTAACAGCCAAGAACGCAACCGCCACCATCATGGCAATGATGGCGCGCCAGCGTGATGAAGCGCGCAGCAACTTTGCGGCACCAGCACAAGCAGCAATGAGCACCGCAACGTTGAACCCACTGATCGCAAGCACATGACTCATTCCGGCAGCGCGAAACTCTGCCGACGGTCGCGATAGTCCAGGCAGTCGAACGCCGGTTGTCATGGCAGCCACGAGCGCTCGACTCTCCGGCGACGCCCACTCCGGCATGGCGTTGGAAAGTGCTCGGTGAGTTGCGGTTCGAATACGAATCATCAGTGAATCAACCACACCGACATCCATAGGGGTAACCAACGTTGTGCTAGTAGTGGAAATACTTCCGATAGCACGGCGAGCTCTGGATCCGGGATTCATGGTTGTTGACGGGGGCTCGTACCAACCACGCACACAGACGCGCATACCACGCGCGGGGAGAGGTGCAAGCCCGGAAACACGAACCAGGATTTCACAGTCGATTTCCCCGGGAATATCCACGCCAACCACAGAATTGACTCGCAACACGAACGATTGTGCGGCCGACCGGATGGCGTACTTTGAAAGCCGGTCAGTACCACCATCATCCATACGTGCGGCAGAAGCGACCACACCAATCACGGTCACTGGTCGCTCACGCATTGAATCAAACGGAGATGTCTGAACAGACGACACTGTTGCAAGTGCGCATCCAACAGCGGTAACCGTGAGTATCGTCAATGCGTCTCGTAACCACCGCGGTTTGACAAGCAGCGCCATAACGGACGCCGCGCATGCAACAACAACCGCAAATGTGACGCTAGCGGTCGCATAGCCCAATGACGAAACGTCAACAGTGGTTGGTACGTCTGGGAGGCGATCGACAATGCTCCGCGTGTTCCACACGATCGCCGCACCCCCCGCCATGGCGATGGCACAACGAAAGGCGAGTGGCCACCTTTCTTGTGGCGCTGGTTCATCACCCCTGACATCCATCACTGGACGCTACGGAGGTATTGCGACGCACCAGAAATGACGGCTGAATTTCAGGTGTGATTTCAGATAAATCAACAACCAGACTGTTTAGTGACGTGAAGCAATCCGCAGTCTCTCCAGTGTCTGCGCGGCGCCACCAGAGTCAATAGCTGCTTCGGCAAGTTGAATGCCAACAGAAACGTTCTCAGCAAGCCCAGCAGCCATGATGGCAAGACCGGCATTGGCCACCGCCATATGACGGCGCGGACCACGTTCGCTGCCAGTCAGAATTGCTGAAAGCAAGTGCGCGGCACCCGCAAGATCACTAGCAGCAAGGTCGGCGTGTGTGGCAACCGGAAATCCAAGTTCGCTAGTGCTCAGCAGTCGTTCTGTCACAACGCCGTTCTGCACATCAGCAATCATGGTTGGCGAAGTGATGGAGCACTCATCTAGACCGTCGGTTCCGTGGACCACTACCGCGCGCACGGCACCAAGCATCGCCAATGCGTCAGCCACCGGTCTGACAAATTGTGGCGCATACACACCAACAATCTGCCGCTTGGCACCAGCAGGATTGGTCAGGGGACCAAGGAGATTGAAGATGGTGGGAATACCAAGGGCCTTTCGTACAGGCATGACATGGCGCGTGGCGGGGTGATGGTGAATGGCAAAACAGAAACAGATACCAGCCTCATCCATGCACCGGCGCTGGGTTTCGCGTCCCGCATCAACATGGACTCCCAACTCCATGAGCACTTCAGCACTGCCGCGACCAGTTCGGCTTCGGTTGCCATGCTTCGCGACCTTCGCACCTGCTGCAGCCGCAATGATGGCCGCGGCAGTGGAGACATTGAACAGCTTTGTGGTGCCACCCGTACCCGCAGTATCCAAGAGTGCGTCCGCTGCAACGCCAGTATCAACAGGGTCAACATGGGCGCGCATGACCGTTGCGGCACCGGCGAGTTCATCAGCGGTGGGCACGCGCGTGGCTAACAGTGCAAGTAACGCACCAATCTCCGCTGGGTGGCACTCACCAGACATAAGAGATTCAAATGCAGATTGTGACTCGCCACGCTGGAGTGTTCGACCACCCACAAGTGCAGCGATGAACGGCGTCAAGTCACCACTGGTTGGCGCTCGGGCAAATTCAGGTAATCCGTTGGCATTCGTCGGAGTAGGCACGGCACGATGGTACGCCCCGTAGACTCCGCAGCGTGCACATCATTGCTGAGAGCATCGTCCATTCGATGGGTCCATTTGCGCTTCGTTTTACCGACACAATTGGTGTTCGTTGGTACGGCATCTCGTATGCCATGGGGTTCATTGCCGCGTGGCAACTACTGCGGTGGTTGGCAAAGACCGGGCGAACGCAACTGAAGCCGGAACTTGTTGGCGATTACATGACCTGGTGTATCGCAGGGGTTGTCTTGGGCGGTCGATTGGGGCACGTGTTTCTCTATGACCAGTTTCTACTTTGGAAATTTTCTACCGACGTTCCATTCTGGGGCGTCTTAGAGATTCACCGTGGTGGCATGTCAAGTCACGGTGGCATCATTGGTGTGGTGGTAGTAACTGTCTTGTTCGCTCGCCGCGCAGGCATCTCTTCACTTGGGCTTGTTGAAACAGCCGCATTCATGACGCCGCCTGGGTTGATGTTTGGCCGACTTGCAAATTGGGTGAATGGCGAACTATGGGGCAAACCCCTGCCGGATGCCATGCAAGCCGCGCCACCATGGTGGAGCGTCAAATACCCAGAGGAAGCGCTGCAATTGGCACCAACACCCGATGCATACGTGGCTGCAAAGCACCTGTACGCCATGGTGTACGCCGGGAACGCCCAGGCAATGCAAGATATTGCTGCACTTGTTCCGGCGCGCTACCCAAACAATTTCATTCAGGCATTGACGGACGGCCCATTGCTCATGCTTGCGCTGGTCATTGTGTGGTGGAAACCACGACATGCAGGCGTGGTAACGGGCACATTCCTGATTGCATACGGCATCTTGCGTAACGTCAGCGAGCAGTTCCGCGAGCCGGACAGCGGAGTATTCACCATTGGGGTGGTCACACTACCAATGCTGGTTTCTGCAGTCATGGTTGCCATTGGCGTGGCGGTGATTGTTTACGCAAAGCGATCGAGCGGTCCACTCATGGGTGGGGTTGCGCCGCGGTAGCAGGCGGATTGACTGGGGCTGCTGGTGCGACTGGCGTGACCGGCGCGGCTGGTGTCGCGGGCGATGAAGTAGCCGATTGGCGTCGAACAACAATCTGCACTTCGCTCCACTTGTTCTTCATAGAAACTTGTGGACCGTTGTAATTCAAACCACGCGGATCGCCAATCGCCTCCCATTGTGACTGTGCTGCAAGCCACTGAGAGAGAGCGTCCATTCCAGAATTCACCGTGCCCATTCCATAGGCGCCACGCATACCAATGGAAAGCACGGTCATCTCGGGAGTATCAACAACCTTGATTCGACCATCCGCGCCGGTTGGGCCAAGGTCAGCCTTGCGATAAAGGAAACTCATGGTCCAGGAGCCCTCCGCATCTTGCATTGGTGCAAGTGGGGTGCGCTCACCGGCGGGCTTGTAGTCCATCTCGACCGGACTAGTCATGGCAATCTCGCGGCTCTTGATGTGGTTAAAGAGCGGCCAGAATCCAACGTTCATTCCAAAGTTGCTCGATCCCTTGGCGCTGTACTCAGCGCGACGAACGCTTGGATAGGTCTTCAGTTCAATCATCCCTGGGGGTGTTGGTGCTGGGTAGCCCTCGGGCAGTGGTGCTTCGATCATCATTCCAAGTTCCGGCAGGCGGTACTCGCCATTCTCAAGCACTGGCTTGACCGAGGCATCGCCCAGCACACGCAGTGTGGCCCCTGGCGCGGGTGCACCCTCTGGTCGCGTGGTTGTTGGCGCGGCATCTGGGGCGGATTTGCCTGTGGCGACGGTGTCACCAAAGGGTTGAAATGCGGAAGCGAGGAAGGCAAGTGTGGCAATGATCATGGGATTCTCCAGGCCGTATTCGCACGATCGGGACTCTCCGATTCACTCACGTGGGGCTCCAGTGGTGCGTCGACATTCAGCAGCCAGGAACAGGTTGGCGCTGCCGGCAAAGTACGATCAATTCATGGCTGATGCACCTACCGGAAACCGCCCCGTAACTACCTGGGAATACAGCCCAGCGCCCGAAACATCCCCTGTGGTGATTCCAGACCAGACCCAACTGTATGTGGGTGGGAAGTTCATCGAGCCACATTCCAAGAAGCGCTTCGCTACGGTCAATCCGGCCACCGAGGCGATCCTTTCGAACATTGCCGATGGCGATGCGGCGGATGTAGATGCAGCGGTGAGTGCAGCGCGCAAAGCATTGAAGCCATGGGGAAAGCTCCCAGCCAGTGAGCGGGCCAAGTACCTCTATCGAATTGCTCGAAGAATTCAAGAACGCGCCCGTGAGTTAGCCATTCTGGAATCAATGGATGGTGGCAAGCCCATCAAAGAGAGCCGCGATGTTGATATTCCGCTCGCCGCCCAACACTTCTTTCATCACGCTGGCTGGTGCGACAAGCTTCGATATGCCATGCCAGGTACCCGCGAGCCACGACCAGTTGGCGTGTGTGGCCAGATCATTCCGTGGAACTTCCCGTTACTCATGGCGGCGTGGAAATTAGCACCAGCACTCGCGTGTGGAAACACCGTGGTACTTAAGCCAGCCGAGACAACATCATTGACCGCCATGCGTTTGGCCGAGATTCTTCAAGAGTGCGACCTTCCACCCGGTGTGGTGAACATTGTCACTGGCGCCGGTGCAACAGGTAAGGCGCTAGTTGACCATGCAGGTGTTGACAAGATCGCCTTCACTGGAAGTACTGAGGTTGGTAAACAAATCGCCCAAGCATGTGCCAAGCGTGGCACCAGATTGACGCTTGAATTAGGTGGAAAAAGCGCAAACATCATCTTTGCGGACGCGGCGATTGACCAAGCGATCGAAGGCATCGTGCAGGGGATTTGGTTTAACCAAGGCCATGTGTGCTGTGCTGGAAGCCGGCTCTTTGTAGAGGAGTCGATCTTGCCTGAAGTCACGCGCAAGTTAGAGATGCGCATGAAGACACTTCGTGTTGGCGACCCACTTGATAAGAACACTGATATCGGCGCTATCAATAGCAAGCAACAACTGGCGATCATCGAGGGCTACATAGCGGAGGGCAGTCGAGAGGGATGCACGGTGTGTCAGCCGAATCACCAGACGCTTCCAACCAAAGGCTACTGGTGCCGCCCAACATTCATGACGGGTGTGCAACCAGCCCACGTGGTAGCGCGCGAAGAAATCTTTGGACCAGTGCTGGCGGTGATGAGCTTCCGCACTCCTGAAGAAGCGATCAGCCGCGCGAACAATTCGCCCTATGGATTGGCAGCTGGAATTTGGACAGAGAAGGGCAGCAAGATGTTTGATGTGGCGCGGCGCCTGCAGGCGGGCGTTGTGTGGTGCAACACATACAACCAGTTTGATGCAACCAGTCCATTTGGTGGCTTCAAGGAAAGTGGCTTTGGACGCGAGGGTGGCATGCAGGGCCTCGCCGCATACCTGTCAGAGTGACGCGGTGATTTGCAACCATCATCACAACCGCTACAAGGATTCGAAACATGAGTGATCACGAACGACTGGCCGTACTGAAGACCTGGAAACTGTTCATAAAGGGCAGTTTTCCACGCTCCGAGAGTGGACGAACATTGCCGCTTATCAATAAAGAAGGTGGCTTAGTGGCGCACCTCTCACACGCAAGCCGCAAGGATTTGCGAGAGGCAGTTGAAGCAGCACGCGGCGCCTTTCCTGGGTGGAGTGGCAGCACGGCATACCTTCGGAGCCAAATCATCTATCGACTGGCGGAGATGCTTGAAGGTCGACGCGCGGAATTGGCAGATGCTTTGCGTTGCACTTCAGGCGTTTCGAAGAAGAAAGCAGACACAGAGGTCAGTGCATCAATTGATCGAACCGTGAGTTGGGCTGGTTGGTGCGACAAGTTTCCAATGGTGCTTGGCTCGCGCAATCCGGTTGCTGGGCCGTATCACAACTTCAGCATGCCAGAGCCAAGCGGCGTATGTGTCGCGGTGCAAGGCGTCGCAGACCAACATTCATTGCTTGGGTTTATGTCACTTGTGTTGCCGCCACTATGCACCGGTAATGCGGTGGTGGCTGTTGCGCACACAGAGCACCCACTGGCGGCGCTCTTGGTCGCTGAGATAGCACCAACAGCGGATATTCCAGCGGGGGTTCTCAATGTCATCACTGGTGATGCCAAGGAATTGGCTGGCTGGATTGCAAGCCATCGCGACGTGGATTCGGTGCATGCCATTGCGGACGAATCGATTGCCGCCACCCTGCGCGCTGGCGCGGCGGAGAATCTCAAGCGAGTGCAGATTCTCTCCAAGGATGAGGATTTTTCGGACACCGATCGTTGGACAAACCCCCGCCGATTGGCGATGTTTGTGGAGATAAAGACGGTTTGGCATCCATCCGCTACTTAAAGAACGCCCAGTGGTCAACACGACGAGATTTGCGATTTACCTATGACTGAGACCAACACCAACACCGACCTTGTTGCACTCACGGTCAATGACCACATAGCAACCATCACCTTGAATCGTGGTGACAAGGCCAACGCGCTGAGTCACGCACTCATTGATGCTATGGGCGCCGCGCTTGACATCATTACTCCGCGATGCACGCCGAAGGGTGACATTCGCGTACTTGTTCTCGCGGGGGCCGGCAAAGTGTTCTGTGCTGGTATGGATCTGCGTGGCGTCATTGATGACCCCGCTGCGATGGGTGAAATGCTTCGCGGCCTTTCGCGTGTGAGCCGCATTATTCGGCGTCTCCATATTCCAACCATCACGCGTGTGCAAGGTGCAGCGATTGGTGGCGGTTGTGGACTCATGGTGGTGACTGACTTTGCGGTGACACATCCGGAGTCCAAAGTTGGATATCCAGAAGTCGATCTTGGAATCTGCCCAGCGGTTGTGGCACCTTGGCTGATCAAGAAGATCGGCGCCGGGCGGGCTCGTGCCATGCTGCTAGCTGGTGGAACCATGAGTGGGCAACAAGGCTTTGAGGCTGGTCTTGCCACCCATCTTTGCGCCCATGATCAACTGGACGCGACGGTTGCTGAGTTGGCCAAGCGCCTCCGCGCTGGGGGTCCAGAAGCAATCGCTACCACCAAGCGCTGGCTCAATGAACTTGATGGGTCAAATGATGACGCCGTGCTTGATAAAGCCGCGGAATTGAGCGCGCAGATTATTGCGGGCGACGAGGCTCAACAGCGGCTGCGGAAGGTGTTTGGCGGGAAGTAGTTCTTGTACTTGTCGATCGCCCGTATTGAGACGTCACACCTGATTTTCCGTACTCTCTCCGAGATGTCCACACCCCTCCAAATCGATCGTGACACCGACGGAATTGTCACGCTTTGGCTTGAGCCAAATCCAGCGAAACCGCGTGGCGGCGTAGTGGTGCTTGATGCGTGGCTGATCGGTGCGATCAGTGCTGCATGCGCGCAGATTGCGCTGGACGGTTGCACGGGGCTTGTGCTTGCCTCTGCGAGCACGCGCGTGTTTGTTGCTGGCGCAGACCTTGCGGAAATTGATGCGCTTGATGACGCAGCGCTGCACAACTATCTACAACGCGGCGGCGCGGCATTCGCGGCGATCCCTGCGCTTGGTGTTCCAAGTGTGGCAGTGATTCACAAAGCCGCGCTTGGCGGCGGCCTTGAACTTGCCATGCATTGCGATGCACTTGTAGGCACACTTCCAGCAGAAGGCGAGAAGCCGTGGATGGTTGGCTTACCGGAGTGTGGTTTGTGCATTTGTCCAGGTTGGGGTGGAACACAGATGTTGCCAGCTCGGATTGACCCAAAGGCGGCCATGGTTGCTACCGCGAATGGCGCGCCATGGAAGTGTGCAGACGTTCCAGCGGGGCTCTTTGCGTGCGTCTTGCCTGCAGGAAGCACCCAGGCACAGATGATCGACGAAGCGAAGCGCTGGATTCGCGCGCAGCACGCTGCACCATCCGCCACGCCACGATTTGCAGGCAAACACGCGCCCCGGCAGGCGATTTCGCCACGGGACGCCGCGCGTATGGAGGCAGCGTTGGCATCAGCACGTGCCGCAGTACCACCAAGCCCACACGCCGACGCGTGCTTTGATTGCGTTCACGTTGGCTACACGCGCGGTTGGGACGAGGCGGTTACGGCAGAGCGCGCACACCTTGTTCGATTGCGTCACACACCAGAGGCTCGTGCGAAACTCACGGCGTTCCTGAGTAAGTCGTAAGCGCGCGCAACGTTACACATCTACTAAACACTATCGAATCACCATGAACAACTACTACGCCATTCTTGCATCACTTGGAGTAGCCGTGCTCCTGTCCCCAGAGATCACTGTTCTTGGACTTATCGCCGCGAGTGATCAGAAGCGTCCGCGCACGTTCGCGTGGGCATTTGGAATTGGAACCATCATTGGTCTGGCGTTTGCGCTGGTCATTGGATTCTTACTTGCGCAGACCCACGGCAGCATGCCAGAAGAACACCACCAGGGGACGTGGGTTGGGTTTACGGTGCGCGCAACCATTGCGTCCGCCCTCTTTGTTGTTGGCATGTATCGGTTGGTGAACGCCATCAGGAATGCGCCCATCGAGAAGACCCCCGAGCAGGAGGAGCGAAGTCTCAAGCACCGGCTCGTGCATTGGTGCAAGTTGAAATTTCCAGCGATCACCAAGCGCTTTGACGGCAGTATTGATGTTTCAACCACCGAACGAGCCATTCGTTGGGGACTCCTTGGGTTTGCTTGCGATGGTTTGCATCCCAAAATCTTCCCGATCGTGACCGCAGCTGGTCACGAGGCGCTGCAAGTTTCAGAATCAAGCGAGCGGGTGATCGGCATTGTGATGTTCGCGGTGATCGCGTTGATTCCCGGCCTGATCCCTGCGGTGGTGGAGACGGTGCACCCAGGGGTTTCGGCGCGCATCAAGGATGCCTTTGAGAGCTTCATGAAGCGTTATGGCCGATTGATTAGTGCGGCGTTCATTCTGGCGGTGGCGGCGTTTGTTGGGAACAATGCCAGAAATGACATGCCTGGGCGGGAGGCGGCGGAGGTGCCGGCGGCGCCGGCAGTGGTGGCGCCTGTGGCGGTAGAGAAATCCCCCGCGGCGATTCCAGCGCCTCAATAGGTGCTGCGCCGCGAGGGAGTCTTTACAGTGTTGGGTTAATGGAGATGCCTACCGTTACTGTTACTGTCCGCACGGGCCCCAGTTTGCAAGCAGGAGTCCAAGGTCGGCGCCGTTCACGTTGCCGTCGCGGTTGATGTCGGCGCGAGGGAACGCCGGGCTCACCGGACCCCAGAAGGCGAGAAGTGCGCCAAGGTCTGCACCATCGACGATTCCGGTGGGGTTGAGGTCGCAGGCGGAACAACTGATACAGGAAAGTCCCTGTTCACAACAGTCAGGCACACCATTGCCATTTTCGTCGATGAGCGAACCATCAAGGATTTGCCCGTAATCGACGACATTGTCGGCGTTACAGTCGGCTGACCATTCAATGATGTAACTCGGCGATAGTGGATACGGCGGAAAGTCGACGAGTCCAGCATCCGCCCAGCCCCGGTAGTAGTTCGAGTTCGCGTACCCAAGCAGACAAGTAATCGAAATCCCCGGACCGAAGCCACCGTTTGGTTCCCCTGGCGCCCAACCCGCCCAATTCCACGGTTCACCAGTGACCCACGCCCATGGTTGTGCGACCGGTGCATCAACAGGTTGGAAACCTCCGAGCCATGGTCCCCCAGCATTTCCACCAAAGTCATTCACCCACGCGGTCGGGTGATCGGCACGGTTGCCAAGTTGTGTGACAAGCGCATTCTCAGAAGGTGAAGTAGGGGTGACCAAGTGTCCGCCGCGTTGTTCACAAGATGCCCGAGCGTCTGTCCATGTAAGTGGCCCATTGATGACAAGCTCATACCAATGCCCATTCCCCCCATCCTCCACACGCCACTGCACAGCGGTCGACTGCGCGCTCGCCCCGGAAACGAGTGCGATCTGTGTTACAGCGAGTACGCCAAGGGCGCCTGCTGTCCGGAATGCTTGCGACGTCTTCATATTGGAGTCCGGGTGAGGGTCGATAGAGCCGTTCGCGCCGTCAATCCGCGCGAAAATCCCTGAAGATTCCACAGGTTTCATAAGAACCGCCCCCACAGCAAGCAGGGAGGCTCCAAGGATTGCGAACGCCGCCGCCGCAGGCACTGCGTGTGTCGAGCGCGTGTGGGGTGTTGAACCCATCGCGCCAGCCCTGAGCCCGCGCGACACGACCACCGCCGACCAGCGAAGTGGTCGAGCGCCGACATGTGGGCACGCCGAATGATCAGTGCCCTGCAGACGGTCGGTCATGGCTCACCCGCAGCCTCATCAACAAGTATCAGTACTTCAGCGAGAGCAGCATCCATCGCATGTGGAAGCACCCCCTCTTCGCGCAAAATTTCACGCACGGCTTCGCGCATGCGGTCGCTCACCCGGCGCGCAGCGTGTTCGGCCTGTGCAACACTCACGGAAAGTTGCGCGGCGATGGATCGATAGGACACCCCATCAATGACATGCAAGCGAAATGCCAGCGCATCATTTGGTCGACCGCGCTCATCAGCGTCAGCAATGGCGATCGACATCGCTTCGTTTGCCAGCGCCACGGCCCACGCATGGTCGAAGGCCCGCGCTGGATCAACAGCGTCTGATTTCAGTGTATTTAGGCCATCGCCACCCACTATTCGACCGCGCGACCGGTTCTGATCGCGCAGTTCACCTCGGCAATGAAATGCCATGGCGTTCATCATCCATCGACGCAGTGGCATCTTTGAATCGCGCCAGCGCCGCAGGAAATCCGGAGCATCGACCGCCCGGACGAAGAACTCCGCAACGATTTCCTCTGGCTCACCAAGTCGAACCAGCGCGCTTGTTCGCACATAGATTCGCAGCGCGTCGTAGTAGCGCTCCATGAGGTGTCGACGCAGAGCAGCGCGCGCGGCAGCGGCCGCACTGAAATTCACTTGATGCGCCGGGTCAACATCACCGCGCTCAGCGATTGTTAACTGCGCGTCGATCCACGTGGCGTGAGTGCTTGGGAAGTGATCTGTTTCCACCGGGGCGCTGAGGATAGGTCAGGCGCCTGGTGGCGTGGCACTGCGCTTATGGGCATGGTCCCCAGTACGAGAGGAGGATGCCAAGGTCGGAGCCATCTATCTCCCCATCGCGGTTGATGTCGGCCTGTGGCAGTACTGGGTTAACTGGTCCCCAGAACGCGAGTAGGGCACCAAGATCTGCACCATCAATGATGTGGTTGTTGGTGATGTCGGCATCTTGGCACTGTGGTTGTTCACAGATATCGGGGATGCCGTTGGTGTTGGAGTCGGCGAGCTGTCCGGTGAGGATTTGGCCGTAGTCGACGATGTTGTCGTTGTTGCAGTCGGCGGACCATTCGACCGTGTAAGACGCTAGGCCGTTCCAGCACCCACCGCTTCCGCCAATGTCATTCCACCAACCATCTGGACAACTGGCGGTCGCATACGGTCCATCACCGCTTGGTTGCGCTGGTCCCCAGTGGGTGAACGTCACCAATTCGCCGCTCGACCAATAGTTGGTGCCTTGATAGCCAATCCAGCCACTAAAGGTTGGGCATAGCGCCAAAAGAAACACCTCCTCTTCCTGTTTGTTGAGCGAGACCAGCTCACCACCAACGTTACGACATTGATCACGCGCATCGTTCCAACAGATGCTCTGACCGGGAGCATCTTGGCCGACATGCTGATACCAGTGCCCGTTTCCACCATCCTCGGCTCGCCACTGCACCGGATAGCTGCCAACAACACACGTTTCACCACGCTCGCAGCAATCGGGGATGTTGTTGGTGTTGTAGTCGGCAAGCGTGCCGTTGTGGCATTGGCTGTAGTCGATGATGTTGTCGTTGTTGCAGTCGGCGGACCATTCGATCACCGCGGAAGGGCACCGCTCGCCACTCACACTACAGACTCCAGTGCCGCCAGGGAAGTCACAAACGTAGTTTCGAGGGGACGCAAACCACGGGCCACCCGTCCAATAGCAGGCATACTGCTCGGGACCACATGGTTCGTAGTTGTCTGGTTGATTCCAGTACCACGGAACTACTTCGTTGTTGGGCGTTCCATTCACCCAAACCCACCCACCCGCCGGCTCTGACGAGTTCGCCATTTGGTAAAGCCCCACGTACGGACCAAAGTCACCTTGCCAAAGCAAACTGTTGGAAACCACTTGGCTGTAGACCCAGTTCGCCTCAGTTGAACTCGCGAAGGCCACCAGATCGCCGCCGTTACTCGCGGCGTAGTTACGAGCAGCCTCCCAGGTCACGACCGCGGAAGTAGGAAACGCGATTCCTTGGTACCAATGCCCATTCCCCCCATCCTCCACCTTCCACTGCACCGCGCCACTCTGCGCCCCCGCGACCGTCGCTGCAATTCCAACCACCGCTGCTGCGGTGACGCCCGTGATCTTGTTCAACATCTTGTGGTGTCCCTGGAGTGTGTCGTGTAGGTGGCTCGCGCCGGTATCTGGCGCTCGTCCCACTAAGCCGCTCGATTGCGGCACATTCGGTGGGACTTGCTCGGAATTGACCTGAACCAGTACCGAGAACCCCGCCAGACCTAGGACAGCAAGGGTGATCCTGCCCGCCGTGCGACTGGCGGGGGCTTGGGGAGCGGCCGTTCTTGGGGCAGCCGCGCCAACAATCGCGCCACCCGTTCTGCCATCCGCTCGCTCGGTTTCACGCACCGGCTCCCCGCCAATCCGCAGCAGCGCTGCCGCCTGCGCGCCCGAAAGCGGCACTCTCGCTGGTCGATCTGTTCGTTGGCTATCAATATCCCTGGTCATCCACCGCACCAAGCCACCAATCGTACGCGCGTTCGTTGCGAACTCCACGGAATTTCGGTTCGGCACACTTTGTATCGCACGGTCACTCCCCGCCGACAAGCCGAAGTACCTCGGCAACCGCCTGCTCGAGTTCAGAGTTGGGCACGCCTTCCTCGCGGAGGATCTCTTTCACCGACTCGCGCACCGCGGCTGCAACTCGACGTGTGGCGTTGAAGCACTCTGTGCGGGAGAGTCCGATCGCGCGCGCTACGTCCTCGTACGGCATGCCGTCAATCAAATGCATGCGCAGAATGGCATCATCATGTTCGCGACCGCGATCAACAAGCTCAGCCTGCACACGCGCATACGACTCGTTCACAATCGCTAAAGCCCACGCACGGTCAAACGCGGCGGCCGCGTCTTGGCTTGCAGTCTCAGCAGCGCGGAGCTCTGTTGGACCGTCAGTGGACATGCGCCCACGCTCGCGCGTTACATCTCTGCGCACGCCGCGGCAGTGAAAGCTCATGGCATTCATGAGCCACCGGCGAAGCGGCATCCCGCTACCACGCCAGCGCGCAAAGAATGCATCATCAGCCATGGGGCCGACATAGAAACCAGAGACCAATTCATCACGCTCGCCCGAGTCACGCAAACCACTCGCGGAGACATACGCGCTGAGCGCTTGCGTGTACCGCTCCATCACATGACGACGCAATGCGGCGCGAGCTCCGTGAGCGCGGGGTATTCCGGCGAGATCACCGGTAATGGCGGCGCGTTCGCCGTCTTCGGCGATGGTGAGTTGCGCATCGATCCACGTGGCGTGGGTGCTGGGGAAGTGGTCGGTGGACACGGATGGGATTAAACCGCGTACCGCGAAGCCCGTACCACATGAATGGGCCAATTGTCCAACAATGGATACAGACCAATAATCGCCATTTATCAATACGGCCATCCGTCTATGCCACGGATCACTGCGCCTTACTGCGGGCACTCACCCCACCCGTTGAGCAGGTAGCCAATGTCAGCCCCGTTTACGTACCCATCATTATTAAAGTCAGTGGTTGTCGTTGGGGATACGTCGCCCCACTGTGAAAGCATCACCCCGAGATCATCACCACCGACATTACCGTTGCCAGTTACATCCCCAACACAGTGCTCGACAATAATCGGCGTGGTGGCTCCTGGGAATCCATCCCCAAATACACCGACGATATTGCCAGCCTCACTCACAATACTCACAGCACCCAATTCGTTGAATCGGTAAAGCAGCAATGTTGAGTCGTCGTTCTGCACCCCAGACTCGTTTGGTGTCTGAAATTCGGAACCTTGATATCTCGCAGTGTTGGATATCCGGATCCAATCAACATCAGCAATGACGGATGGAACTGTTAGCGATCCGTTGTATGAGTACCGAAACGCCCCAAGCGAGCGCGGACACTTCCCACCACACGCACCGGGTTGTCCGGAAGAATCTTGTTCATTGATGAGGATTCCATCAATGTATGCACGAAATTGGGTTGGTGTGCGAACAAGCGCGACATGGTGCCACCGTCCATCAAGAACACTTTGGACACCGGTGTGGTGAAGTGGGGCTTGACAGCACTGGCCGAAATATACGTTGTAGGTCGGTTCGTGATATGTTCCAAATCCAACACACTTGTCAGTGTCCGCACCATTTTGCTCAGACCAAAGACGCGCATCCACGGCTTGTTCACTGTTGATAAATCGAATCGTGAACTCATGCGTTGATTCGGTTGAATACTGTGCTGATTCAGAGAGCGAAATAGTGTCTGTTAGTTGAGAAAAACGAATAAATCCAGTGTTCGCGATGTCACTAGCACTAACTGCACAATTCGCAGTCATCCCCACAACCAACATCATTGATGCAATAGAGCGATTCACTTCATAGTCCTGTCTGTCACCGCCTGGAATGCCCACACGTGCGAACGTCGCGCCGCGCGGGCTGTTGGTGCCACCGAGTGATGCGCGAG
>CAMDCW010000002.1 GCA_945890745.1 Phycisphaera mikurensis NBRC 102666
CACCTGTCCTGAAGATCCGGGAGTCTATCGCAGCGTGTGCGCAGACTCAACCAACATTGCTCGAACCGCCGCGCGCGGATTACGCGCCGTTACTGAACACGGCGTAGGCTCAAATGCATGTCCGACCTGCACGGCATCCTGGCCATTGACAAGCCCGTGGGCTTTTCAAGCATGAAAGCAGTGGCGATCGTCCGCCGACGAGCGGGCGGCGTTCGCACGGGACATGCGGGGACGCTGGATCCGCTGGCAACCGGCGTATTGGTGCTGGCACTGGGCAAATGCACGAAGCAGATTGCCGGGCTCATGGCCACGGAGAAGCGGTACCTGACCACCATTGACCTTTCGGCATTCACAGACACTGATGACCTTGAGGGCGTGCGCACGGAGGTTCCACTTGGCTCGGCAGGCGCGGCAACCACGGCACCGACGCGTGCGCACATCGAAGCCGTGCTTGCGGCGCAGTTCACCGGCGATGTCTTACAACGTCCGCCCGTCTACAGCGCGATGAAGGTTGGTGGTCGCCGCGCATACAAAATGGCGCGCAAGGGTCAAGCGCCAGAAATGCATCCACGACCAGTGACCATTCATTCGATCGCAGTCACGGACTATCAGTGGCCGCTTCTTTCGCTTGACATCCATTGTGCTAAGGGAACCTATGTGCGCAGCATTGCCCGCGAACTCGGCGGCGTGCTAAGCACTGGTGGTCACTGCACCATGATTCGACGCACTGCAGTGGGCGCGTTCACCATCGACCAAGCCGTATCAATGGATGCGCTGCCAGAGGTGATTACCCAAGAGTGGATGGATTCGCATCGAATAGCGACCTGCTAGAGTTCGAAGCGCCACACTGAGAGAATTACTATGAATACGTCACAGGACATCAAGGCGTTCTTTTCCTATCCCCGACAAGACTTCGTTGCTGGAATAGTTGTATTTCTTGTTGCACTGCCGCTGTGCCTTGGCATTGCTATCGCCAGTGGGGTGTCGCCCCTCAGTGGACTTGTGGCCGGGATTGTGGGCGGCATCGTTGTCCCACTGATCAGCCGCTCACCGCTCTCCGTGTCCGGTCCCGCTGCGGGCTTGATCTCCATCGTGCTGATGGAGGTTGATCGCCTTGGAACAATTGAACGCTTCCTCACTGCCGTGATTCTGGCTGGCGCCATACAGTTTCTCTTTGGCGTGTTCCGCACAGGAAAGTATGCATCACTGGTTCCATCCTCAGTGATCAAGGGGATGCTGGCTGCCATCGGAATCACCATTGTCATCAAGCAGGCACCAGTGGCACTGGGCGTCTCCGGCGGGCTGTCAGACATCAGTGCTGGCTTCGCCGTGGGGCCAACCATCATTACCGTCCTTTCGCTGATCATGCTGTATGGCTGGAAGCGCACGCCGCTTGCTAAATTTGCGCTGCTGTCACCGGCACTCGTCCTCGTAGTCGTTTCGAGCGTATTGGCGATGATCTTCCGCAATGTCCCTTCGCTTGCACTCACGCCAAGCCAGTTTGTGGATGTTCCCCTCGGTGGATTCAAGGAACTCGCCAACGCCCTCCCGCGGCCGGACTTTGGCGCATTCATGGATAAGGACATTTGGATCCTGGCGGGAACGATCGCCATTGTGGCGAGCATCGAAACGCTGCTCTCATTGCAGGCGGTTGATCGACTCGATCCCCTGCAGCGTCAGAGCCCACCGAACCGTGAACTGTTAGCGCAAGGCATCGCCAACTCGCTTTCTGGATTCTTAGGCGGGCTACCAGTCACATCCGTGATCGTTCGCTCCGGTGCCAATATTTCTGCCGGCGGTCGCGAACGTCTTTCTGCACTCGTCCATGGATTGCTACTACTGATTGCGGTTGTGTTTGCAGGCACGGCGTTGAACTTGATACCACTCGCCTGCCTTGCAGCCGTATTGATACAGGTCGGTCTGAACCTTGCGAAGCCATCGCTGTTCCGCTCACAGGCAAAGTTAGGTGCCATGCAATTCCTGCCGTTTGCACTCACCATTGCAGCAGTCTTGGGGCTTGATCTACTCAAGGGCGTGATCGTTGGAACGGTCATTGGGGTGCTCTTTGTCCTGCATCAGAATTGCAAGGGAGTAGTGAAGGTCACGACCGAAGAAGACGGGGTGGTGCGCATGCGATTCCGTCGAGATGGAACCTTTCTTTCCAAGCCCGGCATTCTGATGGCGCTCGAAAGCATCAAGGACGACACCACTGTGGAGATTGTTGCCACTGGCGAGTTCCTTGACCAGGATGTGAAGGAAATGCTGGCAGGCTTCATTCACAGTGCGCGTACGCGGAACATCAAGGTCCATCTGGTGGATGTTGATCTCCAGGGCGCGGCGGCTGGCGGAGGCCACTGAGCAGGTTGTCACATCTGAATCAGTGTTGATACGACGCCATTGCTGGCGCAGATCGCACAGCGATCACTTGACCACTCGCGCAGCCGCTCCCGCTGCTGCCATGGCCTGACGCCGTTCATTCAAATGGATGGCCAGCATTAAGATCAACATGCCGGCAATGAGTTCCGAGTCTGCAATGTTGAAGACCCACGGGAACCATTCGTTACTTCCACCTGGCCAGTGCAAACCCCACGGAAGTTCGCGGTGTGGAAAGAGATGCAGGAAGTCACGGACTGCACCCACCGCAACGCGGTCGTACATATTGCCGACCCCGCCTGCGAGGACCAACGCCAAGCCGATGTGACTCAGGTGACTGCGCGAACTGGTGTGCTTACCGAACACCCAAAGTGCAGTGCAAACAGCCAGCACTGTGAATGCAATGAAGAGCGGTCCACGCCCTTGGCCGATTCCGAAGACTGCACCGTGGTTGAGGACGAGATGGAAGTCAAGAAGATCAGGAGCGATGGCAGTGACGCCCGGGTGCCACGGCAATGAGTAGCCAGGGTTGCCAGAAACTTGCTCATAGACAAGCACCACTGGCTGTGGAGCGACGGTGCGGAAAGCCCAGTCTTTGCTCCAGAGATCCAACGACACTGCAGCCATGAACACCAGGAAGAGCACACACCACGCGGCGGGCGAGCGCCAGGCGGGAATTGCGTTGAATGCAGCGGGGGCGGTAGGAGCGACCAGCGCAGATGGAGCAGTGGGCTCAGCGGGTGCAGAAACTACGAGCGCCTCAGACCCTGCAGAGGCTGCAGAATCGGTCGTCGATGCAGGAGTGTCCGAGTCTGCGGAAGTCATTGACGGCGGCCAACGTTCGTTTAGCGGCCGCCCATTTTTTCAATGTGACGGGCAGACTCAATCGTGTACTTCGCCCACGGCTTTGCGTCGAGACGAGTCTTTGGAATTGGCTTGCCGGTGAGCTGGCACACGCCGTAGGTCTTGCCAACCACGCGATCGAGGGCTTCATCGATTTCCCGCAGAAGTTCGCGTTCGGTTTCAGCCATGCCAATGGCAAGGTCCTGATCGAACGTGTCGGTGCCGATGTCCGCCATGTGAATAGGCATGTTGGACAAATTGCCGCCGGAACTGCGGAGTGCGTCTTCTTCAAGACCAGTCACGCGGTCGATGAGCTCGGAGCGTGCCTCAAGGAGGATGGCTTTGTACTCATTCAGTTCTTTGGTGGTGAGTCGCGTCTTGATGGCAGCGATCTGCGCATCAGTCGGACCTTCATCACGAGCCTTCTCAACGACAGCCTTGACCGTCTTCTTCTTGCTCGTGGGCACCTTGCCAACGATGACACGCACGCGGCGACCGTTGACCATCACGTAGCCGTTTGCATCGGGCTTCATGTGTGCTGCAACTTGCGCGACACTCTTGATGGTGTTGAAATCGATCTTGCGGC
This sequence comes from Phycisphaera mikurensis NBRC 102666, assembly GCA_945890745.1. GTDB lineage: Bacteria > Planctomycetota > Phycisphaerae > Phycisphaerales > SM1A02 > UBA966. Next base: position 3,803 of record CAMDCW010000002.1, read on the forward strand.
CCTTGTTGGCAGCGCGCTCGACAGCGATTTGCTGCTGGCGCATCGCTTCAAGTGCTTCCTTGCGTGGGTCGCGGATTGATGGCGGAGGAGCACCCTTGCCTGGCTTCTTCTTTGGAGGGGCTGCCTCGTTGGAAGCGCGCCACACTTGCTTGGGCGCAACAGCGGGGATGACTTCCTTTGGACCAGAGTTAATGATCTTGGGCATCACCAACGGCGCAGCTTTGACTTCCACCTTGGCGACCGACTTGGCGGGAGCCTTGACTGGGGCTTTGACTGGAGCCTTGACCGGAGTCTTGGCTGGCGCCTTCACCGGGGCCTTGACTGGGGCTTTGACTGGGGCCTTGACGGGCGCCTTGACAGGGGTCTTCACGGCGGATTTAGCGGGGGTCTTGGAGGCTGATTTCACGGGAGGCTTTGGTGCCGATTTTGAGGCGGGTTTGCCCGCAGGCTTGGCAGCAGATTTGGCCGCCGGCTTGGATGGCTTCTTCACATCAGCCTTCTTATTGGATTTCGCCATGGAAAGAGCACCCTCGTCAAAGCAGGAAACGCCGACGAACGAGCGACCAGTGTCGCTGAAGAACTGATAATTCTAGCAGAATTCGTGCGAAGCGTCAAAACCGACCGCGCGTTACCGATCGGAGACAGGCAGCAGATCGATTCACTTCACACTGCCGATGGCGCGGAACTTTTCGAACCGCTTTCGCACCAATGTTGCAGGGTCAAGACGCTGCAACTCGCGCACCCAATCGACCACGTAGTGCTGAATGCGCTCCGCCATCTCCTTGGGATGACGATGCGCTCCACCGAGCGGCTCTTCGATGACGTCGTCCACGAGGCCATTCTTCAGATTGTGGATAGCCGTCAGCGCGAGTGCATTCGCCGCCAAATTGTTGGTGCGCTCGTTGGCTTCCTTCCACAGAATCGCGGCGCAACCCTCCGGACTGATGACGCTGTACCAACTGTTCTGCAGCATCGCCACGCGGTCGCCAATGGCGATGCCCAGCGCACCGCCGGAGCCACCTTCGCCGATCACGATGCACACCACCGGCACGCGCAATCGACTCATTTCACGGAGATTGACCGCAATGCTCTCCGCTTGCCCGCGCTGTTCCGCGCCGATGCCGGGATAGGCGCCGGGGGTATCAACGAACGTCACGATCGGTAGCTTGAATTTCTCGGCAAGCTTCATCTTGAGAAGCGCCTTGCGGTACCCCTCGGGATGCGCGCAGCCGAAGTGGCAGCGCAATCGCTCCTTGGTGTCGCGCCCCTTTTGGTGACCCACCACCAGGCACTTGATGCTGCCGATACGTCCAAAGCCCGTCACGATCGCCGGATCATCTCCGTGGCGACGGTCGCCGTGCAATTCACACCAATCGCGACAGATCATCTGGATGTAATCAAGGGTCTGCGGGCGCTGCGGATGGCGCGCCACGCGGACGGTCTGCCACGGCGTCAGGTTGCCGTAGGTCTTACTCAGCAAACTGTTGCGCGTGTGCTGAAGCGTTTCAATCTCTTCACGGATCGTGTCAGCATCGGGCCGAGCCTCAAGCGCCTCAATCTGGCGTTGAATCTCCGCGATCGGCTGCTCGAAATCAAGGGTCTGGACGGCAGAAGACATGCGGAGATCGTAGCGGATCGTGGGCGCCGATAGGCTTTGTGCCATGAGTGAAGATCACGGCGGCTCGGCCAACATCGCTTTCGTAGGTTGTGGCAACCTCGGCATGGCGATCCTTTCGCGCGCGATCCGCAGCGAAGTGATCGACCCAGCGACCACCGTTGTCATCGAACGTGATGCCGGACGCCGAGCGGAAGCGAGCGGGCTGGGCGCGCGCGCGACGGATGACGCGGCTGCCGCGCGTGGAGCGCAATTGCTGGTACTCGCCGTGAAACCGCAGCACTTTCTGGAAGCGGCGCAGGCGATCGGTGCGCTGAGTCATGCAACATGCGTGGTCAGCGTCATGGCGGGATGGTCGAGCGCGGCGATCCGCGCAACGCTGGTTGCTGGTGGTGATGTTGACCGTGGCCCACGCGTCGTTCGCGCCATGCCAAACATGGCAGCGCAGGTTGGTGTTTCCATGACAGCGATCGCGCGTGGAGCAGGCGCAACGGGCGATGACGTGGCCGATGCAGTGCGATTATTTTCAGCGATCGGCACCGCTGTCGAAATTCGCGAAGAGTTGATGGACGCGGCAGTGGCTGCTGTGGGCAGCGCGCCCGCGTACCTGTATTTACTGGCAGAAGCGCAGATTTCCGCAGCGGAAACCATGGGATTTGATGCAGCGACCGCGCGTGCGATGGCGATCCAATCCATTCTTGGTGCAGCGACGCTGCTCGCACACGATGGGCGCGATCCAGCGCAGTTGCGTGCGGCAGTTACCAGCGCGGGGGGCACCACTGCCGCCGCGATGCGCGTCTTTGAGCAAGGCGGATTCACCGCCATGGTTGCCGCTGCCATGGAAGCAGCACGCGCACGCAGTGTTGAGTTAGGGAAGTAAGGGAACAGCAACCAGCGCGCGCGTCACGAACGAATGTGAATAGCGAAGCCGGAAGCGGCGTATTCAAGGGGACGCGATTTCCGCATGGCATTGCGCACGGAGCGCAAGCCGGAGGCAGTCATCGGGTGCTTCTGCAACTCCAAGAGCAGCGTGGTTTCAAAGAGCGTGGATTCAGTCCAATCGACTTCTTCGCGGAAACCGGAGACTGCTACGGCGCCAGAGGTTCGTAAGAACTTTCGAATGCGCGCCGGTGGCATGGCAATGGTGCGGCAGCCGCCGAAATGGATCACTTTCCCCTTACATTTCCCGGCCAAAATCTCTTCGAGGCGGTCGATGTGCATCTTCTCATCGGGGCGGCGCATGTCACCTGGCAGCAGTAATCCACGTCGAGAATGCATGGCCAGCCAGAGAATCTCGAAGCCGGTGTGTCGCTCTTGGAACCACTTGCGCAAGTAATGCTCCAGCTCGGCGCGCGTGGCAACATCGCGATGGATGTACGCCACGTGGTAGTCCGAGGAACGAAGCAGTTCCAGCGCCGGCCGAACGCTCACGGTGGAGCGCAGGCCGAACCATTCGGACTCCAGGCAGAAGACACCTTTGCGATAGACAAGCACAAAGGGAATCGTAACGCGCGATCAGAAGTCGCGACGGCGGAACAGCCAGACGCAACCACCGAGCATCACGGCTTCAAACATCAAGCTGGTGCCGATGGTCCAAAGCGCGCCCTTGCGGGACTCTGCGTCGTCGTAGGTGGCTTGCTCAAACTCTTTGCGTTTCACGCGGCTGCTACCAAAGAAGCGCATCTCATCGTCATCTTTCGCGGGGGGTCGAAAGTTTGATTGCTTGACCAGTGTGCGCGAAAGCCACTCGGTGGTTTCGTTGGTCTTGGGCAACACGGTGACGATTGCATAGGCAGGCCAGTAGCCGGAATTCCAGCGGCCGGCAGAGATGGTCTCACTTACAAGTTCGGCACGAAGCTTGTCCACATCGGCGTCGGCATTCTTTTCAAGACGCGAGGCGATGGTGCGTTCAATAGCGGTCACTTCCATGCTGGAAGCGAGCCGCCCGTAATTGAGAAATTGCTCTGCTTTTTGGGCACCAAAGAGGGCCAGCCAGAAGACCAGCGTGAGTAGAAGGCTGGCCACGGTACTGCGCGTCAGCACGCCCATCAGGGCGCAGAAGCAGTACAGGTAACTGAAGAACACCACCACCACTGGGATAGCCAAGAACAGCCCCGGCTCCCACGCGCCGCCACGGATACCGATCACCAGAAAGCTAGCGATCACAAAGACTGCTGCTTGGAATCCGGCGAAGAACAAGCCTGTCACCCAACGCGTCAAGAAGAGCCGCGAACGAGTGATCGGCTTGGACAGCATCATGTCGATCGAACCGTTGGCGATGAGCTCTGGCACGATGCTGGCGGTAGAGATCAACGCAAGAATGGCGGCGAGCCAGGTCAGCCAAATGTTGATTCCCAAGTTCTGGAAGATCAACTTGTAGAAAAGGTCGCGCGGGAAGAACAGCGTGTTGACAAACTTGCTGTTGAAGTGAAAGCCAAGCGCGGAGACACCGGTGTCATCAATGCCAAGTGCGCCAACAATGGCAACCACCAGCGCGCTGATGACCATGGCAAGCCAAAAGAGTTTGCGCGAGTTGAGGTCGCGGTACGCGTCGAGGAAGATCGCCAAAGTCTGCGTCATGAGCGGATCTCCGGCGGGGTGCGCGATGCGGGAGGCGCGGTGGAAGGCGTCGTAGCGGGCGCTATCGGCGGCGCAGCGGACGCTCGTTGCGCACCGGGCATGGCGCGGCCGCGTTCGTCAATCACGCTGCGGACAAAGAGATCTTCCAGTGTTTCGCGGGCGCGCTCGACGCGCGTGACGGTGGCGCCGGCGGCGCGAAGTGCATCAATTGCAGGCTGAATAATGGCAGCATCACGCGTCGGGATCACGAACGTGCGCAGCGCCGGGTCAGCGACGGAGACAACGCCGGCAACGGGACCAACGGCGGTCACCACCACGTCGGGCGCATGCATCGCTTCGATCTCATACCGGTGGCTTTCGTGCGTGAGTTCCTCAATGGTGCCTTGCGCAAGCGTGGTTCCTTGGTTGATGATGGCGACGCGGTCGGCCAACATTTCCACTTCGCTGAGAAGGTGGCTGTTCACCAATACGGTGCGACCTTCGCCGCGCAGACGCAAGAGCATGTCGCGAATCTCGCGGCGGCCCACGGGGTCAACACCGTCGGTTGGTTCGTCAAGGACCACCAGCTCCGGGTCATTGATGAGCGCCGCAGCGATACCGATCCGTTGCTGCATGCCCTTTGAGTACATCGTGACGCGGCGGTTACCCCATTCGCGCATACCGACCAGCTCAAGCAGTTCCTCGGTACGCGGACGGCGAACCGCACGGGGAACCTTGCCGAGTGCGCCAAAGAAATCGATCACTTGCCGGCCAGTGAGGTACTGGGGGAATCGATGATGCTCTGGCAAGTAGCCGATGCGTGCAAGCACGGCCTGTGTGCCAGCGGGCTGACCCAGCACGGTGCCGCGCAGGGATGTGGGCCGCACCACGGTCATGATGATCTTGACAAGGGTGCTCTTTCCGGCGCCATTTGGCCCAAGCAGCCCAAAGATCTCGCCCGCCTGCACGGCCAGCGAAACCCCGCGCAGCGCTTGCACGCCGCCGCGGTAGGTCTTGGTGACATCATGAAGATCGATCGCAAGCATCAGGACGACAATCGTAGACAGACCTACCATCCTGCGCATGCACGCTGGACTTCGCGATTTCATTTCTGCACTTGAACAGGCCGGTGAACTCCACCGCGTGACCGCGGAGGTGAACCCACAACTTGAAATCACCGAGATCGCCGACCGGGTCAGTCGTATGCCTGCCCGTGAAAGTAGCGGCGCCCGCGAATTTGATCCCGCTATGGCCGCCATGGGCGGACGTGCCCTGCTCTTTGAACGCGTGACTGGGAGCGACTTCCCGCTTGCCATCAATCTCTGGGGTAGCTATCGCCGCATGGAACACGCGCTTGGCTGCGCCGCCGATCCGCGCGGAATTTCATCGATCGGTGCGCGTATTGCAAGCCTCACTAAGCCCGTGCCGCCACGCACCGCGCGCGAATTTCTTGCCAAGGCACGCGAGTTTGCTCCACTTCTAAAGATCGGCCCCAAGCGCGTTCGCCGCGGACCGTGCCAAGAAGTAGTGAAACTCACCGAGCGCAATGAAGTAGATCTCACGCGCCTTCCCATCATCAAGTGCTGGCCACTTGATGGCAACCCCACTGCGGTTGGATTTCCAATCGACGCGCGCGCCGCTGGCACTGCCGCCGGCTCCGGCCGCTACATCACGCTTGCTGGCATGCACACCGTCCATGCTGATGACCGTGACGCTACGCGCCCCGCCAGTCACAACATCGGCATGTACCGCAGCCAGTTGCTCGGGCCAACATCGCTTGCCATGCATTGGCACATGCACCACGACGGCGCCTCGCACTGGCGCAGTTGGAAGAAACTGGGGCAGCGCATGCCGATCGCTATCTGCCTTGGCGGCGAAAGCGTCATGCCGTACGGCGCCACCGCACCACTGCCGCCGGGAATCAGCGAACTGCTTATGTGCGGCTTCTTGCATGGGCGCGGCATTCCGCTGGTGCGCGCCAAGACCGTGCCGCTGTGGGTGCCCGCGAATTCGGAAATCGTGATCGAAGGTTGGGTGAGCACTGAATGCGGCAGCATCGGTTGGCATCCGGACAGCGGCGAACCACTTGGCCCCGGCGCTGTATTTGAAGGCCCGTTTGGTGATCACACTGGTTTCTACAGCCTGCCGGACCGCTACCCGCGCGTGGAAGTTTCCGCCATCACGCATCGCCGCGATGCCATCTACCCGACCACCGTGGTGGGACTTCCGCCGCAAGAGGATTACTACTTAGGCAAGACCACCGAACGCGTCTTCCTGCCGCTCCTCAAGACCATCGTTCACGATATTGATGACTACCACCTGCCGATGTTCGGCTGCTTCCACAACGCGGCGTTCGTGCGCATTCACAAGGCGTACCCGCTGCAAGGTCGGCGCGTCATGTCAAGCGTGTGGGGCGCTGGGCAAATGGCGTGGACCAAGATGGTGTTTGTGTTTGATGCCAACGCACCGATCCATGATGAAGATGCGGCGATGCGTCACTTCTTTACGCACTGCGATTTCCTGCGCGACGTAGTGAGTGTGCAAGGACCGCTCGACATTCTGGATCACAGTGCACCGTGGATCGGCGCTGGTACCAAGCTCGGTTTCGACTGCACCACCAAGATCACCGGCGAAGCATGGAACGGCGTGCCGCTAGGCGATCCTGCGCAACCGACAGCGAGCGGCATTGCCAGTGCACGCGCGCGGATTGAAGCCGCGGTGCATGTCATGGCGCCTGGCGCACACATTGAATTCCCCGCCGTTGCTTCTGGTCGACTGTGCACGATCACGCTCCCTGCGCGTACCAGCGCTACTTCAGAGCAGCGATCTGCAACGAGAAATCAAGGCGAAACGATCGCCGCCGCTATCGCACGCGCTGCTGTTGATGCCGCTGGTCCAGCCGATGTTCACGCGCCGCATGACGGTGCAGCAGACTTCATCATTGTACTTGACGAGCACGCGGATGCGAAGACTTCTGACAGCGCGCACGCGCACGACAACGCGCACAACAACGCGCTCGCGTCTACGCACACCGCTGGTTGGCGCGCGCCATTCTTCTTCCTGGCATCAAACGCTGATCCAACGCGCGATACTTTCCGCGCCGCGCGTCGCATCGCCTTTGATGCAACACGCAAGGAACCGGGCATCGGGCGCGTAGATCTACCGGTCCGCGAATATCCGCCGCTGGTTTCCATGGACGCAGCCACCGCGGCACTGGTCGACCGCCGCTGGCGCGAGTATGGATTTGAGGGAACTCCCGTGCCAACGCGCGGAGCGCACCCGTGACCACGCCGGCCGTTCCGGTGAATACGCCCGCCGTTTCCGCGACTATCCCGGTCGATCCGGTCAACATGCCCGCTGTTCCTGGCCGCGTCGTTGCTACGTGGCGCATGCTGCTGGTTGCGCTCGTCACCATCTATTGCACGCTGGCGACACTTGTGGTGCGTGGGTTGATCGGCGGCTTCGGACTCGGACCCGTCGATTGCTTTGTGATCGCTATCTCAACGCTGATTGCAACGCTTGCAGTGCTACCAATGGGCGCGGTGATTGATCTACCGGAAGCACTCTGGCAACACTGGATTCCGGAACGCCGATGGCGCGCGGGTCGATGCCCAACGTGTGGATACGACGCACATCGCACGCTTTGCCCCGAGTGTGGCACACCGTTTGCGCCGCCGGTTGCTTATGCATCCGACTGGCACACGCTGCGGCGCACGTTATGGATTGTGTTCCCATCGTGGGCGATGGGCGTCGCCGCCGGCCTGGTGCTGATGCACTTCGACGAGCGCTCGTTTGTCAGCAAAGTTGACAGCATGCGGCGCAGCGAACCGGAGCTACGCGAACATTCGCTCACGCGCGCGTGGCCTGCAGAATTTGCGACGATGACGTGGACCGCCGGTCGCGGCTTCGCTGGCCTGCCACCCTTTGAGTCACCAAAGACTGATCGAACAATCGACAAGTAAATCGCTACCGTCGCGTGCAATCACTTTGGCGCTGGAGCCGGCGCAGGCGTGGATGCTGGTGGCTGCGCTAACGGCGGCGCCGGAACCTGCGTCAAATTTGCCGCCGCTGGTGCGGATGCACCCTTTGCGTTCGGTGCTGCAGCTGGTGTCCCGCGCACAATGTTTGCGGGCGTGGTCTTTGTTGAAGTTGGCAGCGGATACTTCGCCATGAACTCTGGCTTCAATACGAAGTAATAGAACGTGCCGTCAGCGTATTGGTTGCCTGCCAGAATCTCTGCGGCAGCACCGACACCCATATAGATGTCCGCTCGACCAGCGGCGCGAATGGCGCCACCGGTGTCTTGGTCCATCATGAATTGATCGAATTCGTTCTGGCGACCGGCATAATCAGCAACCTTCGTGTCAAACAACATCACGAGGCCGCGCGGGAAGATCTTCTTGTCCGTGGCAACACTGGCATGGTCGGTCACTGGCACGCCAAGCGAACCCGCGGGCCAACTCTTGCCGTCATACATGCCAAAGAACACCATGTTCTCATTCTTATCGATGTACTGCTGCACCAACGCACTGTCTCGCTCATAGAGCCGACGAATGGTTGGCAGATTGCGCTCGCGCTTGGTGATCACGCCGCCATCAACCAGGCTGGTTCCAAGTCCGATGTACGGACGACCAGTCTTACCTGCATAGCCCACGTACTTCACCGTGTTGTCCGGCATGATCAACTTGGCGCTGCCGTTGACTTCGCAAACATACACCTCAAATGCACTGGAAAGCCAGATAAGTTCCGAGCCAGCAAGTTGGTTGGACGCCAGCAATTCCTTACGCGAAGGCCACGGCACAATGCTGCCATCCGCAGCGCGACGGCCAAGCGGCTCGCCGGTGACTGAGTCAGTCACCAGATCTGCGGGACGACGATAAAGCGGATACTTGAAGGTCTCCGTGGCAATCATGCTGGCCTTGAGCTCAGGGGAGCAATAGCCAGTGATCAGCGACTTACCCTTGCCGTCGTATCCACGAGTCTGCCAGATATCAAACTGTTCGTACACCGCATCTTGGAACGCCTTGGCATCGCTGCTCTTGGCGGCGACTTCGCGGAAGGCGTAGACGCTGGCGGCGGCTTGGTCATGACCAGCAACCACCTGTGAGATGGGACCCATCTGCTCGGAACTGTAATTCTGCCGGCTAGTACCGGTCATGAACCACTGCGCGCTGTAATCGATCGCCTTGGCAAACTTGTCGTCGCGCGCCTTGTACGCAGCGCCGAGGTCCGGGTATTCCTCCCGCGAAAGTTTGCGCAGGCCGTGCTCACCGGGCGGTAACTGGAAGTCAGGGTCGAGCGGGGGCGTTGGCTTCTCGGGCGTTTCGCAACCCCCCAGGAAGATGGTGGAGGCTGCCGCAAGGGCGCCAACGGCTACCAGCATGGCGCCGGTATGGGCGCGGCGAAGGCGGCGAGCGGAAAGAGCGTGGGTCGGGATGCGTCCGTGCATCCGGTGGGTATCGGCATAGGGGCTGCGAAAAGTGCAGAACTGTGGCTACACTTCTGAGATGACTATTGCTACTTCCCCGGTCCTTGCGGCGTTCGGGCTCCCTGGCGGAGCGGAGATGATCATCATCCTGGTGATCGGCCTCCTGCTCTTTGGCAGCCGCCTGCCGTCCGTGGGTCGAAACATCGGTAAATCCATCACCGAGTTCAAGAAGGGCATGAAGGAAGCCGGAGAAGAGTTGTCCAAGGACGATTCCCAGCCCGTCACCACGCCGCGCCAGCTGACCGAAGACCAAATGGAACGCGCCACGCAAGAAGCTGTGCGCCGCGTCAAGGCTGAGCAGGCCGCGCAGACGAAGTAACTGGTGCTGGAGCAGGAGCGAGGGCTGGCGCTGGGCGCGGGTCCGGCGCAAGTTGCACCGCCGCCTTGCCGAGCGCGTCACCAATCAACAAGTAACTTTCCCCGCTCCCGAACCAGTGATGGCCGTGGCCGGGGTTTGGGCATTCCTTTGCGTCGCGGAGGAATTGTCGCGTGGGCACGAAGCCGGTTCCGGTTGCCACTTTCTTATGCAGGCAGCCGTCGCGCTGCGCGTGGCGGAGGACCGCGTTGTCCATGTTGCCGGTCTCGCCGACGACAAACGAAAGTTTCGGGTTTCCAAACTCCGCACGCATATCGGTGATGAGGTGCACCAGATTGCCTTCGTACTCGGCGGCAGCCTTTTCATCGCATCCATCGTTCCAGCCTTGGAACCAAATGACACCATCGAGGCGCGGCGTGTAGCCAGCAAGTGCGGGGAACTGCGTGGGAATGGCCGCCACCGCGGCGCGGTACTCGGCGATCATCTGCTTGTAATACGGTCCGACCTCGCCGCCTGAACTTGGCGGACGAAAGTCCTTCGCCAAACTCTTGCCGCCCCACGCTGTCTTGATGAGAAGCACTGGCTCGGCGAATGCATTGCCGAGCGCGCGACCAATGCCAAGCTCTGGCCCAATGTGATGTTTGTCGTCGTAGACCGCAAAGCCCACCGAAAGCGGACCGGCTTTCTGCGAGCCCTGTTCCGTGAGATACGAAACGAACACATCATCGCGCACGAACCACGAGCCGTCCGCCGCGCGGAGATCGCCCCATGCTGCCTTGTTGGCGGGGTTGTCCACGAATTGAGCAAGCGTGCCGCGACCGCCGTTGTAATCACGCGCATCGTTCAGATCAACAACGCCGTGGCCTTCCATGTTGGACTGACCAGCCAAGAGATAGACGCGGAGGAGTTTGGCGGAAGGCGATGAAGCAGGTGCGGGCGATGCGGGCGGCGCCACGCCAGCAGCGAGGGCGGCGCAGAGCATGGTGGCTGCGGCAAGAGTCGCTAGCGCAGCGCGGGCATGACTACGAACGACACGAAATGGAAGCGGCATCATGACGGCAGGGTATGCGGCGAGCATCAAGCGCCGACCCACGAGCGCGCAATGTCCCCATGGGTTATTGCGTTGCGAATCACTCTTTGCAATGCTGCTACAATCCCTTCCCTTGGGCGCTTAGCTCAGCTGGCTAGAGCGCACGGATCACACCCGTGAGGTCACTGGTTCGAGTCCAGTATCGCCCATTGAGATGAACGCACGTGGTTGCGCCGGTTCGCAAGAACTCGCGCGACCACGCTGCGTTTTTAGGGTTGCGTGTTCGTACGCCGAACGGGTTCCGTCGACAGCGGACGCCAGCTGCAACCGACTTTGCATCTTCCTGCGCACGGCCCGTCGCCATGTGGCTGGAAATCGACTCATCGTCGACGGGTCATCTGGCAGGAATCCGCTTCAGGTCGAGGACATCCCCGCGATCACGCCCCAGGGGTGAAGTTCCCGAGCAGGATCCCGAGGTCGAGACCGTCGACCGATCCGTCGTTGTTCAGGTCGTACGGCGAGCCCTGCGCGGGCCCCCAGGCGCCGAGCAGCAGCCCGAGGTCGCGGCCGCTGACCTTGCCGTCGCCGTCGAAGTCGCCGCCGAGCGGGCAGCCGTTGGCGACGACGTCGATGTCGGGGAACCAGATCCCGGCGATCGCGACCGAGAGCAGGTCTCGCGGATCCGTCCCCGCTTGCGAGCCGATCGCGCTCCAGCCGCGGTCGATCCGCGCCGCCGGGTTCGTACCGAAGTCGGCACGTGCTCCGCGCATGGTCGGCGCTTCCGAGCCGCCGCTCGCGCTGTTGAAGCTGCCCGATGGAATGGAGTAGCAGACGAAGAAACCCGGCGGCTCCACCACGACCGACGGCGTCGAAAGCGACTGCAGCGACTGGTGGCGGTACGAACCGGTCCCGGTCCACTCGACCTGCGCCCGCCGGAGGTCGGCGCTCCCGTCGACGTCCTGCGCGACGATGATCGTGAACGGCTTCCCAAAAGGACTCGCGGGGTGCGTCGGATCCGGGCCGGGGTTGATGCGGAAGCGCGCGGCGTCGATCCGCATCGGGCGGTCGATGGGGAAGTAGGCACCAGCGAGTTTCACGCCCGGGAAGGAATCGAACACCCAACCCAAGATCTCCGACTCCTGCGCCAGCTGCTCCGCCGCGATGCCGACCACCGGCGCCCCGTTCGGGATCCCGTCGTTGTTGCAGTCCGGCGCGCCGGCCGCGATGTCGAGGACGTCGGGAATACCGTTGCCGTCGCGGTCCGGCCCGCACTGGTCGGGCACGCCGTCGCCGTTCAAGTCCGAGGCGCCGCCCGCGATCGCGCAGCTCGCAAGGACGGTGGTCGATCCGCACACAGCGGCGGCGCCGTCGCGCAGTTCCGTAAGGTCGGGGATGCCGTCAAGGTCGCAGTCCTGCTCGCATGCATCCGGCAGGCCGTTGCCGTCCGCGTCCGCGAGGCGAAGAGCGGCGATGTCGGCCGCATCGGTCGCGCCGTTTCGGTTGCAGTCCTCCGCGGTGCCGTCCGACACCTGCTCCGCGTCGCGGCGGCCGTCGCCGTCGGCGTCCCAAGGACGGGGCCAGATGCGGAGCGTCGTGCTGCTCGCGGACACGGCGATCGAGCGGTCGGTGCCGAACGCCGAGGTCGCGTTCGAAGTGCCCGCGAGCCACGTCCACCGCTCATCGACGCCCTGCGTGCCGCGGAACCGGACACGGTCCGCGCGGGCGACGTTGCCCACGGGCGTGATCAAAGTTGCGTAGTCCGATGCGTCGGCCCCCTGCCACTGCGCCACCGGAGTGACGTTGCCGCCCTCGCCGATCTCGACCAGGCGATTGACGTGCCGCCCCTGGCCGATTCGCAGCTCGGTGTAGGCAACCCAGCGACCACCCGCCGCGATGCGCTCGCCGGAGAGTTGGGACCCGGCGGAGGCGGGAAGCCGAACGGCCGCGGCAGCGCCCCCCGCGCGAAGATCGATCACCGAGGTACGGACCGCGCCGGGAGTGGCCTCCGCATCACCGGGCGCAACGACGCCAGAGGTCACGACGAAGCCGTCGCCCACCTTGACCGGTGCGACGCGCTCGCTGAATCCGAAGTCCGCGATGGTCAGGCTGCGGAAGAGCTGCCATGCCCCGCCCTCGAAGCGATGAACGTCCCACGAGGATGCCCGCTCGACCACGATCGTGACGGAGCCGGGCCCGCCGACGATCGACGCCGAGAACACGACCGGCACTACGAGCGGCGGGAGCGTCTCCCATGATCCTTTGACCTTCCGCGCGACAACGACCGAGTCATCGGATCGCACCGCGGCGAAGGCGTCGATTCCGTTGCCGGAGATCGAGGTGACGCTCGCGAGGTTCAGACCCGGGATGTCGATCATCCCGGTGATCCCCCACTCGCCGTTCGCGCCGGGCCGGAACTCGACGAGCTCCTGAGGCAGCGTGCTGTCGAAGTTCGACGGTCGTCGGATCGCGGCGATCGAGTCACGGAACATCAACGGCGCGGGCCGCCACTGCATGCCCGTGCCCGGTTCGAACGCCTGCGTCGCGGCGATCCGTTCCGGCTGCGGAACGCTTGTCGCGGACTGCGCGAGCGCGGTCGTCGGGACAGCCATCAAGACGGCTGCGGCAAGCACCGAGGCGCCGTGGCGCATGAAGGTCGGTCCGTTGGTTTCGCGGATCATCGGTGGCTCCAGGAGGAAAGTAGGATCGCAAGGTCGCCGCCCGCGACGATTCCGTTGCGGTCGAGGTCGAAGAGGGGGTCGGCTTGGCCCCAGGCTCCGAGGAGCATGCCGAGGTCCACACCGCCAACGGTGCCGTCGAGATTGAAGTCGCCGACCGGGATGCACGGCACCGAGCGAACCGAGAACGTCGGCTGCCGATTCGTGAGCGCGGCGCTTCCGTAGAATCCGGAGAACCAAGCCGCGCCGTTGACGACCGTCGGGAAGGTCGTATGCACGTAGTGGCCGGACTCGCCGGCCGCAGGAGCGGGATCCCCGTAAGCAAGCGTCACGTTCTCGACGGCCACCCAGAAGGCGGGAGCACCCGAGAGATCGATCGCCGGCAGCGGGACGGTCACCGACTGCACCGTGCCGTCGGGCAGCCGCGGGCAGACGATCGAGGGCAGCCGCACGAAGTGCACGATGTCACCGTCGGTCACGCTGGCGCGGTTGCCGGTGCCGGAGCGGTCGAGGACGATCATCACGCGCCGAGCGGTCGCAAACGTCGAGGTCGAGCGGAACTCGAGCGCGTTGATCACCGGCGACTCAGCGCTCACCCGCTGCCAACGCACCGCGGTGAAGCCGCCCGATCCGTCACCCTGAATGTCGGGGGCGAGGTAGCCCTGGCAGCCGTCCGGAATCCCGTTCGCGTCGCAGTCGGCGACGGAACCGTTGAATAGCTCGATCTCGTCGGGGATGCCATTTCGATCACAGTCGGCGCCGCACGCGTCGAGCCGGCCGTTGCCGTCGACGTCGCGCAAGGGGTTCTGCAGATCGCACGGCTCGTCGGGCACGCCGTTGCGGTTGCAGTCGGTCGCGCCGGCGAGGAGCTCGGCGAAATCGGTCGCGCCGTCGCCGTCGCAGTCGGCCGAGCACGCGTCGAGCCGGCCGTCGCCGTCAACGTCGGTCCCGATGCCCAGAAGCAGGTCACCGGCATCGGGAATGCCGTTGGCGTTGCAGTCGACCGCCGCGCCGGCGCCGAGCTGATCGCGGTCGTCCGTGCCGTCGCGATCAAGGTCTGCGACAGACTCGATCGAGAGCCTGAGCGGCTGCTGCACCGGCAACGTCGGAACCGGCGTGGGAAGCACACTGAGCGTGCCGCCGACGACGGCGATCCCCCACGTCGACGACGACGCCGTGGTGGCATGCACCTCCGCGCGGAACGTCCGCCGGCGCACGAAGCCGAGCGAGAGCTCCTCGTCGATCTCGTCGACCCAGGCGGTTCCATCGGCGAAGGAACGAGAGAGGACGAAGACGGAGTCGTCATGGCTTCCGAGTCCGACGCCGATCCGCGGCAGCGTCAGGTTGGGCGCATCGAGCAGGATCGACTGCGTTCGCACGAACGTCGCGGGCGGGGCCCAGTAGGTGAATTCCGCCAGTTGGCACGCGGTGCTCGCCGAGGGCGAGGAGCGCACGGCCACGCACACGCGGCCCTGCGAGGTGATCGCGGGCGACGACCCGATGCCGCCGAGCGAGACCGAGCCGTTGTACGGCGCGAACCATCCTTGCGTCGCCTGGTCGAACCGGGCGAACCGGATTGATGAATCGGTCGATGTCCGCCGCACGACGGCAATCACGCCGGCTCGGATCGCGGGCGCGTAGTCGGGCAGCGTGCCGCCGGAGACGGGCTGGAGGAATCCGAGCGGCTGCTCGAACCAGCCGAAGCCCGGGATGTCCTCGCAGACGCTCCACGCGACAGCGGAGCTCTGCTCCCACACGGCGACGAACTGCCGTGAGTCCGGCGAGGTGACCAGGCGCGATAGATTGCGGGCGGCAGTCGCGGTCGCGGGTGCTCCGGCGAGCGGCACCACGCCGACGTGCTGCCACGACGCACCCGGCTTTGACTGGCGGAAGCGGTGCACCGCCGGTCCCGAGGCCGGCGTCGAACCGGCGCGCGCGAAGACCAGCAACTCGTCAGTGCCGAGCAGCGCCACAGCGGCGCCGAAGCTTCGGTCCTGCCCCTTCGCGGCGGTGGGGTCGACGAGCGTCTGCAGGACGGTGCCGTCGACGGCCTGCAACGTCACCCGATTCAGCGCCAGGTCGCCGATCGCGATCGATCCATCCGGGAGCGAAGCCCCCGTCCCGCCCCAGGCGCCGGCGTCGGTGGGCGGCTGCAGCAGGTCGGTGCGCAGCGGAGCGGGAGCGAAGGGAAGCTGGCCGAGGGCCGGAACATCAACAGCGCCGGCGAGCAGCAGGATCCCAACCCGGATGGTGGCTTGGATGTAGTTCATGAAGGTGCGTCTGAAATGTATACGGACGGAATGGGAGAACGGACTGAGAAATCACAAAATAATGGACCACCGAGCCCGGAGGTGCCGCAATTCCGCCCTCCGTTGCTTCCCCCCGGTCAATGGCGGTGCGTTGCTGCAAGCACGTGTCCGCCACGGACACCTGGTCCGCACGCGCGTGATGCACCCGTGCCCTGCTTTGCGTTTAAGTCAATGGAAGCAACGGCATCGTGCCGTGGCTTCCACGGCCGGGCTATGTCCGTGACGGACGGCCCGTTCGTGCGTGTGTTGGAATCGGCGCTACGTTCAGAGGACTCCCGTCACGTTCCTCTTCCCTTTCACACTTCTGTAGGACATCTCGAAACATGAGCACCATTCGTTCCGCTTCAGTCGTCGCTTTCGCACTCATTGCCACCTCGGCAGCAAGCGCTGGCGTGATTGATATCACGTACAGCGGCATTGCTTCCGGCAGTTGGCTCTCCGGCATCTATGCCGGCCAGTCCTTCTCCGGCAAGGCCTTCAGCATCCACTCCTCCTACCTGACGGACGCGATTACGACGTACTCGCAGGGCTACAAAGCCACCAACGGCGCCGCAGATGTCACGGTCGAGGACTACGGCAACTTTGCCGTGACCAGCTCGACGGGTAACTTCGCGGCCAACGTGCAGAGCCGTGCAGGCTTCTCCGTGATCGGCCAGGGCGACGTCCTCAGCTTCGGCAACGGCGCCCTCTCTTCCTGGAATATGCAGAGCAACATCGGCCCGATCACCGGCACCGGCGTCTTCAACACCCAGAACCTCTTCACCACCGCGGGAGCCCTTCGGTTCAGCGGGACAACGACCGTGACGTTCACGTCCACCGTCGTCCCCACCCCCGGCGCCATCGCGCTGGTCGGCCTAGCCGGCCTCGCTGGCAGCCGCCGTCGTCGCGCCTGACGCGCAGCTTCAATGCATGCATTCAGTCGCCCCGTTCTCACGAGCGGGGCGACTGTGATTTTAGGGGGTTTTGTCGTCAAGTGTCCGTCACGGACACTTGGTCCGGATCGGCGTGATGGTTGTTTAGCGCGGACTTCGTGTTCATAAATGGAGCGTGCTTACATGCCATCGCGGCACAGCGCTAACGAACCCTGTCATTACAAGGAAATCATGAATCTGCTTACCAACCGTTTCACTATCCTGACCGGCGCCCTGAGCGCGGTCGTCGCGTCCACCGCCAGCGGAAACATCGTCACCAACGGCGGCTTCACCAACGGTTTCAACGGCTGGACGATGTGGGGCACGGCAGCGCCCGGCGGAGGCGGACTCGCGTACTTGGGCAGCATAGGCGGCGATCCAATGGGAGGAGGCGGCTTGACCGTTGCCCAGTTCGACTGCCCCGGACCCGGCGGCATGTACCAAGACCTGAGCACCGTGGCTGGCGAGGAGTACACCGTGAGCTTCGGACTGAGGAAGGTCACGGGTTCGGGCAATACGAACAGCTTCTCGCTGGACTTCGGCAGCCAGACGGTGATGTCCCTGGTCAATAGCCCGACCATCAATCCGATTGCGTACTACTCGTTCGATATGACGGCGACCGGTTCGACCACGCGACTGCAGTTCAACTTCCAGTCTACGACCTTTACTTGGACGGTCGCGGCCATCTCCGTCACGCCGGTGCCCGTCCCCGCGCCGGGCGCAATCGCGCTGATCGGGCTGGCTGGCCTGGCCGGCGGACGCCGTCGCCGCGCCTGACGCGCAGCTTCAACGCATGCATTCAGTCGCCCCGCTTTCACGAGCGGGGCGACTGTGATTTTAGGGGGTTTTGTCGTCAAGTGTCCGTCACGGACACTTGGTCCCGATCGACGTGATGGGTCCGCGCCTTCACCTTCGTTTGTAAGGGTAAGGCGCGCTATCGCGCCGCCGAGATCACGTTCCTTTACCCCTTTCAGGACACCCCGAAACATGAGCACTGATCGTTACACCCAGAACTTCGCCGCGGCAGCGGCCGTCGCAATCGTGACCGTGGCAGGATCGGCACACGCCGATTTTCTCACCGGGACTTCGTACTACACGTCGGCCGTCGCAAGCAGCGAGTTCAGCCCGTCATATGTCATCAACAACATCTTTGACAACGACATGGCCACCCAGTGGGCGATCGCCAGTTACGCCGGGACGAACCCCCAGGGTCGAGACGTTGGTTGGTTCTCCTTCACGCTCGATCAGTCGTACTCCATCGACGCCCTCCGCCTCGCGCCGCGGTTTGCAACCAACACCGTGGACGGCTTCAACACCGCCAACATGTGGATCGGTACGAGCTCGTTCGGCGTCGACGTCACCAGTGCAAGTTCCACCAGCAGTTTCCTCGCCTCCAACACCCCCGCAACGTGGAGCAGGACTGGCATGTTTGACGGCTTGCAGACCTTTACGCTGGGCGCCCCGGTCACCGGCCGGTATGTCCTTGTGCAACTGATCAACACCGTTGACAACGGCACCTTCCGCAACCTCGGCCTTCGGGAGTTTGCATTGTCCGCAACGGTGGTTCCTGCGCCGGGCGCCATCGCCATGCTCGGCCTCGCTGGTCTCGCCAGCCGCCGTCGTCGCGCCTGAACCGATTCTTCAACGCACGAATCCAGTCGCCCCGCTTTCATGAGCGGGGCGACTGCCTTTCAGGGATTGCAACGGATAGCCTGACACGTTCGAGCAAACGACTGCTATGTCACACACCAAGTCACCGAACTTCGAAATTGCCAGCGCGCAGATCACAGATACTGCACTGGCGTTGCACCGGGCCCTGCGTGACACGTTGGAGCGGGTGCTGCCCGCCATGGACGGTGCGCGCGCGTGTGGTCGTGGGCTCGGGTTGCGAAGGAACCTGGGCTGGCAGGTCTACACCATCGCGCACACTGCCGACCATGCATCAGTCATCCGCGCACTGCCGAAGTTGCGGGGTTGGGAACTGGTGCTGAAGTCGCTCGAAACACGCGGCTGCCCGGCCAAGCCATTACAAACGCTGCGCACGGCGATCCGAAACATGGAGGCGCAATTGGTACCAGGCGCCACCAGCCAGCCGCTGCTGCGCGCCGTGGCCGCGGGCGCGCTTGACACCCCTGCGCAGCGGACCGCCATGCTCCGAGCTCGCGCCAATGCCACGCGAGCAAACGAATATCTGCATGGCATCGGGCTGGCGACGTATCTCTCGTCGTTCCTCATCGGCCCCGCAGGAACTGGCGGTGCAGTGGGCATGGCGGCGGCGACCAGCATCCACGGGATTCACCGCATCCGCCCCAGCGCAGCGTGGCCGATCTACTACACACTGGAGGCGCACGAAAAGGGGAGCCAGCGTGGCGTAACCACCATGAAGCACGGCACCAAGGGCATCCCCGCCTTGGTGCGCGACCTCTCCTCGCCAGACGCCACGAACGGATGCCTGCGCATGCACCGCGATGGTGAGACGCAGATGGTGGAACTCCTTGACCGAGGCACCGCAAACGCGGACCCGCTTGACCTGGCATTCCTTGAGCACCTTGATCATGTCGGCACGCTGCAAGAAGCGCGCGCTCATTGGCGACTCATGTTCTTGATGACGACACCAACCGAGCGCACGGTGACCGAGGTGTGGTTCCACCGCTCAGTGAAGTTAGCGAACGATCCTTCAGCGATGCTGATGAGTTCGCCGAACCTCAATCGGCGCGTTCTGGCGGAGCATGGTCTCGAACGCCTCCCGCTCGAAGCGAGCGCCGTTCCGATAGAGGGACCGACGTTGCCCGCGTCAGCGCGACGGCATTCGGCAGTGCATGCAGAACTCTTGGAGCGCGCCGCTCAACGCTTGGGCGCGCCGCTCAGCGAGTTCACGGGCTTTCAGTTAGTCGTGCCAAATCCACCATGGATGTCAATGGTGGCGATGGCATTTGACTGCTGATGGTTTCACTACTCCCACGAGAAACATGGCTGCTGCAGCTGTACCAGTGCGACCAACCATGCGTTCCAAATCCATTGGCGTGAATGCCGTGATTAACTCGGACGGCCCCAGTTGACAAGCAAGACTCCGAGATCAAGACCATCAAAGATGTTGTCTCCGTTGCAGTCACGGATCCCTGGGTTTGGCTGGCCCCACTTCACGAGCATCAAACCGAGATCCACGCCATCGACGATTCCCGAAAGATCCAAGTCACCGACGGCGTATTGGCACGCATCAAGCCGACCATCCTGATTGATATCTGCGACCAAGTTGACCTGGCAATCGTCGGCGATGCCATCATTGTTGCAGTCCGCATACGTACTGGCATCGCACACATCGCCGATCCCGTCGTTGTCGCAGTCTGACTGCTGTTCATTCGCCACGAACGGGCAGTTGTCGATGGTGTTCACAAAGCCGTCACCATCATCATCCCGCATTGACGGCACCCAGTTGACACCGTGCAGGGTGATTGTGCCATTCCATTCGGCACTGGCCCGCGGAGTGCCGTATCCGTTACCGACATAGATTGCCAATTGCGACTTCGACATCTGCACTGGCTGCGCCAATACAACCGTTCCGACCACCGGCGTTCCGTCACGGTAGAAATCACCGCTCGGCCACATAGCATGCGTACCATTGTCGCTGATTGGCGTGAAACCACCCACCTGCAACTCGCCACCACCATTGAGCGGCGGCACATCGAGGTACACGCACAGATCCTTCGCGTAGGTGTTCGAAACCGAACCACTGATCGTGGCGTCTACTGAGATAGACGTCAACTCGCCGACCAGGTCGCGCGCGCCCACCATCTGCACGAAGTTCAGCCGACCCATCTGGAAGTCCTTGATTTGGAGGACCACGTCAGCACTCGCTGGCGCAGAGAGGGCGAAGGTTGCTCCAACGACAGATGCCGCGAGCTGTTTGGAAATTGTGGATCGAGTCTTCATATGGTGTCTTGTTTAATAGTGTGATGCGATTCGTTCACGAGCGGTGCGAGCAGTGGTACGTCAAACCTGTGCGAGCAGTGGCTTCGATGGCGTCCAGCCTGGAATGGCGCGAGCGCTGTTTGGAACATTGCGATTCATGCGCGCAAACTCTGGGCGGCGGTCCGGTGGCAACAGCCATCCCACGCTGCTCGCGATGCTGGTCGGGGTGCCAAGGCCGGGGCAGGAACTCCACTTGTCGAGTGAGTGATGACCAAACCGGATCATGCCTGTGTGGGTGGCAGGAGTGCCCTGCGTATCTTCCTTGCCCGAGTCAAAGAATCCAAAGGAGCAACGGACATACCGGATCGCCTCGGGGGATCCTGTCAAATACTTCCAGCCGGGCTTGCCAAGAATGCCGCGAATCTCCATCGCCTCCCGCATGTCAGCAGGTGAATCCTGAGCGAGCGAGAACGTGTAGAAGCGCACCGGGTTCCCCATCAAGCCACCAAGCATTCCTGAAGCTTCAACGAGGTTGCCAGAGATACGACCGCAGATGCCTTGGCACTTCGCATAGCCGAAGCCCGCTGCAAAGATCTGGCCACGTATGAGGTCATCATGGAAGTACAACTTCCGACCATCTTGGTCATAGAGCACGTAGTTTTTGAATGTGCGCACCCCACTGGCATCTCGACGCATCCGACCAACCTCCTCATCGGAGACGGCAGGCGCCGGCTCCTGAGCAAGGCGAGTGACGGATGAGCAGCCACTGAGCACAGCGGCACCGGCGGGGATCATCAGCGCGCGGAGCGCTGAGCGACGATTGGCGAACTGAACTAGCACCGATGGATCGGAACTAACAACCTGGATTCGATTATTCATATTTTTAACTCAGTAACTGTTGGTGTTTGCTATCAAGGAACTACATCGATGCGAACCATCATGGCGTGATCTTCATGGATGGTGTTATGGCAATGCATGACATAACGACCAGTCCAGTCACGGAACCGGATGTACAACTCCATCTCGTCACCGGGATACAACGTGAACACGTCTTTTCTGCAGTGAAGAATGCCACTGTCAACGGGCTTGCCGTTCAGTGAAAGGATCCGGTTCTCTTCCATGTGGATGTGCACGGGGTGCGCCCATCCGCCAGCGGTACTGATGCGCCAGATCTCGGCCGTACCTTGCTTGAAAGTGATGTCCGCCCGATCGTTGTCAAAGATCCTGCCGTTCACCGTCCACATGCCATTCTTGCGGTCGAACGCAAGGGTGCGAGTGCGGACAACGGGGGTGTCCATCTCCGGCAACGGTCGGAAGTTCGCAGGAACCCGGCTGTGGTCGACAACATTCCTCTCGGGACTGATGATGAACTTAATCAGTTGATTGCTGTCGGCATACGACAACAGAACACCCTCTGGCTTCGCGCCTTCGATTTGCATCTCGCGGTTAACAAGATAAAGCTCGTTGACGCCATCGGGCACTTGACTAAAGTCAACAACAATGTCCGCACGTTCCGAAACGCCGAGTTGAACGTGGTCAGTCTCGATTGGATGCGGCAACATATTGCCATCGTTCGCGATGTGGTGGAACGTCATGCCATTGGACATCCAAAAGCTGTAGAACCGGGACGGGCCACCATCAAGCAGACGGAACCGGTACTTGCGACGCTCGACCTCAAAGTACGGCTGAACGCGCCCGTTTACTAGGTACTTGTCACCAAGATGCCCGTCCATGTTCATGACGTCCATCACTAGAACGCCGTTCGCGTCATACCGGCGGTCGGTGAAGATCAGTGGAATGTCATAGCACCCGCGCCAACGCGGACCATCGGGCACACCGCTCGGCAAGCGGAACGCCTCGGAGTTTGGATCATTCTCGTTGCCGCTATCAAGGTGGTCGAACAACAGGAAGAAGCCGGCCAACCCGCGGTAGGTGTTCTGAGCCGTGTAATCCATCCGGTGATCGTGGTACCAGAGCGTGCCCTTGGCCTCACGCCAGTCGCCGCCGGCATAGATCATTGGCCAGTGATGATCCCTGAATGAACCAGGACTGAACCAGTAGCCCGGGTAGCCATCAGACTCCGAGGCATGATGGCCATTGTGCACATGGGTAATGATGTCGGGACTGCCAATACCATTGAGTTCCAGGGGCAAATCGTTCCGAATACGGCACAGCACTGGCTCGCCGTAGTGATTGATGAATGTGACACCCGGCACGGAACCTTGGTAGGCCATGACGCGACTCTCAGCAAGCTCCGGATGCGGACGCGACAAGATCTCGGTCACGCTCATGTCATAGAACTTGACGGGCGCGAACTCGTCGTAACGCTGATGGTCAGCCGGAATCACTGGCGGATCCAGGGCCTCCCAAGCTGGCAGCGGCACTGCGTGTCGCGCGAACGCGAGCGGCCATACCCACGGCGTGGTGGCCGGGCTTCCAAAGTTGACTTGAACTGGAACGGTGACCTGGGCGCTCGCCTGCTTGGAGAGGACGGAAAGACTTCCGGCCGCTACTGCAGTGCCACCGAGGAACCGACGCCTGGAAACGACGGGTGAACTACTTGTTTTGCGCAACATACGGAACGTCCTGGAGAACAAAGGAACAAATGAATAAATGCCCGACAGCTGACTGTAGTCCGTGAATCTAAAAGGTCAATCACCAATGCTGATGTAAATACTGTCATTCACTTGCTCGGAATCGAGAGTCAATAAAAAGCGCCCGGAACTGCTTAGTTCCGGGCGCTTCATGTTCTGACAGGGTCTGCGGCAGCGCTTGGGCGAATCAGGGCGCTATGGAATCGGTGAAGTCAAAGTGTTGGCGATGGAGTTCTGCACCCGTCGCAGCATCTCGGACAACCATGTCGAGGGCCGTGACGACTTCGAGGTCAATGCCGTCAAGGCGCATGTCATAGGTACCGATTCCGTTCGCGGGATCCACGACGAATGGCACGGCAAGGGGCTTCTTTGAACCAGCGAGCTGCACCCACAGCGTCTTGCCAGCCGGCGGGTAGAACTGCCCGCGCCAGCGGAGGAGACCAGTATCCACCCGCGCGGTGAAGCGGTCGGCGGACACAATAATACCCATCGATTCAACATAAAGCGTCGGCGCATCGATCTCGATTCCGAACATCATGTGTTCACCGACGAGGTACCCAACCACGACTACCTCATCGCCCACTTGAAGACTCGCCGCAAGTACGGAGGGATCAACCTCAGCACCCGCAATCCCAAGAATCTTTGTTTCGATTCGCGGATCTTGGTTGAGTGTTACGATCGTTTCGTTAACGACGAACGATATGGGCGTTAAGTCACTGCCCTTCTGCACAGATCGAACCTTGCCTGCCGTCACGTTTTCCGCCAACTCAATCACGCAGCCATCATGGGGGATTCGATACTCATTACCCGCGGAATCGACATAGATAGTGCCTGCGGACTTCAGCGTGCCGCCGGTGCTGTGCGGGTACTTCCAATAGGTTCGTGGCGGGAGCTGGAATGGGTTCGTTGGGTACTGCCCTTGAGCCGTACGAACGCCGCAGCGACCAAGGAATTCCGCTGACAGCACCGATTGGTGGACGTTGAACAGGTTGATGAGGATGCGAAAGTAGTTGTCCTCAATCACCCGTTGCGTGGCAGGGCTTCGGTCGAGTGCCCCGACGACATTCGAACGAGCTTCGGATGTACTAAAGAGCGAACGCACCGGACCAAGCCGATAGGGACCGGCATCAGGACCGGCGCTCGCGTTTACAAGATCTCGCCCGATGGCATTGATGTCACTGAGACGGTCAAAGTCCGCGACGGTGATCGATCCCAAGGTAGCGCCGTTCGGACTGAGTTTCTCAGTGCCCTCCAAAGTGAACGGCACGCCGTTGATACTGGCGGGAATCTGAATGACCTGACCAACAGCCGTCAGCGTGCGACCAGGGATATCGATGTCCCAGATCGGTCCCTCGGTCAGAAAGATCTCGACGGGCAACTTCTGTGTGACCGTGGTGCCATTGAAGAGGATGACTTGGGCCGATGCAGTGACTGTGATGAACGTGGTACTAGCGGCAATGAATGTAAACAAAGTATTCATGGGTAGAGCTCCAAACGGGAGTGTGAGAGACTGTGAGAGAGTGTGCAAGAGTGTGCGTCAGCGGATTGATCAACGGCGTCGGCGCATTCCCACCAGACCGGCTGCCGCCAGTAGCGCCACTGCACCCGGTGCAGGAACGATGGAGATCGAACCAACTTGATAGGAGCCAGCGACTTCCGGAACAGCAGCTCCGAATGCGTTGCACTGATATGCGAAGTTCATTGAGAATGACGTTACTTGTGTCAGGTCAATCGACTCCTCAGGATTGAACGGGGCGAAGTCCGCGAAGTTTGCGAGTAGACCACCATTCAGGCCACTGAAGCCGCCAGCGGCATAGCCGAAGAAGGTGTAGTTCGCCTGCACTCCGTATGCATCGGTCAACACCAGATCGAGCGTCAGGCCTTGAAGGGAGGGATTGGTGATGCCAGTCGATCCGACAAGAGATCCGTTGATCCCGATGCCATGGCCCTGGGAGGCAAAATCCATTGATGTGCCGGTCACAGCGTTGTAGGCAAGGCTTCCAGTTGCTTCGCCGAGTTTGCCGCCGAAGTTGAAGTTGGCAGTGCCGGCGGCTGTATCAATCGTGGTCGAGGAGAATCGGTTCCCCTTATCTGCCGTTGAGTAACCGTTGTCACCGAAAGAAGACCAGCTCGCACGAGCCACGCGATTGCGGCGCGAGTTGGCGATGGGTGCGATTGCAGCATTCACTGCCGATACCGATGCGCCAGAATCAACGGCGCTCGAAGTGGTCGAGCCCCCGGCGAGGGCCATCTGGCTAGACGCATCAAAGCTGTCGATGATGATCCCCGCCTGGGCAGAGGCGGTGATTAGGGACAAGGACGTGGTAAGGACAAACGTGGGGTGAGTGAAATGAGAGGTGTGCATCTGAAACTCCTTTATGCTTGACACCGTTCGAATGACTCCCAATGACTTGGGGGTTGAGGGATCGCCGATTCCGTCGGCGCGCGGCGTGGACTTCCACTTGAATCACCCACTTCTCAGAGATGCCGGATGTGTTTCACACCGGAGATCATTCTCTGGAGAAGTAGTGCTTCTCTAGAGATAACGTAATCGACTCGCCGAACCCATCATCCACTGACATGATTAATCCTAGAAATGGCGATGTAAAGTCCCATATAGCAAACGCTTATGCATGAGCAACGCACGAGATGAACCCAGCATGGCTGGATCACCTCGTGCGCCGCTCCGCAAGCCCGTACCTGCTACTAATATGTCCGATAAGTCAAGATCCGAAGCCCTGAATCTGCCTTTAGCCGCCGCACGCCCCCCAGCCCATCAGGACGAGACCAAGATCCATTCCATCGACGGCGCCGTCGCGGTTCACATCTCCCGTGAGGCCGGTGCCGCTTTGACCCCACTGCATCAACAGGATGCCCAGATCCGAACCGTCGATAAAGCCGTCCACCACGATGTCGCCGACGCACCGGCACGTATCAGGGATGCCATCGTGGTCCATGTCGAGGGATGGATCCGCTGCGATCGCGCATGAGTCAATCCGCCCATCGCCGTCACAATCCGGAGGCGCACTCACGACTGTGAAGTCAGCATCGAAAGACTGAAGTTGCATCCGGCAGTCAGCGGCTCGACCCGCGGCACCGATCGCCGCCAACGTGTAACCGTTGGGCTGCGGCAGTTCTGGATGATCAAATGGCGCGCTTTCGTTACGGACACGTTCATCCGTCAGCGTCTTCATGAACGCAACGACCGCGTCAATGTCCGGCTCCGAAAGGTCCAGTGCGAACATCTCCGGTGTGAGATCAACAAGGTTCGCCTCATGGAAGTCGCCGCCGCGATTGTAGAACTCCATCACCTGTCGCAGCGTGGATTGGCCACCATTATGGAAGTACGGTCCGGTCAATTCGATATTGCGTAGCGTTGGTGTCTTGAACGCTCCATCCACCTGAGCGTGGATATTTGCTGGAACAACTGGCACATCGGTTGGTGCATCAGGAATCGGGAGGCCTTGTTGTATCCGTCGCGTGTAGGAAAGCGGAACCCCACCAGCCTGCAAGCCGCCAACCCCAAGATCCTCCGCGGTTGGTCGAACGCCGATGTTGTAGAACCCAAGGTCATAGGCTCCCGAGGCGTGCACCTCAGTAACCGCACGGACGATGCCGTTCACCCTGACTTCATAAAGACCCTCGCGGAATCCCATGATGCGGACGAACATCGATGTGCCGCATGAGCCGTTCGGCAACACTCGACGGCGCACGGACGCCGAGAAGATGGCCTCCCGCTCTTGAACTACAACGGCCGCCGTGCGAGCGACATCAGTCGGACAGCCCAGTGGCGTCAAGTCCGGGAGCGTCACACTTGCCTCAAGGATCAACTCAGCACCCTCGGCGCCCTCTGGCGGCACAGTGTGGAACAATTCAATGTTCGCGTTGTCCAGGGTGAAGTTCAATGGCAGCGCAGCAGGAGCCTCCTCAACAGGGTGATCCGCGAAGACCACTTGCGCAACCTGCGCCACAGCCGCTGATGGCATGAGCTCAACCACCGAGGTGCCGGGAACTTGGTCGATGAATGTCCAGGTTGCGCTGGAGAATGCGGCACTCGTATGACAGGCGATGCAGTTACCAACAGGAACGCCAGTCAGCGTCCCATGGTTGGAAAATATGTCTAAACCACGTCGCTCTTGCGGCGTAAGTAGACCTGCCGCATCGCCACCCACGGGACCGCCGGCAGCAGCCCAACGGTCATAACGCGAGTCATCAGAGATAAGCGTTGCCTCGTACATTTGGATGGCTATGCCAAAGAACAGACTGAAGTTCGCCTCTACCTGCGGAATGCCATCGGGGGTTGGCAGGGTCGTCCGCCACTGCGGCAAGAATGCCGCGTCGATCAGTTCACGGTAGGTATTGAACAACCCCATGCCATCAGGCATTGCCAATGCACCAAGAACTGAGTCAGAATGCGATACGCGTTGTGATGCCAGTGCGCGCTGGTCCAGCAACCGGCGCGCGAGCGTCGACAACACCTTGCCCGAACAACTCATCTCCACCGAACTGACTACGGGGCCGACCGCCTGCGAGGCGAGCGATCCCATCTCCAATAGCACGGGCACCGGTTCAAGGGCGTTCGTTCCGTTGATCTGGCGCCAGACCCGCGCGGTTGGATCGAGCGGCCCGAGCGCATTCACGCCGTTGAACTGCGCATTGGCTCGACCGTCCCAAAAATTACGCACATTGAGTACCGCATTGATGACTGATGGAGAATTGCGACCAGTGACCTGGCGCACGTTTCCTTCGGCACCGTGGAACACCGGATCGGTCGTATCGTCGCAGAGCTCCACAAGGTTGCCCGATGCAAGCTCGCGGTACGCACGCTTGAGCACGCCCTGCGAACCAACCACGTCGTCGATATCACGAAGCCGCGCGCCGAATCGCGAGCGTGGATCCTCAAAGACCAACGTCGGGAAAAAGTCGCCACCCTTCGTCTGTCCAGGCAGGATGCCCGCATCGAATGTTCCGTTGGCGCCCGGATGCAATGCGTTGGTACGTCGGGGGTCGACGCCCGCATGCCCGTGGCACGAGGCACAGGCAGTCTGACCGTCACTGCCAAGGTTGGTATCCCAGAAGAGTGACTTACCCAGCGCAATCGCTGCCGATCGGCTGCGGACATACTCCAGGATGGTTGGAGGCTCAGGAACCGCCAGACCGCGCAGGCTTGGAGGGTAATCAGGGACCTGCGCAACCGTGGTTCTCGCTGCGAGAGCGAGAACCACGGCACTGATAGCGCCCGAAATAACGAATTGCTTGAACATCATGAGCTAAACCCAAACGAAGGGGTGAACAAATCAAAGAAGAAGTGTAGGCAGGTAAACAATGATCAACAAACGGACCGGCGCCGATGCGCTCCTGACAGCAGACCAGAGATCGCAAGAAGCGCGACTGCTCCTGGCGCGGGGACAATCTGCAAGGAGAATGTCTTCTGGTCAGCCGTGCCGTTGCCTCGACCGATAGTCGCGCCCATCTTCCAGTCAAGATTGAGTTCGCTCATGTGAAGTTGTGCCACCATGATGCCCAATGTTCCTGCAGCAGCGTCCGGCGTTGAACTGGCTACCCGGTTTGTCAGCGATGCAAGGCTGACGGCGTCTGCTGCGGATCCCGCCAAGTAGAACCCTGCTGTGTCTGGCACGGAGTGCGTGTTCGGATTGACGAATTCGCTATTGGTGAAAGAACCTGAGACGACACTGAAACTGTTGGCGGTTTTAGACGTGCCGGCGAGGGTTGTGTAGGTCACGTTCCACGTCGGATCACCGATGGTCGCGCTGTCCGCAAGCCAATCGACACCATCGAGTGTTGAACTGATCGTCAGGAAGCTATCCTCGGAAGTCCAGTTTTGGAACTCCGTGGCAGCGAAGACGCTTTGGGTACCAGATCCCTGAAGGAATCCACCCGTGGAAGTGGTTTGAATGTAGCCAGCGTTCGGCGATTTCAGGTTTGAGCCGTAAACGTTATAAAGTTTGTCGGACGCGCTACTCGTGACGGCGAAGACGTTGACGAGGTAGCCGCCGTTGGTGGCCGAACGCACGTTGGCGGTCCAGCCCAGGAAGTCAGCACTTGCGGATCCGGCGATCAGTCCGATGGCGAGGGGTGCAGCGAGCCGCGAAACAAAGGTGGGGGTAAACATATGAATCAACTCCTTTGACGGGTGGCAGGAACACTCCGCTCCACGGCACACGTCAACACACAACCGAACCCGTCGGCGAGCGGCCCATTTCCCACGCGCAGAGAACAACTGCTGCGCGTCTGATTCTCCGTCATCCGGGGCTTCTCTGAAGAACTTTGATTTCTCCGGAGAAACTCTGATGACACCTAAGCAAACGTAATCCGCACCACCAACCCCTCACGGGTTGGCCTCAAAAGCTGCATTTGTGTCCTATAACTGGGTCTGCAGAGGAATTTCGCCCTGATAACCCCAGTTATCGAACGAAACATCACCATGTGAGCCTCAAGCACATCAATTGCCGGAGACTGGGGTTGGTGCTATAGTCTAGACATTCAAATATTCAGAATATTGAATATGTGAATGTGTACTGCTTACTGCAAAGGACACCGCTCCGTGCCATTCCGAACCATTGCTAGCCGAGAACTTGCCGAGGTACTTGCTGTCCTTGGTCACCCATGTCGGCTGCGAATCATCGAAGAAATTGGTAGCGGCGAGCGCGACGTGGCAACGCTTGCAGAACTCCTTGGCATATCGCACTCCGGGACGTCGCAGCACCTCTCGCATCTGCGCGCGCATCGCTTGGTCACCGAAAGGCGCGAAGGGCGGCGTGTGTTCTACAAGCTTGCCAACCCTGCCCTTTCAAAGTGGTTGCTCGCTGGCCTCGAGGTCCTTGAGAAAGACGCTGAATCATCACAAGTGATCAAGGTCAGCCTGCGGCGCGCGCGCGTGGCCTGGTCAAAGTCCCGAACTCCATAACGATTACCAATATCCATTCACCATTTTTTAGAGGATTCACATGCAAAAGCTCATCAACGGCATCCACCACTTCCAAGAGTCAATCTTTGGATCGCAGCGGGAACTCTTTGAACGCCTCGCGCACGGCCAGTCGCCCGAGACGCTCTTTATCACCTGTTCCGACTCGCGCATCAACCCCAATCTGATCACGCAGACGGAACCGGGTGAACTATTCATCCTTCGCAACGCTGGCAACATTGTGCCGCCACATGGCGCATCAAACGGCGGCGAGGCGGCCACGATTGAGTTTGCAGTAGCCGGCCTCGGCGTGCGCGACATCATCATTTGCGGCCATTCACACTGCGGCGCCATGAAGGGGCTACTTGACGAGACGTTGGTGGCGGATACACCGGCGGTACGTCAGTGGCTCACGCACGCGGACGCGGCACGACGCACAGTGCAGGAGAACTACGCCGATCTTGAAGGTGCGCCGCGTATCTCCGCATGCGTTCAGGAAAACGTACTGACACAGTTAGAGAACCTCCGAACGCACCCGTCGGTTGCAGCCCGACTGGCGCGCGGCCAACTCAACGTGCATGGCTGGGTCTACAAGATCGAGACCGGGCAGGTCTTTGCATACGACCCGGTCATTGGGCAGTTCGCCGCGCTCACCCAAGCATCGATCCCAGCACCTTCAACGCCGAAGCGCCACCTCACCGTCTCCATTTGAACGAACCCTCATGACAAGTACACAAGCAACCTGGCCTTCCTGGCGCTCCTGCCTAGGTGCAGATGCCCTCGCTTCCGTGGTGGTGTTCCTGGTAGCGCTACCCCTGTGCATGGGCGTGGCGATTGCCTCCGGGCTACCGCCCGCAGCGGGACTCGTCACAGGGATTGTTGGCGGCATCGTGGTGGGAGCAATCGCGGGCTCGCCACTGCAGGTCAGTGGACCGGCCGCGGGGCTGGCGGTCATGGTGTGGCAATTGGTGCAGGAGTTTGGAGTAGCGACGCTCGGGATCATTGTTCTCCTGGCTGGCGTTGTGCAAATCGCGGCCGGGTTGTTCCGCGTGGGGCAAGTGTTTCGCGCGGTATCGCCGGCGGTCATCCATGGAATGCTCGCCGGTATCGGCGTACTGATCTTTGCTTCGCAATTCCATGTGATGCTTGATGACTCCCCCAAGGGCTCAGGGCTGCAGAACCTCATCTCCATTCCCGCGGCGATCAAGGCCGGCTTGGTGCCGGTCGACGGTTCGTTCCAGCATCAAGCAGCGATTGTCGGCGTGATCACTATTGTGACCGTGCTGCTCTGGGTGCGATTTGCGCCCAAGCGGCTACGTCTGGTGCCAGCGCCGCTTGTCGGCGTGATCGCGGGTGTGGCGGCGGCGCATTCCATGTCCTTCGGCGTGAAGTTCGTCAACGTCCCGGACGACCTGCTTGCCACTCTCCAGTTCCCCACCATGGAGAGCCTCGGCTCCGCACTGAATCCGGCGGTACTGAAGGCCGCTGTTGCCGTCGCCATCATTGCCAGTGCTGAAACGCTCTTGTGCGCAACTGCGATCGACCAACGACATGATGGACCGCGCACCAATTACGACCGTGAGCTCGTTGCCCAAGGTGTCGGCAATTCCATCTGCGGTGTTCTTGGTTCGCTGCCGATGACGGGCGTCATTGTGCGCTCTTCTGCCAATGTTGAGGCGGGAGCCCGAACGCGCACGAGTGCCATCCTGCACGGCGTGTGGATTCTGGTGCTGGTGATGGCGGCGCCTTCGGTACTGGAAGCGATTCCGGTCTCCGCGCTCGCCGCCATTCTTGTATTCACCGGATACAAGCTCGTCAATCCAACGCAAGCCAAGGCGCTGTGGAAGCAAGGACGCGCTGAGTTTGGGATATTTGCGTTGACGCTGGTGGGAATCGTGGGCATCGACCTACTCACCGGTGTCGCCTTGGGTGTTGCGGCATCGTTTATCAAGCTGGTCTACACGTTTACGCACCTGCGGATCCGCAAGGACGTGCGTGGAGAAACGGTCCACCTGCACCTTGATGGTGCAGCAACATTCTTGCGTCTGCCTGCCCTCGCTGCGGCGCTTGAATCGATTCCGCGCTCATCAGAACTGCACGTGCACGTGGAGCGCCTCACCCATGTTGACCATGCGGCACTTGAGGTGATCATGGGATGGGAACGCCAAGCCACGCGAGCTGGTGGCAAGCTTGTCATGGAGTGGGACGAAGTGCACACGCTCTACAAACGAGCGCGTCCAATACCCGAGCTCGCTGTGGCAGCGGTCAATTAGTCGGGCGCATCCAAGAACGTCACAATGCCCGTCTTCACGTCGTACATGGCGCCGACCATGATGATGTCGCCAGAATCCAGCATCGACTGAAGCGTGGAACTGCCGGCTTTGATCGTCCGGATCACGTTCCGCACGTTCAGTTCCGCCACGCGATCAACAAACACCGCGTTGTGGGAGGTGCGGTCTGCCGCAATGGTGGTCTCCAGGTGGACGGCTTCGCGAAGGGGTTCAAGAAGATATGGCAGGTTTTCCAGTCCCAACGCTGCGACTGTGGGCGCGTCGGCGGTGGCAAGATCGCAGGCAACCTTGACGGCACCGCATCCCGTGTGACCAAGCACCATGACTAACTTGGCGCCGGCCACCTTACAAGCGAACTCCATACTGGCCATCGCCTTGCGGGATGGCACGTTTCCTGCAAGGCGGCAACTGAATACATCGCCAATCCCTTGGTCAAACAGCATCTCGACTGGAGCGCGGGAATCGATACAACTCAGTACGACCGCTATCGGGTGCTGACCAGTGCTGGTGGCATCGACCTGCCGCGCTAGGTCACGGTGCAGGCGATGCCCGGACGTGAAACGCTGATTGCCAGCACGCAAAAGCTCTAAAGCGCGCTGCGGAGTGAGCGAAGCCTGCACATCACGAGTAGTCACATCGACATACTGGATGCGGTCGGGCAGTTGGTATCGATCCTGAAAACCAACCAGACTCACACTGATTCCACGGGCTGGCCCAGTCTCGTCGCGGAAGGCGCGAATCAATCCAAGAATGTCTGGATCAATGTAATCACAGGTGCGCGCGTCAAGCATGACCCGCTCGCCAGGCTTGATTGACTCCAGCGCATCACGAATGGCCGCGCGATTGAGGAAACTGACTTGGTCCGCCAATTCAATCCGGTTCACCGTTCCACTGGCGTGATTTTCACGGCTAATGCTCATGCCGCGACGCAGGCTGCTATGCAGCAGGAAGAGGAGGCTGGTGCCCAGGCCGATCAATACACCGACCAGAAGATCGGTGAACACAATGGCGACCACGGTGGCGATGAAGGGCAGGAACTGCGCTCGACCATCACGCCACATTTGCTTGAAGAGTTCCGGGCTCGCAAGCTTGAACCCCGTCACCACCAGGATGGCGGCCAGGGCCGAAAGTGGAATCCGATTAATCACAGTAGGTAGAAGGAACACACACCCGGCGAGCAAGACTCCGTGGGTGATTGTGGAAAGCCGGGTCCGCGCGCCGGCGGCAGCGTTTACAGAACTACGCACGATCACCGAGGTGATCGGCATGGCTCCAATGAATCCAGCCAACATATTGCCTGCACCCTGCGCGAACAATTCACGATTCGGCGGGGCGATGCGCCGCTGCGGATCCAACTTGTCGGTGGCCTCAAGGTTGAGGAGCGTCTCCAGGCTTGAAACAATGGCCAGCGTGGCTGCCGCCATGTAGATCTTTGGATTGCTGATCTGCGTAAAGTCCGGAAGCCGGAAAATGCTGTCCCACCCTTGACCCTCCGTCCCCAAGACTGGCACTGAGACCAAGTGCGAATCTTCGATCGCCCACGACGATCCGGTCATACGGAGTATCTCGCTCACGGCCACACCAAGAAGTACGGCGGCGAGCGGCGCCGGGAACAGGGACTTCTTCAGGCGACTCCTGTTCCAGAAGAGCATCAAGGCGACGCACAGCAAACCGATGAGCGCTGAGCCAAGAACGAAACTGTTCAGCACATCTGCAATTTCCGTCAGCGTGTTACGCCCGTCGGCCTGTACGAAAGACATATCGCCTTCGTAGTCCGCGTCATGACCAAGAAGATGCGGGAACTGCTTCAAGATGAGGATGATGCCGATGGCAGCCAGGAGACCCTTGATGACGTTGTTTGGCAGGTAGTTCGCCACGGCACCTGCACGAAGCATGCCAAAGACAATCTGCAGGACGCCGCTGATCGAAACCGCTAGAAGAAACGCTTCGAACGATCCAAGGATCTGCATCTGCGACAGCACGATGGCGGTGAGGCCTGCCGCGGGACCCGAAACGCTGACATGCGAACCGCTGAACAGTCCAACAACGACACCGCCGATGATGCCGGACAGGATGCCTGCGATGATGGGCAAACCAGAGGCATGCGCAATTCCCAAGCACAGCGGCAGGGCAACAAGAAAGACCACGACGCCAGCAAGGACGTCACGACCGATGGATGGGGAGGTACCGGGTGTAGAAATACTGGTGTTCATAGGTGGATCGCGGGAGGTGGACGGGGGACAATACAGCGTCTGTGTGAAGGGCGGATTGAAAGCGCCAAACACCGAACAGCGTCATGGTGCGTTATCTGTGGGATTTGCCAATCGCGCCTGAGTTCGTAGCATTCCCTGAACATGCTTCGAAATCACCATGCTCACGGAATGGCACGATTAGTAGTCAGTATTTTTGGACTTTTTATGATTGGCGGCAATGCTCCGGTGGGCGCTGCAGCAGCCATACCCGCAGGAGCGAGCGCGCCGCTGGGAAGTTCATGGAACTCCCGCGCGGATCAATACGTTGCTGCCGCGCGCACGCGAACACTTGATGAGTGCAAGGCGAAGGGCATTGCCCTACCGAAAGACTTTCTGGCATGGATTGATCGCGACCCAGTGTTGCGCGCTTCGGTCTACGGTTGCCGCAACAACCCGCTGCCGGTGCTATTGGCGCTGCGGTCTTTGGAGATTGATCTTGGTGAGAAGACGGTACGCACCGATTACCCACAGTTAGCGCTGGCGTTTGCCATTCAAGACTCGTATGCGAAGCGCACGCCGAAAGCTGGCGCATGGAACGATGCCGACGGTGCGGTCGCTCCGGATTCTTTACCTGACGTTTCGCCGCGTGCTCCTCTTGTCCTGAATATTCCGGGTGATCCGCGCATGCCCGTGGATACGAAGGACTCAAAGCGCACGCTTGATCGCGACGACTCCATAGTGAATTTCTTGGAAGACCACGCGCCGGTTGAAGTGGATGTGAAGGCGCAGGAACTCCCGCCGCTTGAGTATGACAGCAAGGGTATTGCGAAGCCGCGTGGGCAGGCAGTCGAGGTCACTCGGAAGATGGCCCGCCCACTGGTTGCGGCGGATGTGATTGCATCCGCTGGACTGCAGCGCGAATTCAATGCGTACATGGAGGCGCATGGGCAGAGCGTTCGGCTCGAGTGCGGCGACGGCGCGGTGGGCTGGAATTCCACCGATGCCGTGAATGACGATGAACTTCGCAAGCGAATCGCGGCGGCGCATGAGATGTTTCAGGCTGCGTACCGGGCGAAGGGCCGCATGCC
Organism: Phycisphaera mikurensis NBRC 102666; assembly: GCA_945890745.1. GTDB lineage: Bacteria > Planctomycetota > Phycisphaerae > Phycisphaerales > SM1A02 > UBA966. The sequence continues at coordinate 39,705 of CAMDCW010000002.1, forward strand.
TGCTGAACGTGATGCGGCGCCGACGCCTTCGGAATCGATGGCGTGGTTCATCCGTAATGACCGGTGGAGATTCCCTGACGATGTGCGAGCGGCGCGCGCATGGCCGCGCTTTCCGCTCAATGCACCGTGGCCGGTGTTATTGATGCTGGCTGCTGATGATCAGCCGCTCCGTGAGCGCGAAGAAATCTGGGCGAAGTTTCGTGATACCGGCGAGATGCGCACCTACGGCGAATACATCGGCGACATCGCGCAGCAGTTTGATATGCAGAGCGCGCGGCGGTTGAGTCCGTTTCCGTACAGTTACGGCAGCATTCAAATGATGTGGAAAGATGGCGGCGTGTGCGGCACCATGGGAAACATCGGCGCGCGCACTGAACGCATTTGCGGCGTGCCCGCATCCACCGCTGGGCAGCCCGGTCACTGCGCGATGGTACAGATGGACTTTGATGCAAAGGCTCGCACATACACGTGCAAGGGTGGGCAGTATGCCACTGGTGGCGATGAAGTCACCGGTGTGCACGCCGGATGGAACTACGACGACAAGGGTGGCCGGCGCCCGATGATCTTCCACCAAACCGTGGCATGGGGTGTTAATGTGGGGCTGGAGTCATTGGTGGACACCATGGTGATGCGCCGCGCGTGGGATGCGCTGCCCGCGGAGCAACGCGCCAAGGATTGCGGCAAATTCTTGGCCGCCGGATTGGCACGTAATCCGTACGCGATGACAGTGGTGGAAGCAGCATTCGCGGATGCACCGGACGCCAAATCCGCCAAGAGCATGCTTGATGACTTCAACGCGGCGCTCGACAAAGCGGGTGTTCCTGCGGAGCGCGCGTTGTACCGCGACACCGTCCGAGGCATGGTGCAAGCGCGCTTTCCGGATGACGGCGCGCCCAAGAAGGCCACTGGGAAGAAGTCGCGCGCAGGCCAGCGCTAACGAGTGGGATGAACGAGCAAGGCGATCGAGTTAGCGTCACGAGCCAACACTAGCGGGCGGAGCGCGCTTTCTTGACTTCACGTCGGAAGTCATTCAACAGCGTGCAGCCCATCAACTTGTACAGGACGCGCGCGCCGACGCTGCCGTTCCATTCATCGCCGGATGTACTTGGGGTGACTTCGCAGAGATCAAATCCGATCACGCGGCGGCCGGTCTTGGCAAGCATCTCCAGCAGGTGACACACCTCGGGGAACGTGAGGCCGCCGGGAACCGGCGTACCTGTTTGCGGGCAATGCTCGCTGGTCAGGCCATCGATGTCAAACGAGATGTACACCTCGTGCGGAAGCGCAGCGATGATGTCCTTGCACACTGCGCTCCACGTGGCACCGTTGAACTGACGGTCACGGATGCGTTGGTCGAAGAACGTGGTGACACGGCCCTTGGAATTCTCAATGAACTCCGCTTCGCGCTGGCCGAAATCTCTGATTCCCACCTGCACCAACTTCTTGACGCCGGGCAGACGCGTCATCACATTGTGGAAGATGCTGGCGTGGCTCCACGTGAAACCTTCGAACGAATCACGTAGGTCCGCGTGCGCATCGATCTGCAGAATGCCCATGCCTGGATGGCGCAGCGAGAGTTCAGCAATCAAACCGAACGGGCTGGAGTGGTCGCCGCCAAGCACCGCTGGAATGGCACCGCGGTCCAAGATGCGTTCGGCTTCGCGCGCAACGTAACCGTGCACGCGTTCGCTGGCGGCATTCACTGTTGCGAGTGCCTTCGCGTGGGCCTTTGCTTTCGCCTTGTTGCTCGGCACTGCGCCGCCAACCTTGATGATGGGCTCCGCCACGCGGCGCGCCTTCTTTGAAAGCGCGGCGATGTCCTTGGGAATGGGAAGCATGGCGATGCCGGCCTGCCAAACCGCGCCAAACTGAATGTCTTGCAAATCAACCTGCTTGCTCGCCTCCATCACATGCGCGGGACCAGCGGCGGTGCCGGCACCGTAACTGGTGGTGGCATCAAACGGCACCGGGATCACCACGATCCGCGCGTCCTTCGGGCCGATGGCAAGACCGAAGAGACCGTCGCCAGTAGCGGCGGCATCCGGGTCGAAACCAGCGGGGACGAATGGCGGCTTGGCGGGCTGCGTCGCGGGTTTTTTAGCGCTCCGCGCGACGGGCTTCTTGACGGGCTGCTTGGTGGGCTTCACAGTGGGCATTGCGGGCGCAGGATATGGCATTCGCTGTCCTCGGCACGCGGCACAAGGCACGAGCGGCACCCCACCTCCGGTACATTCCGTCCCCCATGCCAACGCCGACCCTCCCCGTACTTGAGTTCGTTGCCAACAACTATCGCAACTTCAATGCCCGCGCCACGCGCGATGCGTTGTACTCCTACTGGGATCACGTTGGTAGCGGCGGCAAGATGTACTGGGCGGTGGCGGGCGCCATGAGTTCTGCGCAGCTCGGCATTACCCTTGCGCCAGCGATCCGTGCGGGCCTGGTGCACGGACTCAGCGTGACCGGCGCCAATCTGGAGGAGTCACTCTTTCGCTTGGTAGCGCATCACGGATACAAGGACTTCCCCGACTATCGCTACTTCACAAAGAAGGATGACACCAAGATCCTCAAGCAGCGCATGCGCCGCGTGACGGACACCAGCATCCCGGAAGACGAAGCGTTCCGCGCGGTTGAGAAGATCCTTGTGCCCATGTGGAAGAAGGCCAGCAAGAACGGCGACCGCCGCTTCTGGCATGAGTACTTCTATGAGCTGATTCTCTCGATCCCAAAGAGCAAGTACCAAGGCAACCCTGAAGAGTGCTGGCTACTGGCCGCAGCGAAGGCCAAGCTACCGATGGTGGTTCCGGGTCACGAAGATTCCACGTTCGGAAACATCTTTGCGTCGCATGTGAAGTTCAATGATTGCAGTGCAAACATTGTGAAGAGCGGCATCGAATACATGGGTCAGCTCTACGACGATTACAAGGTGCTTTCCAAGGGCAAGGGCGTTGGGTTCTTCCAAATCGGCGGCGGTATTTCTGGCGACTTCCCGATTTGCGTTGTGCCCAGCATTAAGTACGACCTGCAGCAACCGGTGAAGCCATGGGCGTACTTCTGCCAGATCTCTGACAGCACTACCAGTTACGGCAGCTACTCCGGTGCAACGCCCAATGAGAAGATCACTTGGGACAAACTCACCGAGAAGACGCCGATGTTCGTCATTGAATCGGATGCCACGATTGTGGCGCCGCTGATGCTTGCCGCGCTGCTTGAGTGCTGCAAGAATCCAAAGGCCGCGGCCGCCATCATCAAGGCATCGCGGGCCCAGACGGCGAAAAGTGCGGTTCACACTTCCTGAATCGCAGTGCGGCAATAGAACTTCACCGCATCGCTCATTGCTGGCTCAAGTGCCTCTAACTCCTGTGAATCGCACCAGCGGATTTGGTGATGCTCGGCCGGCGCAAGCGTCACCTGCCCCGCCGAGCCCTGTCCTGACTTGGGACGGGCGAAATAGATCATGCCAATGTGCTCATGCGTTTCGCTGATGCGGTGAATGTCTAGGAATCGTGGCGCGATCAGCGCGCGGGTACCGGGGCCAGTGGTCGGCGGGCGTTCGCCGATCAGCTCCACTTCCAAACCGCTTTCTTCGAGCGTTTCGCGCAGCGCGGCCTGTTCCGGGTCTTCATGCAACTCAATGTGTCCCCCGAGTGGCAGCCATCGATCAAGCTTCTTGTGGTGGATCACTAACACCTTGCCGGCATGCACAACAAAGATGGCAACGGTGAAATCAATCTGTTCGTGGATGTGTGGCATGGTTGATTCAAGGAGTTAGCGGAATACAGCGCGCGCTTGGTCGAAAGCACGCGGCGCAGGTGGCGTGGAAGTCTCCGATGCCCCCCACGATGATTCGATCCGTGATCGCCGATATCCGCTCGCTGTGAGTGGATGGAGCGCCGCAGCGAGCGCAGGTGCCAGCGATGCGAGTCACCGTGCCCGCCATGGGGATGAGTGAATCAAACGGCGCAAATACCTCGCCGAAATGATCGATATCGCAACCGGCAACCACCACGCGTGTTCCACGCGCGAGCAGGGCTTGAATGGGCGCCACTGCCTCTTCCGCGAAGAAGTGAATCTCATCAATGGCCACGAAATCGTGCACGTGCTCCAACGTATCGGCGATGCGATCCACGGCGAGCGCTGGAATGCGCAACCCAGTGTGGGTCACAAGTTCACTGTGACCGTACCGGGTATCGCGCGTTGGCTTCACCGCGATTGCACGCGATCCGGCAGCATGTGCCTGGGCCACTCGACTCATCAACTCGGTGGTCTTGCCAGCGAACATCGGGCCGCAGATCACTTCAAGGTGGCTGTTGGTAGTGGCGTGGTTCATGGCGGAGCAGCGGCTAACGGACGGAATGGCACGGGTTACAGGGGCACCAACACACCAGCGATCGCACCAGTCATCCAACACGCCAGCGCACCAGCCACCATAGCGCGCGGCGCAATCTTCGCAAAGTCTGCACGCCGACTTGGCGCCAGCGCACTCAGCCCACCAATCTGAATCGCGATCGATGGAAGGTTGGCGAACCCGCACAGGGCGTAGGTAGCAATGGTCTCTGCGCGCGGCGAGATCGTGTGCGCTTTCACTTGATTGGCCAGGTCAACATACGCAACAAACTCGGTGGCGATCACCTGCTCGCCCATCAGCGAACCCACCGTACGCGCCTCCGCACCAGCGCCCATGAGCCACGCGAGCGGTTGCAGCACAACTCCCAAGATGTTCTGGAACGAAAGCACAGGAATACCCATGTTTTGACGCCATTGCGCTATCGGCAGCCAGTCGACATTGACTTCGCTCAGAGCAGCCAGCGGCCAGTTGAGCAGCGCAATCAACGCGACGAACGCCACCAACATGGCCGCCACATTGAGTGCTAGTTTCAAGCCATCGGTAGCGCCTTCTGCTGCAGCATCCATGACGTTGGCGGTAGTGCGCGGCAGGGTATGCAGATCCGCAATGGACTCCTTGCGCGGGATTTCTGTTTCTGGAAGCATCAGCTTGGCCATCACAATGCCCGCAAATGCAGACATGACGCTGGCCGTCATGAAGTGTGTGGCAACAACGACGCGCGCGCCTTCGTCTTGACCCCCAATCAGCACGATGTACGCAGCCATCACACTTCCAGCGATCGTTGCAAACCCGCCCACCATGATGCACATGATCTGTGACCGCGTCATGCCTGCAATGAACGGCTTCACGGTCAAGGGCGCTTCAGTCTGCCCGAGGAAGATGTTCGCGGCGGCCGAAAGTGCCTCTGATCCAGTGATGCCGAGCGCACGCTGAATGATTGACGCCAACACTGCAACGACGCGCTGCATCACTCCCAAGTGATAGAGGACCGCCATCAGCGATGCAAAGAAGATAATCACCGGCAACACTTGCACTACAAATATGAAGCCCCACGCGCCCGACGCATCGGCTGCGTTTCCAAAGATGAAACGAGTGCCTTCATCAGCGAAAGAGATCACCCGCGTCACTGCTCTTGCAAAGAGCGTGAACAGCGCCGCGATGGGCGGAAACCGGAGCAAGAGAAATGCGACCGCAAATTGAATCGCCACGCCAACAATAATGGTGCGGCGATTGATGGCGCGGCGATTGGTGGAACACAGCCAGCCGATGAACAGAATGGCGACGACACCAAGAATTCCAATGTATTGCTGCATGTGTGCTCCGGCAGGCGGTTGCTCCCGCCACATGCGGTGCGGATGCAGCATACGGATAGCAGACCCGCCGCCGCCCTATCCTGCCATTGTGATTCCCACTCCGCGCACCGTCACATTTGCAGATGCCGCCGACGCGATTCTGGCAGTGGTACGCGCTCGCGGCCAGCGAACGGTGATTGGCGTCACCGGCGCGGTGGCTGCTGGAAAGTCAACACTGGCGCGCAGACTTTCCGAGTGCGTGGTCAGCACCGACAACTATCTGCCCGACTACCAAACGATGGCGGAGCACCTGCGTGACCTCCCGGAATCCTCTGACCTTGAACGACTGGCACAGGACTTGGCAGCACTGCGCAGTGGCTCTGGCACCAACATCCCCTTGTGGACGTTTGCAGAGCATCGCCGCATTGGCGAGCAACACGTGCAAACGGCCGATGTAGTGGTAGTGGAAGGCTTGCATGCCCTGCATGCGCTTCCACGCCAGCACATTGATATTGCTGTCTTTGTTGATGCTCCACAGCCAACTCGATGGCAACGCGCCGTTACCCGTGAGCAAGCCGGTGATCGGCCGTGGCAGATTGAATATTTGGATAAGTTCTTTCACACCGTGGCTGAGCCAACGTTTGCGCTGCATGCGGAGGGCTACCGGCGTGCATCACACTTCGTAGTGATCAATGACGTAGCGCATGTACCGGGGAGCTGACAGCCAATCTGCTAGCGTCTGCCACACACGCGCCAGCGAAACTGATGGATCACGCGTACGAAATTTCACAACACCTACTACCTGCGCCTGTGCCACAAGGATTGCCAGATGATGCACTGCTTTACATCACGTTTCATTGCTTCCCTGCTCAGCGCGGCACTCGTGCAAACACACGCTCTTGCCCAGGCTGGCGCGCAGAAATCTGGCGCAATACCAGTCACGCCGTCGACGGCACTGGCCGGCCCGGCGTCAGTACTCAGTAAGGCAGTGCGAACTTCCGCGACCATGGAACCCGCGGTGCCGCATGCAGAACAGGACAAGTCTGTAGCGGCACGCCTCGCTGCGTGGCAAAGCGCATCTGGCAAGAAGCCAAACATTGTGTGGATGATTGTCGATGACATGGGGTACGGAGATCCAGGCTGCTTCGGCGGCGGCGCGGCCATTGGTGCAGCGACACCGAATATTGATGCGCTGGCACAGAGTGGATTGAAACTCACCTCGTGCTACTCGCAGCCCACCTGCACGCCGACGCGCTCGGCGATCTTGACCGGTCGCTTGCCGGTCCGCACTGGGTTAACACGCCCGATTCTTACTGGCGACAAACTCACCAAGAACCCATGGGCTGATGAGACTTCCCTGCCCGCGATTCTTGGAGCGGTTGGCTACAAGACCGTGCTTTCCGGCAAGTGGCACGTCGGCGAAACCGAAGGCATGCGCCCGCAGGATGTGGGGTTCGATGAGTTCTACGGGTTCTATCCAGCGCAGAAGGAACTTTCACAGGGCGTCGACAAGCGGCGCTATCCGGATCTTGTGCTCAATCCCGACCGGCTGGAGATGCTCCACAAGACCGGCGCCAGCGAAGGGTTGATGCACGGATTCAAGGGCGGAGCCACTACGGAAGTCATGCACATTGACTGCATTGAGAATGTTGCCGAAGGCGATCGCATGCTTAAGGAATTCACTGTTGCCAAGATTGCGGAGCTTGCCAAGAGTGGACAGCCGTTCTTTCTGGAGCACGCGTTTGCGAAGGTGCATGCGGACAACTTTCCATCCAAGGCCTTTGAAGGCAAGAGCGCAAGTAAGTACGCCTACAAGGATGCGGTGGTTGAAGTCGACGCGTACGTCGGCGAGATTGTGGCGGCACTTGACAAAGCCGGCGTCCTGGAAAACACCTTTATCTTCCTGACATCTGACAATGGTCCGCAACTCGACTCTTGGCCAGATACTGGCTACACCCCATTCCGTGGCGGCAAAGCAACCACGTGGGAAGGCGGGGTGCGCGTCCCTGGCATTGCATCATGGAAGGGCATGATCACGCCCGGTCGCCAGAGCGATGACCTGTTCGACTTGATGGACTTGTTCAATACATCGCTTGCACTTGCTGGCGCAACGGACCGCATCCCTACGGATCGGTACATCGACGGCATTGATCAAACTTCGTTTCTACTTGCCGATGCTGGCCTCTCGCACCGAGAAAAGGTCTACATGTGGAACGAGGGGACACTCATGGCCATGCGCATGTATGAGTACAAAATGCATTTGCACGTCACTGAAGCGGAATCGCAATGGCTTGCCATTGACATGGCCACCGAACGCCAAGTTGGAATCTCGCCGTGGCTCTTCAATTTGTACATCGACCCCAAAGAGCAGTGCGCTGTGGGGCATCGAATGAACGCGTGGCTGGCATCAATGGGCGCGGAAATGAAGGCGCATGGTGCTACTTTCAGAAAGTATCCGCCCAAGGACATCGGACTTGGCAAGTGATCCGAACGATCGTGCCCGGAAGGCTGCGCGGCGAGCGAGCACCACTCCGGTAGTGGATCAGCAAGCCGCGCGCCGCCTGCTGATTGCCGGCTGCGGCTTGGACCAAGCGCCGACCAAAGCAACTCGCGCTTCGGTGCTGCGGGTCATTCGGCAATTGGGATTCGTGCAGGTGGACAGCATTAGTTCAGTGGAACGTGCTCATCATCTGATTCTGCATGCCAGGCTGGATGGCTATGCCCCTACATTGCTCACGCATCACACGGAGGTTGCACGCACCGTATTTGAACATTGGACGCACGACGCAAGCATCATTCGCCGCGACTGGATGCCATGGTGGACACATCGCTTTGCAGGCAGCAAGGAACGCATGCTGCGCGACGAATGGATGCGCGAACGCCTTGGTAGAAATTGGCGCGCCACACTTGCTTCTGTGAAAGCAACCATCACCGAACGCGGCGCGTTGGCAACGCGAGACTTTCCGCGTCCCCCACGCGCGGGCGAAGGATGGTGGGACTGGTCACCACACAAATCCGCGCTGGAATTTCTGTGGCGTGCCGGCGAGTTGGCGATCCACTCGCGGATTGGCTTTGAGAAGGTGTACGACCTGAGCGAACGCGTCTACGGAACACCACCACCTACTTCCACGCGCGCCGACCTGGTGACGTGGGCATGTAATGAAGCACTGACGCGGCTCGGTGCCGCCACCGCGCGCGAAGTCTCACAGTTCATGAACGCCGTGACAGTTGCTGAAGCAAATGCGTGGTGCAAAGAGCAGGCCGCTGCGGGCACCGTGGTGCGCGTACTACTTGAACGCGAAACTCGTCGCGACGTGCCGGGTTTCGCGCAACGCAATTGGCAAGCCGCCGCTGCGCGAGTCGACCCACATACAACACCACGACTTCTCACGCCGTTCGATCCATTGGTGCGAGACCGAGCCCGGCTGAAAGCGTTGTTCAACTTTGACTATCGCTTCGAAGCCTTTGTACCAAAGGCAAAGCGCGTGCATGGCTACTACACCATGCCGGTACTGGTGGGCGATGCACTGATCGCCCGCGTTGACCTTGCAAGCGATCGCGCCGCGGGCGTCCTGCGTATTGACCGAGTCTGGATCGAACCCGGCGTGCCCAAGCGGCGCGGCAGCGCGCAGACCACATCCGCTTGCCTCCGCCTTGCCAGTCAATTGAGCCTGGCGCTGAAGTAGCTGCCGCGTGCCGCGCATCCGCTGCAGTTGCCTCGACTATCATTCCGCCCCATGTCAACAGCAACCATCAAGACCGCCAAGGGCGATATGACCGTCGAGTTCTTCGACACCGACGCCCCACTCACCGTCGCAAACTTCTGCAAGCTCGCCAAGAGCGGCTTCTATGACGGGCTC
>CAMDCW010000003.1 GCA_945890745.1 Phycisphaera mikurensis NBRC 102666
GCCTTCGGTTCGCGTGGTACCGGGATCATTCGGTTGGCATCGCGCGGATCGCGGCGGTGCGTTCCAAACGGATCGGGCCTCCACATCATGGTGATGTGACCGTCGCCATCCATGTCGTCTGGACCATCTTCATCGGCGACACCATCGCCGTCACTGTCGACGGGCTTCTGTCCAGTGCGTGCGGAATGCGGAGTGTTTGCGTTGGTGAACCACTCAGCGCGTCCGTCCGGATTCACCAATGGAATGAGGTAGAAAGTGCTGCGATCAACCAATTCGGTGATCTTGGGAATTGTGCCATAGCCAGAGAGCAAGTACCACGCCGTATACAACACGGTCTCGCCAGCTTGGATCTCGTTGGCATGAATAGCGCCATCGATATACATGGCGGGCTTGGTGCCTTCGTCGCCGGTCTGGCGATTGTTGATGACCATAGCCAAGAACGGTCGTCCCAGCGCAGTGGTGCCAATGCGCTCCACGCGGCACAGCGATGGATACGACTCCGCCAACTTAAACATGTAGGACTGCAACGTCTCCACATCACTAAAGCGGTTGAATGGAATTTCAACTTTGGAAGCGATCTGCTGCTGGGCATGGGTAGCAAAGCACAGGCCACATGCGAACACCGATGCAAGAAGGCGAATATTCACTTGCTGCCCTCCGCTTCGATTTTCTCTCCGTCACGGAACGCCCAACGCTGTGCTGACTTACCGTTGTAGAGCAGTTCCACCGCCACCTCTTCACCGGGTGGCACGTTCACAAGCCATGAATACACGCGGGCGCTACCAGCATCAATTCCGCGAATCACGTCGTTGCGGTTGCCGGCCTGAATCCGATCCATCGGTGCTGAAATACGGATGACATGCGCCGGTGTGACCAGATCGGCACGACCTCCGCGCATGACCGATGGCAATCGACCAGTGTTAGTGAGGCGCGTTTCAATCCGCCACAGCGAAGGTCCCACTGCCAGCACGGTTGGCTCGGCAATGGCAATCTTCGGACGAGCGTCCGCAATGGCTGCGATGAACTTTGCACACGCCTCGCCCAAAGCGGGCACTTGAGCAATCGGCGGGTTCTCGCGGAAACCGGGCACCCATCCGCCCACCTCAACGTTGCGCAATTGCGGATGATCCATACGAGTCCACGGGACGAACCCTGCGCCGTTGCACACGCGGTCACTGTATTCAAGCCAGGCTGCTGCTTCCGCGTCGGCAGGCTTGGGGGCGTCTTTCTTGTCCGCCTTCTTGTCCGCCGCTTTGTCTGCATTCGGGGCGTCTGCGGGCTTGGGCGCTTCCGGCGCCGGAGCATCCGGACGACCCCACAATGTTGAAGCAAATGTTGGGACGCCACGTTGAGCGTTCATCCACGCCACAAAGCTTCCGCCGCTATCACGCGCATCAGCTCGCTTCTGGCCGCTCAGTTCGCGCCATGACTTTGCAAGTTCTGCAAACGTTGCAACATCGGCTTCGTCAAGCATCACCGGCACTCCGCCCGGCGTGCGTGCCTTGCCGTCTGGGACATTGATCACCGTGTCATGGCGACCCAATACAAACGCAGCAAAAAGCGTTGGGTGCGACATCACAAAGTCAGCAATCGCCTTACTTTCCGGTGCAATCAACGGGTACGAGCCAGCTTCATCTTCAAATTCTGGCCATCGATGCGGAAAGTTCCGCTCCGGATCAATACCACCCAGCCAGTCCTCAGCGATGCGTCCATCTCCGTCCGTGTCAATGCCTTCAGTCCAAACGGCGTACACCGGAATTTCGCCCAACTTTGCATCGGGGCCACGCAGTAACCGTAGTTCTGCAGCGTCGGCGACCAGCGTTGGCGCGGTCCACGGCGTGGAATTTGCGGATGCGCGGATCTGCGTGATCAATCCGTCGCCGTTCAGATCACGCGGGCGGTCTTCCTCTCGATTGCCATCGCGATCATTGTCATGCACGATGCCGTCGCCGGAATAGTCGCGGCGCGGGTCGGTGGAAAATCCCTCCGCAGCATCAGGATTGCCACGGGGGATGACATACACCGTTACCGTGCGAAGCATGTCAGCGTGATCGCGTGCGATCGCCTCGGCGGCAATCAATGCAGCCTCAGTACCGGACCAGCGCGGACCGTCCATGCCAGCAAGCATCAGGATGGCAGGGCGATCACTCGCCGTGGATGGATTGGCAGACAGTGTCAGCACCGGAATAGGACGTCGACCGGCGCTGTTGCCGATGTTGGAAAGCACCATGCTCGTTGGATAGCGCGCGCACAGGCTGTCGATCGCGGCAGTGAGCGATGCGGTGTTTCGTCGCTCCGCGGGCGTGGTGGTGGCGGCAGTTGGGGTGAGCACTGCAGTCGTGGCAGGCACCGCAGTCGCGGCGGGCACCTCAGCCACCTGAGGCGCGGCAGGCACCGCACTTGCGTTGGGCACCGCCGTAGCGTCGGGCGCCGTGGGTGGAGTCTGCGAAAGCGCAAGCGTGACAGTCAGGCATACATGAATCATGGTGGGTTCCATCAACGGGGTGCAGTCAGGCAGATCGCGTGGCGCAAGACGTTGCACGCATCGTTCATCAGGTTCGGATTACAGCTCTGGTTTTGCGCCTTCAACCATCCGGGCGCCATCAAGGATATAGAGGCCAACCAGCCAATTCTCAACAAGGTATGGGTCCACGCGGAACGTCCCGCGCACGCCACCAAAGTTAAACGCGGCATGCCGACCACCGCGCTTGGCTGGCTCAAGCAACTTCACTTCAATAGCGTCGTAGGGCGTGGGCGGAACACCAATGCAGCATCCATCCCACTGATTCAGCATGACGATGAGTTCCTTCGTTTCACTCACCATCAGTGGGAACGCCTGATATCCATCAATCTCCAGCACCTTGCCGTGCAGGAGCGCAATCCGTTGCGGGATTTCACGCTCCTGGAGACGCGGCATGTAACTCTCTGATGCGCTGGCGAGGCACTCCCAGCTCACGCGATATGGTGACTCTGGAGTACCGAGTCCACGAATCTCATACTTGCCGTCTGCATAGAGCAACATCTCCCCAGTCTTGGCATCCTTCTTGGGGACGATGTTCCCCGGAACAACCTTGGCATCGTGAATCGTCTGGTCCAGGCCCAAGTCAACGGCGTCTGCTGCACGAACGATCGGTGGTTTTTCTGCGCCGGCAGTCGTTTCAGTCGCCGCGCCGGCGGTCGCGCCAGCAGCTGCGCCGGCAATCGCGCCGGTTGTTGTCGCCGATGTTGCAGGGTTTGCAGCGCCCGTTGACGAACTCACCGTCGCTGCAGTTGCCGCACCAGTTGCCGCACTCGGCGCGCTTGGTGCTTCGGTATTCATGGCCACCGCTGCTGCGCTACCCGCAGGCTGCGCGGGCGACGAATCGTTGCCGGTCAGCGCCAGTACCACTGCGAATCCCGCGAGGCCAGCGCCTACAATCCAAATGATTCTGGTTCCGTTCATTGCCACTTCCTCATGCTGCAGGTCGAAGGTTGTCTGCCACGGGAACTTGGTACGCACGCCACGCAGGCAGAATTCCGGCAATGCCACCGAGCGCCACCGCGCCACCAAGGACGATCACCGTACTTCGTGGATCAAGTGTCGGATCAATGACGAGCCCGATGGACGCCTTCAGCCACGCGCTCGCGGCGATTCCACCAAGCAGTGCCAGCACGATCCCTGAAAGCGCTCCGGCCATGGTGATGACCAAACTTTCCGTCAACACCAGCCCAAACACGCGCCCTTGGCTCGCCCCCAACACTCGCAAGACGGCGATCTGCCGTGTTCGCGCCGCCATGGAGTTGTACAGGGCAAGCATGGTGCTCAATGAGCTTGAAATCAATACCACCACTGCCATTCCAATGAATATGCCGTCCACATTGGACACAATTTCAAACAGCTTCTGGATCTGTTGCGCCGGTTGCGCCACCACGATCGCCGTATCGCGTCGCAGCGTGTCAAACTGCTGCTGCATCGCGGCGCTGGCATCGCTACCGGGGCGGGTTGGCAGTCGCAGCAGAATGCCGGTCACTTTGCGATCGTCATCTTCCAGGTCTGCTGCAGTCGTGATGCCGGAAATGCCCGCTCGCTCGCGACGATCGAAGGCGTGCAGAATCCAACTTGATTCAAGGTCAATGAAGAGCGCGCGGTCATGGGCACTCCCGGTCGGCTCAAGTACGCCGACAACTTTGAATGGATATTCGGTGTGCACATGACCAGCATGCTCATCCGGCTCGCTGCCCTCGCGGCTCGCCCCTGAGCCGTGGGTAAGAAACACCTCTTGACCAAGGCGAAGTCCCGAGGCTTTGGCCGCCGCTGATCCCAGCACAATCTCAAACGGCCGCTCAAAGAACTTTCCACTTGCCAGTTTCCATGGCTCGCCCGCCACGGGCTCGAACTTGGAAAAGAAGTCAGTCGATGTTGCCATCGTTGGAGAGCCGCGGTAGCTGTCGCCTTGTTGGGTTGGAATCGCCCACTGATACGGGAACGCACCACGAATCGATTGATACTTGCTCCAAGCGATTGGATTGGATGGGGCGTTGGCATAAAAAATGCCGTTGAGTACAGCCACTAGCGGGCTTGGGTCAGCGCTCACTAGCAAGTGAATATTCCCCGAACCCCGGTCGAATGCTCCACGCGCCGCCGTTCGCATACCAAACAGCACCAAGAGGAGCGCAACGCTGGTCGCCACCATGCCGATGGTGATCCATGTCGATAGCGGGCGCGCTCGCAAGCTGCGCATGACGATTTGCCAGTCGGTCAAGGTCTTTGCACTCATCGCGCGGCTCCTGCAATCATTGCATCAATCGATTCAATCCGCGCAAAGCGCGCTCGCATTGACGGGTCGTGGCTGGTGCACAGGAGCGCGGCACCTTCGGCGCGGCATGCTGATTGGATCAGGTCCATGGCGGTCTCCGTGTTCTCTGGGTCAAGGCTGGCCGTTGGCTCATCAGCAAGCACGAGAGCGGGGCGTGCCGCCAGCGCTCGCGCCACGGCCACGCGCTGTTGTTGGCCAACCGAAAGCCGGTCCACCTCAGCGTCCGCGTCGGCAATTCCGAGCGTGGAGAGCAGGGCGCGCGCGCGATGTTCGTGTTCGGCCACTGGCATCGAACTAAACATCAGCGCTGCAAAGACATTCTCAAGCGCCGTGAATCCGTGCAACAGGTTGAAGGTCTGGAAGATCATTCCAATGCTGCGTCCGCGCGCTTCGTCTCGCGCTGCGCCCCGCAGGGTGTCCATGCGAACGCCGGCCACTTCGACTGATCCACTTCCAGGTTCGCGCAACCCAGCAACCACCTGCAGCAGGGTGCTCTTGCCGCGTCCGGAGCCGCCGACAAGCAACACATGGTCGCCAGCTTCCACCTGCAAGTGCGGCACCGATAGTGCCCACGAGGCGTCTGGATACGAGAATCGGAGATCGCGGATGGTGAGTGCAGGTACGGGCATCAGGGACGGAAGTCTACGCCCGATACCGTTGCTTACGGCACTCGCAGCGGTGCTTCGCTGCGCAATTTCACCCACTATCACGCCACATCGGCAAGGCCCAGCGCGCCGCCATAGGAATGCATGAGTTTGCGGCGTAGCAAGCGATGTTCAGGCGCGCTGAGATCCCCGTCCCGTTCGATCCAGTCCTTGGCGTCACGGCGCGCAAGGCGCAGCAATTCCATGTCGTGCATCAGGTCGGCCACTTTGAACGGCGGAAGCCCGCTTTGGCGGCTGCCAAACAGTTCCCCGGGTCCACGAATCGCCAAGTCAAGTTCGGCGATTTCGAATCCGTCATCCGTGCTGCCAATGGCATCAAGGCGTTTGCGCGCATCGTCTGTCATCGGCTCGCCGATGAACACGCACAGACTTTTGCGCAGGCCGCGCCCAACTCGGCCGCGCAGTTGGTGAAGTTGTGCTAGCCCAAATCGATCGGCATGTTCCACCACCATGAGCGATGCATTGGCAACATCAACGCCCACCTCAATGACTACCGTTGCTACAAGTACATCCAGTTCGCCGCGCCGAAACGCGTCCATGGTTCTTTCGCGATCATCGCGCGCCAATTGACCGTGCACAACGCCCACGCGCAATCCTGCAAAAACACCCGCCGACAGTGCGCGCGCGGTTCCTTCAGCATCCTTGAGACCCATGGCACTCTCTTCAACCGCGGGCACCACCACGTAGCACTGCTCGCCTCCATCAATGCGCGAGCGCAGGTACGTGTACACCTCGGTTTCCTTGTCGCGACCAACCACCCGGGTAGTGACTGGTTGCCGACCGGCTGGCCGCGTTCGTATCACTGAGACATCAAGATCGCCAAATACTGTGAGCGAAAGCGTGCGCGGAATCGGCGTGGCAGTCATCACTAAAATGTGTGGGACCTCGCCGGTTTCGCGGGCAACCTTGGCGCGCATGGCCGCGCGTTGTTCAACACCGAACCGATGCTGCTCATCGATAACCGCGAGTGAAAGGTTCCGAAACACCGCGCCTTCCAAGAGCAGCGCATGCGTGCCAACCGCAATCTGGCTTTCACCCGTTGCGATCCGCTCCAGCGCCGCGCGCCGCGCCGCAGCACCCAAACTGCCCGTCAACAACTCCACGCGCACATCACTTCCAGCAAGAAATCGTCCGATCGACGCACCGTGTTGTTCAGCAAGCAACTCCGTTGGCGCCACGATCGCCGCCTGGCCGCCAGCAGCCACCGCCGCCAACATTCCATACAGCGCCACCGCGGTCTTGCCACTACCCACGTCTCCCTGCAACAACCGATTCATGGGAACCACGGCGGCAATGTCACCAGCAATCTCCGCACACGCACGATCTTGTTCCGACGTAAACACAAACGGAAACCGCGACCGGATCCGCGCGTCGACCGCCGCCGTCACCGGAACTGAAGCTGCTTTCGCCCCCTCCCGCATCTGGCGCTTCTTCATCATGACGCCCAGTTGCAGGAGGAGCAATTCTTCAAACGCCAGCCGGCGCCGTGCCTCCCGTTGTTCGTCCATATCTTGCGGCGCGTGCATGCGGCGATAGCACTCCGAGAGCGGCGGCAGCGCTCGCGAGGCGCGGTACTCGGCTGGCAGCGGGTCCTCAACGTGCGTCAGCAGTCCGGCCAGCGCAGGCACCATGGCTCGCTCAATCTGCGCGCTACTGATCTCTTCGCTGGCGGGGTAAATCGGTCGCAATCGCTCCGAACGTGGCGCAGCTTCCACGGCGCCTTCAGGCTCCCAGCGCGGATTGGTCAGTTCCAAGTACTTGCCACGCAGTTTCGCTTGGCCTTGAATGACTCCCTTGGCTCCCGGATGCAGTTTCTGCCGCATCCACGGCGCGTGGAACCAGACCGCGCGCACGGTGCCCGTGTCGTCTTCAAAGGTTGCCTCCGAGCGGGGCTTCGGCCGCGGCGTGTGCCGAACCGAGGCAACCTCTACGCGCAATGCCGCAATGGGGGTTTCGCCGCGTTCGCACAGTTCGATCAGGTCCGCGACGGTTCGCTCGCCGCGGTCGTGTTCGTAGCGCATCGGGAAGTGCCGGAGCAGGTCGCCCGCGGTGGCCAAGCCAAGGTGTCGAAACGAACGACCCACCTGCGGTCCCACGCCGGGGAACGCCTCGATAGGAGTAGATGGCCGAAGTTCGGTGTTCTTCATGCGCTGCCTTGAGCGACCGTATCGTATCGGTCGTGTCGAGAGTGCCCTTTGATCCCCAACGAGCGCGCGGTGGATTGTTTGATCCACCCAAAGTTGCCGCACCGAATGCCGGAGCCGCCCCGGCCGCGGCCACTTCGGGCGCTTCGTCCGCCGCCGCGCCGCCACCCATCACGGTCACCGAAGCGAGCAGTGTCATTCGACGCGCCGTTGAATCGGCGGGCCGCCAGCGCATTGTGGGTGAGGTTTCTAATTTCACGCATCGCGAACATTGGTACTTCACGCTCAAGGACGACAAGAGCCAACTTGAATGCGTGATGTGGGCCAGTGCCAATGCGCGCAGCGCCATCACGCCAGCAAACGGCATGCAGGTGATTCTCACTGGTGACCCAACGCACTGGGGTCCACGCGGCCGCACGCAGTTGGTAGTCACGCGGGTCGAGCGTGTAGGTGAAGGCTCGCTGCAACAGCGTTATGAAGAGCTGTGCCGAACGCTGCGCGAACAGGGCTACTTTGACGAAGCGCGCAAGTGTCCGCTCCCGGATTACCCGCGCGCAATCGCTGTCATCACCAGCGCCACCGGCGCTGCGCTCCAGGATGTCCTGCGCACCGCCCGCCTGCGTGCGCCATTTGTGCGCATTCTGGTGGTTGATGTTCCAGTGCAGGGCGATGCCGCTGCGCCCGCGATCGCCCGCGCCATTGACGCCGTCGATCGGCGTGCCGATGAGCTGGGAATTGATGCAATGATCGTCACCCGCGGTGGCGGAAGTTTGGAAGACTTGTGGGCATTTAACGAGCGAATCGTGGCGGATGCGGTGTTCCGCGCCACCACTCCGGTGGTCGCCGCCATCGGTCACGAATCGGACACCACCATCATTGAATTGGTGGCGGACCAGCGCGCCTCTACGCCGACGGCCGCGGTCATGGCACTGCTTCCAGATAGTGAAGGAATGACGCAGCAGACCGATCATCTGCACGACCGCCTGCAATTCTTGATGCGCCGCCGGATTCATGAGTTGCGCCGAACCGTGGAGTCGCACGCCCGACACACCATGTTCCGATCGCCCACTGCGGTGATTGATCTGCATCGCGCTGCGCTGTTACGCAGTGTGGCGCGCCTGGCGCTGGCTGCCCGCGCTCGGATCAACAGTACGCGGCACCGCCTGTCCGACGCTCGCACTCGTTTCGAGCGCCACCGTCCCGCCGCTCGGCACGCCGCGGCCCGCGAGCGACTCTTTGGCCTGGAGGCACGGCTGCACAGCGCCGCACGTAGAACCATCGGCGACTTACGTTCGCAACTCGCGGGTGCCGATCGCCAATTGCGCCTGCTGGGACCGGGCGAAACGCTCGCGCGCGGTTGGTCGCTCACGTTTGCCGCCGATGGCACGCTCATTCGCAGTGCCGCCGATGCGCGGCCGGGTCAGGAAATCGAATCTCGTCTGGCCGACGGCACGGTGCGATCGCGGGTGATTTCTCCTGGTGTTTCCGCGGCTCCAAGCCTCTTTGATCCACCTGCCGGGTAATCTCTTTACTAATCAGCACACACGTATGAGCAAGCAACCACGCAAATCCGTCAGTAAGCCGCCCGTCGACCCCGCGCTCGATGCCGAAGTGGCCGCCATGAGTTACGAAGAGGCGATCGAAGAACTCGAAGCCATCATTGACCGCATGGAGAAGGGCGAAACGGTCCTTGAGGACAGCCTGCGCGAATATGCGCGCGGCGACGCATTGGTCCGTCGTTGTCGGCAAGTGCTTGATAGCGCCGAGCAGCGCATCGAGGCTATTTCTGGCCAGCAACTTGATGCAGATGCCAAGCCCGCGCAAGCGGACGCGCCGTTCTGACCGATGATGTTTGGTCATTACGCGGCTGCGTCAACAGGGAATCAATCACCATGGGAAGCATGAACGACTTTACGATTGCACTCCCGACGATCGTCAACATGGTGTTCATGTTTGCCTTCGGTACATGCGCGGGCAGCTTTATTCACGTGGTGGCGTACCGCATGCCGGCGGGTTTGAGCGTCATCTCGCCTCCTTCGCGTTGCCCGGTGTGCGGATTTCGCCTGCCGTGGTATCAGAACATGCCAATCGTTGGGTACCTACTGCTGCGCGGTCGATGCTCGGCATGCTCAGTGCACATTCCGGTGCGTTATGTGCTGAGCGAGTTGCTGATGGGGCTTCTATTTGTTGCCATCTACGCCGTGCTCTTTCTGCCGAGTTCTGCTGACTTTTGGTATTCGGTGGGCGACGGTTGGTGGCGAGCCCAAGGGATCATCGCTGCGTTTCCGGCCTTGGTGGCGGTGCTGTGGGGCACTGGCGCACTTGTCGCCATGACCATGTGTGACGCGCGCACCTTTCTGATTCCCGTTGCCATTCCAGGGTGGGCGTCAGTAGTGGCATTGATTGCCTGGCCGATCGCCGCGCTGCTGGCGCGCGACTACGGTCATCCATTTCCGGCGCTTGCCCCAGCTTGGCCAGTGTGTGGTGCTGCAATCGGCGCCGTTGGTGGTCTAGCCATCGCACGCATTCTGCTAGTGGCCGGAATCTTGCCGCGCTCATTTGACGACTGGGGTGACTATGCCGAGAGCGAGGGCGATGTCTTTGCTGACTATCCATATGCGCGCCGAGAGATGATCAAGGAAGTGGCCTTTGTTGGCCCGGCCGTACTGTTGGGGGCGGTCGGTTGGATTGTCGCCAATCAGCTTGGCGCGCCCACCGAAATGCATCCCGCGGTCGGCGCGATCTTTGCTGTCGCTGCCGGATTTGTCATCGGCGGCGGTGTGGTTTGGGCACTCCGAATCATCGCCTCCGTGCTTCTTGACACCGAGGCCCTTGGGCTTGGCGATGTGCACCTCATGGCGTGCGTCGGCGCGGTCTTCGGGTGGCGCGTGGCGCTGATTGGATTTGTCATCGCGCCGTTCGTTGGTCTGGCGTGGTGGTTGGCCAATCTGTTCCGCAAGGCGCCGATGCGCATGCCGTTTGGACCATCACTCGCTATCGGGTCATTCGCCGCATTCTTTCTGAAGCCGATCGTGGCAACGGCGGTTGTTGCCGGACTGGCAACCATGGCGCAGTTGGGAGGTTGGGCGCGCAACGATCCGAGCGGTGCGCTGGCCGTGGCGTCGGTCTTGGCGATCGCCGCCACTGTTTCCGCTTGGGCCGCGCGAAAAACCGGCGGGATTGCGGCTGCGGCCTCAATCATCTTGATGGTGGGCGCCGTGGTGGCATGGATTCTGGCGGCTCACATGCGCCCCGGAGCAGGTGCAGTGGTGGCAGGGGTCTTAGTGGCGTGTTGCGTGGTGGGCAGTGCCGTGTCAGGCTCTGGATTCGAGGAAGAATCCGGTCCCCGAACAGCACTTTCGCGGATCCTGAGGCTCTTGGCATTCGTGGTGGTCTTGGTTGGGGCGTTTCTGCTGCTCGCACGCCCGGGCTCGCCAAGTTGACGCGGCTCTGAACCGGGCGGGCTGTGCCAACAATTCAATAAAAATGCCTTCCAAGCCCTTTACAGGGGCTCCCGGGTCGAGTGCAATGCCGCCACCTCGCAAGGATGCGCGGTCCGACGGTTAGCCATCGGGTGCAGTCACGAACCATTTGAAAGGATTCAGCTCAATGACATTTACTCGCATTATTGCCGTCCCAGCGCTCGCGCTTGTGTCGGTCCTCGTTGGTTGTAACGACTCGCAGAAGGCCGCTCAGGCGGATCTGCTAACTCAGAACGAGACGCTGACCAAGCAGCTCGAAGACAAGAACAACAATCTTCAAGATATTGGCGAGCAGCTCGCGCGTGCTCAGCAGCAAACATCGGACCTGCAATCGCAGCTCGAAGCCTGCAAGCAGACTGCTGCCGCTCCATCGACTGACGTTGCAGTATCGGGCGTCACTGCCAACGACTTCCAAGGAATCGAAGGCGTCGAGGCCACCGTTCAGGGTGACGACATTCATCTCACCATTGCCAACAGCTTGCTGTTTGATAGCGGACGCACCTCACTCAAGGACTCTGCTCGCAAGTCGCTTGACAAGGTCTCCTCTGCCATCAAGAATAAGTTCAGCGACCGTGAGATCATTGTGGTTGGTTACACCGATGCCGATCCAATCCGCAAGAGTTCGTACCCAACCAATTACCACCTCGGCTTTGAGCGCGCCTTTGCAGTGCGTGGCTACCTGGACCGCAAGGGCGTGGTTGGTGCACACATGGGTCTCATGAGTTTCGGACCGGATCGTCCGGAGGCTTCCAAGGAGAAGAGCCGTCGCGTTGAGGTGATTGTTACCTCAAAGACTGCAAATTCCGAGGCTGCCGCTATGAAGACCGAGGCTCCGATGAACGCTCCAGCGGCTGCTGGCAAGGTCAATGCAACCAAGGCAACCGCCAGCCGTGCATCCGCTGCATCAACCACGAAGTCAAGCACTGCCAGTAAGTCATCTTCGACCACTTCAAGTAGTCGCAAGGCGACCGTTGCTCCGGTCAGTGCAAGTAAGTAAGTGGCGCAAACGTTTGCGCTCAGTGACGGTTGATTGAGAACCGTGACACACCATGAAACACACGAAGCCCGGCACCGCGCCGGGCTTCGTGTGTTTCATGGCACCCGTGGTTCGCGTACTCAGGACCGCGCGTCGATCACGGCACCTTGATCTGCAGACCCTTCTCGCGAATCTGTAGCAACAATAAATTCGCTTGATCGAGCGCCTCGCGCAATCGCAGGCCGCTGTCAGCAAGATTCTCATAGAGCGACGGATCGCTGACAAGGCGTCCGGCCGTTCCTTCGCCCTTACCAACGCGCGCCACAATCTCATCAACGCGCGCCATAGCGGACGCCAGTGAATCGGCGGTGCGCTGCAGTGTGACCGCCAGTTTGCTGGCATCCATCTGCACGCTCTGCGAAAGATTTCCAACAATCTGCACGGTATCGGTGGCTTCATCAAACAACACGTTGGCCCGTCCAACCGCGCCCTTCACATCAGCGCGCAGTTGTTCATCGTCCAGCCAGACCCGCGCTCGGTCAATGGCAGCTTGCGCGCCCACCAGTGCGCCATCAAGTCGTTCCTGCAAACTCACGCTCTCGCCACGCACGCGCATCGGCGGCTCCGTGGCGGCAAGCAGCAGGGCGCCAGCGTCTGCATCGGCACGGACGCGGAACGCCACTTCCGCAGATCCGCCAACCAGGGATTCCGACAGCCGAATATCAGCATCCGCCGGAACCCGCGCATCGGGTCGTAGTTCGATCGTGATGTGCACGGGTGGATGCCACGCTGGATCAACCGCCACGTCGCGGACCGCGCCGACGGTGACGCCATTGAGCGTGACCAGGCTCCCCGGGCGCACTCCCTGCGCGCCGTTGGTTTCCACAATCACTGGAAAGCGTCGCTCTAAGAGTGGCTGCAGTTTCCCAAACGCCAAGAGCAGGGCGGCCACGCCCGCAATCGCGCCAATCGCTGTCGCACCCAACGCAAAGTCACGCTGGGAAGGGCGGTCGTCAAAGTTCATCATGAGCGACATCCCGCGAGGCGAGCGATTGGCATGCAGAGGACTTCCATCCGCGCATCATCCCCGACCCGCCGCCGGACGGCAATGGCACTCGCGTACGATTCCGCATAACCCATGGACGGATCTTCTGGCCTGCCGCCTCCCCGTGTTGCCTATGACCGAACCCCCATCCACAGGGGCAGCGTGTTCGCCGTCGAGCGTGTGACGTTCCGCGACGACGCCGGTCGCGTCATCATTCGCGACATTGTTCGTCATCCCGGCGCCGTCACGGTTATTCCGGTCCGCGATGACGGCAGCCTGGTCATGATCCGTAATTGGCGCGTGGCTGTTGGCACCTGGCTCGATGAATTCTGTGCTGGAAAGTTAGAGCCCGGTGAAGACCCCGCACTGGCGGCGGCGCGCGAACTGGAAGAAGAAACAGGTTTCACTGCCGCGCGCATTCGCCCGGTTGGCGTCTTCTTCACCAGTCCCGGCTTTGCTGATGAGCGCATGTATGTCTTTGAGGCAACTGGTCTGACGCCTGTACCGCAACGCCTTGAAGTGGGCGAGCAGATTGAAGTGGTTACGCGCTCGGTCGAGGACCTGCAGAGCATGATCACCCGCGGCGAGTTGGTTGACGGCAAGACGCTCGGCGCATTTACCCTTTGGAAACATGGAGCTTCTGCTGCCGGAGCAACGCAATGACGACCCGCGAGGCACGCCCATGACGTGGGAACGATCCGCACCATCCGCTGCCAATCCATTGGCGTGGTCGTTGCCGTTGTTCCCGATCGCCGGCATCCACTTTCGGGTGCATTTCACCTTCATCGTGTATGCGCTGGTGGTGGTCTTGCGGGGTTCGTACGGACCGGTGGAAGAATCATCGGTACACGGCGCCAGTACGGTGGGCATGGCGGTTGGAGCGCTCTTTCTCTTGGTGTTTCTGCGCGAAGTGGTGCGAGCATTGGTCGTGCGTGCCTCGGGCGGATCGGCGGAAGACGTTGTCCTGTGGCCGCTCGGCAGCCTGCAAGGCATCGATCCCGCGCCTGGTTGGCTGGCCGCGCTCCTCTCTGCAGCGGTCGGAACGGCGGTTTCGGCGGTGGCATTTGCGGTCATGGGCATCACCCTCGGAACCATCACCGGGGACTGGATTGGCGCTGGACTCCCAGACCCAATCTCCGCATCGTGGCTCAGTAACCCGCACGCGTGGTGGATCGATGCCCTGTGGATTGCTCATTGGACAGGCGTGCAATTGGCACTCTTGTCATTGCTCCCCATGTTGCCCCTTGATGGCGGCCGGGTCATGGAAGCCTTCATCCTGCGCCGGCGCGGCGAATATGACACCCCGCGGATTGCGGCAGCTGTCACGCTCGCCACGGCATCAACCGCTGGGCTGGTTGCCATCGTGCGTGACCTTGGCACGCTGCTGACCGTGGCAATTTCTTGCGCCGGTTTCGCAGCATTTGTCTTGTGGCGCCTGCGAGCCGGGGACTCCGTGGCGGCAGCGCGCCCGTCATGGATGGCAAACCACGATGAATCCGAGGAGCGCGAGTCGCGTGAACTCCGCGCCGAGCGTGAAGCGGCTGAGCAGCAACGTCAGACGCTCGCCGCCGAAGACCGCGCCGTGGACCTCATTCTTGAGAAGATCGCCCGCGAGGGTGCCGATCGACTCTCTGCTACCGAGCGCGCCACGCTTGCGCGCGCAACTGAGCGCCGTCGCGGTCGATCGCAGAGTTAAGCGCCGCGGCGGACGCCGTCTTTCCTATATCTTCTCGCGTTCTACATATGGGCATCCAGGACCGACCGTACTACCGACCCGACGCTCGAACGCCACCTGCCTATGCACGCGCATCGGGTTGGTCGGCCACCACGTGGATCATTGCCATTTGCGTGGCCGTGTTCGTGATCGATGGATTCCTGCCCTGGACCAACGAGCCGGTAGCAAGCCAACTGATGCCAGGCGCGTCTGCGGAACAAATCCGGCAGATCGACCGCAGCGAATTTGCACTCACCAAGCCAGTCGACGTCGCACCAGGCGTGGCGCGCGGCTATGCAGTCTTGGGCCGCGACAACGTGGTCGCCGAGGTGGAATACCGCAAGGAACGACCACTCACTCGCCTTGGATACTTCTCCACCGCGCGCGCGGTGTACGCCTCGGATCCGGTGTTGGGTGTCTCTGGCTTTGAAGTGTGGCGGTTCGTCACATTCCAGTTCTTACATGCCAACCTCAATCATGTGCTCTTCAACATGATGACGCTGTTCTTCTTTGGCGGCATGGTTGAGAATTTCCTTGGCAAGAAGCGCTATGTCGCTTTCTATCTCTTGTGCGGCGTGGCTGGCGCACTGATGTATCTGATTCTCAACGGCCTGGCGATTGGCGGGCAAGCAGCATTCGGTCCGTCGTTCCATCTGCCAGGACTGCTCTTCAATGATCCGAACACCATGCTGGTCGGCGCATCAGCTGGCGTCTTTGGTGTGATCATGGCTGCTGCATACCTGGCACCAAACGCCACCGTATTGCTGTTCTTTGTCATCCCCATGCGCCTGGGTGTCTTGGCATACGGCTTGCTTGGATTTGCATTGCTCGCGGTGATCTTCGGTTGGACAAATGCAGGTGGTGAAGCTGCGCACATCGGTGGCGCGCTCGCCGGGTTCTGGCTTGTCCGCAACCCGAATCACTTGCATGGCTTCTTTGACTTCCTTGGCCAATACGACCCAACCAGCAGGGTGGCCCGCGCACGCGTTGCTGTGAAGCGCGGCAATGTGCAAGGATCTACTACCAGTACCGAAGTCAATCGCATCCTCGACAAGATTTCAGCGCGGGGCTTGCACTCGCTCACTGAAGGCGAAAAGCGCGTCTTGCGCGATGCGAGCCGGAAGCCGCGGTGAGTGCGCTTCAGTTTGAAATTCTTGCACGTTCTACGGCGAATCGCGCACGCCTTGGACGCGTCACAACGCCGCATGGATCCTTTGACACGCCAGCATTCATGCCGGTTGCCACCGCAGCAGCGATGAAGGGTTTGACCCCCGCGCAGATTCGCGGCACCGGCAGTCAAATTATTTTGAACAACGCGTATCACCTGTTCCTTCGTCCCGGCGGCGATCGCATCGAACGCCTCGGCGGAACGCATCGATTGATGCGATGGAATGGCCCGATCCTCACTGATAGCGGCGGCTACCAGGCGTACAGCATGAGTGACACCGCTGTCCTCAGTGAAGAGGGCGTGACCTTCCGTAGCTTCATTGATGGCTCCAAGGTTCACCTTGGCCCAGAGTCAAGTATGCGCGTCCAGAATCAGATTGGCGCGGACATCATCATGGCCTTTGATGATTGCGCTCCCGCAGCGCTCCCCGCCGAAGACGCCGACGAGCGCCGCGTCGCTCGTACCCGCGGCGTTGTTGATCACGCGCTGCGCATGGAAGAAGCCCATGAGCGAACCCTGCGATGGATCGACCGCTGCGTTCAAGCGCATGCCCGAAAGCAGGATCAGGCGCTCTTTGGCATCGTGCAGGGCGCTACCAATCTTGACCTGCGCCGACGTTCCGTGGAAGGCGTGTGCGCTCATGATCTTCCCGGGTATGCCATCGGCGGGGTGGCGGTCGGAGAGGGCACCGAGGCGATCAAAACCGTGGTGGAATTCACCACGCCGCTCCTTCCGGACAATCGGCCAAGATATTTAATGGGCGTCGGCTACGAACGGGACATCGTCATGGCGGTGGCTGCCGGGGTGGATATGTTCGACTGCGTCCTGCCCACCCGCAACGGTCGCAATGCCAACGCCTTCACGCCCCAGGGGCCAATTCGCCTAAGAAATGCGCGATTTGCGGAAGATTCGCTGCCAATCGACCCCTCCTGTGACTGCGAAGCCTGCGCCGGCGGATTCAGCCGGGCGTACCTCCGGCACCTCTTTATGGCTGACGAAATGCTTGGGCCAACATTGGTGAGTGCCCATAACATCCGGCACTTCCAGCGGCTTATGCTGGACATCCGAACTGCGATCCGTGAAGATGCGTGGTCTTCGCTCCTCGTCGCATGGCCGTGCATCGGCTCTGACGAGGCGCATTCGAGTACTGACGAGCAAACATGATCACTCCGACCCTGACCGCACTGACACTCCTCGCACAGACCACCGACGGCCCGTCCCTGCCCGGGGCACCCGCTCCTGCAGCGTCAGCCGCCGCAACGGATGCAACCGGAGCCGCCGCGCCCGCCGCATCGGGTGGCAGTGGCTTCATGATCATGATGGTGGTGCTCCTTGGAGCGATGATCCTGTTCTCCTTCATCAATGCTCGCCGCGAGAAGAAGAAGCGTTCAGATCTCTTGGGCAACATTAAGAAGCATGACAAGGTGCTGACCATCGGCGGCATTGTCGGAACCGTGGTCGAACTCAAGGACGACTCCCTGATCTTGAAGGTTGACGAGACTTCCAACACTCGCATTACTTTCACCAAGAGCTCAATCTCGCAAGTGATCCCACAGGACGCTGCGGCCTGATCGACGCTTCACCGTTATTGAATTTCGCCCACACTGCGGCACCACTGAGAACACGATGCACCTGCTCTTCCACACCCTGATCCTTCCGCTCCTTCTTGTTATTTACGTTGCGGGAGTCCGCAAGGCATTTGCGCCACTCAAGCGCACGCTGCTTGACGTTGTAGTCATTGCTGCAACCTGCGTGGTCATGGTGCTCGCCATCATGCCGCCTGCGCAGAAGATCAAGCTCGGCCGCGATTTGCGCGGTGGCGTGAGCTTGATTTACTCGGTGAATATGCCGGCTGGATCAGATTCTGAAACAAAGTCAGAACTGCTCAAGCAGACGATTAAGACCCTTAAAAACCGCGTCAATCCGCAGGGTGTTCTGGACTTGACCATGACGCCGCAAGGCGAGGATCGCATCGAAGTGGTGATGCCACTTCCGGGTGACGAAGTTCGCGTTTCGCAGAAGGCGTATACGGATGCGCTTGATGCATTGCTTGCCAAGGCTCGTCTCACGCCGCGCGAACTGAACACCGCGCTTGCGGAGGGTAAGGCCGTTGAATTGGCTAAGGGCGATGCAACGCGCGCTGCTGAATTGACCAAGCTGCAATCACTCTGGAGCGCCGCGCGCGATGGTCGCGCTGCCTACGACGCTGCGATTGCTGCGGGCAAGCAGGGCGCTGATCTTGACGCATCTGCGGAAGCTGCTGCAACTGCCGAGGTGGCTTACGACGAACAGCGCGCCAAGGTGCAGACCGGCGCGCTCACCTCCAGTCGCTGGACGCGCGTGGTGGCATTGCCACAGTTGGCCAAGAAGGGCGAAGATCGTGGCACGGCGGTAGCGCAACTCAAGACGGAGTTTCCCTCTGCCGCGGCAGAGATCGACGCTGCACTCGTCAACTACGACGCCTACGCGGCGTTGCGCACGGTGCTTGATGACCCCGAAGACTTGAAGCGCCTGTTGCGGGGCGCCGGCGTGTTGGATTTCCACATTGCCGTCACTACGCAGAATTCGCTCGGCGTGAACGTCGAAGAATTGCGCAAGCAACTTGCGCAGGGCGGACCCCTTGCGGCCGAGAGTCCAGTGGCGCGTTGGTTCAAGATCAACAGCATTGATGAGTGGGCAAACACGCCCGCGCAGCGCGAAGCACTGGAAGCAAATCCGGCTGGGTTCTTTGCTTCAAGCCGCGGTTTGACCGCGGGCACCGGACCGGACAAGTCCATCTACGTTCTTCTCTGGATCACCCCGGACCGCAGCCTGACCCACGAGCCTGGCGGCAAGGAATGGGCCATGAAGCGCGTCGGTCGTACCAGCGACGAACTCGGGCGTGTTGCCGTGAGCTTTGAGCTTGATGACTCTGGCGGTGTAGAGATGGGCCGCCTCACCGGCGCCAATGTTGCTCAGCCGATGGCCATCGTTCTGGACAACCAGGTCTATACCGCGCCGAACCTCAACACCAAGATCAATGACCGCGGCCAGATCAGTGGCAACTTCAGCGAGAAGGAAATTGATTACCTCGTGCGCGTCCTTGCATCGGGCTCGCTCGGTGCGCGACTTTCGCCGGAACCGGTGTCGGTGAGCGTCCTTGGACCGGCCATGGGTAAGGACAACCTGCAGCGCGGACTGAACAGCGTGCTGATTTCGGTGCCTGCCACCTTCGCCATCATGGCGCTTTACTACTTCATCCCAGGAATCATTGCGAACATCTCGCTCCTGGTGAATGCCCTGATCATCTTCTACGCCATGTCGTTGGTTGATGCCAGCTTCACGCTGCCCGGCCTCGCCGGTATCGCGTTGAACTTGGGTATTGCCGTTGACAGCAACGTGCTCATTTACGAGCGCCTTCGCGAAGAATTGGTCGACCGCAAACAGCCGCTCCTTGATGCCATCGATACCGCCATGCGCCGCGCGCGCACGGCGATCATCGACGGCAATATGACGCACTTGATCGTCGTCGTGGTGCTGTACTGGTTCGCTGGTTCTGAAGTGAAGGGCTTTGCGCTCGTCATGGGAATCGGCGTATTCAGCACACTTGCTGCCGGCTTGATAGTGACGCAGGTTCTCCTGCGCCTCTACGCACTTGGCCTCAACGCCAAGACCATGCCGATGCTGCCGATCGTGGTGCCCGCGCTCTCGCGCGCCTTGCACCCATCGATTGACTGGCTTCGCTACCGATTCATCTTCTGGGGCGGCGCCATTGTGGTGGCAATCATTTGCATCTCCGCAACCCTTGGTCGCGGTGGTGACATCTTTGAGACAGAGTTCCGCGGCGGAACCACCATGACCATGTCCACGCGTACAGCCCGGGCTGGCGAGGACGCGTTCGGTGGTCACCTGGCGATGGCGCGCAGTGCAGTGGAAGAACGTCTGCACGCACTCGGCGCAGCCAGCAGCGCTGATCCGGTGCTTTCGGAGCTTCGCAATGCCACCGTCCTCACGGTCGGTGAGACCAACGCCGCGCTGGAGTCGTCTGCATTCCAGATCAAGGTTCCCAATCCATCGGGCGTTTCCGAAGACACGCCGATTGCCAACATCTTGGTTTCGGCAGTGGTTGAAGCGTTCAAGGACGACATGGATATCCGTCGTCCGGTGAAGTTTGCCGGACTCGGTGTTGCTGCATCGGCGGGGCATTCGTTCCGGATCGATCGCCCAGGACTCGGTGAAGTGATCGGGCGCCCAACGCTCGATTACCCAACTGATTCGGCCATCGGTGGCGTTGCCATCGTGGTTGCTGATGTTGAACCGCCGCTCGCTCCGGCCGATGCCTTGGAGCGCATTCGACGCATGCGCAGCAGTCCAGCATTCGCCGAAGCAGGCGGACGTTCGGTGGACGTGGTTGGCCTTGACGCTGCAGGTAACGGCACCTTCAAGTCACTGGCGATCGTTGTTGCTGACCCAGATCTTGCTGGCGCGCAGCTCTCTGACGTGGCATGGCAGAAGAACTACGCCGACCTAGAGTGGAACTTGATCTCCTCGGCGTTGAGTCAGCAGGCATCACTCGAACAGGTCTCCAGCATCTCCCCATCGGTGGCGCGCGATCTTGCGTCGCAGGCCACCTTGGCCGTGTTGCTTTCCTGCGTCGGAATGTTGGTGTACATCTGGGTTCGATTCGGTTCGCTCCTGTATTCCGTGGCAACCGTCATCGGCGTTGTCTTCAACATCTCCGTTTGCCTGGGAATGTTGGCAATGAGCAAGTGGATCGGAGACACCCAGTTTGGGCATTTCCTACGCGTCCAGGACTTCCGCATCGACCTGAACGTCGTCGCCGCTCTGTTGGTGGTGATTGGTTACTCACTCAACGACACGATCGTCATCTTGGACCGCGTGCGCGAGAATCGCGGCAAGTTGGCACACGCTTCGCGTTCCATCATTAACGAGTCGTTGAATCAGACCTTCAGCCGAACGCTGCTCACCGGTGGCTGCACGGCGGCCACGCCGATCGTTCTTTACCTGGTCGGCGGGCCGAGCATGCAGCCGTTCGCATTCACATTCTTTGTCGGACTAGTGGCAGGTACGTTCTCATCTGTCGCTATTGCCGCTCCGCTTGTTTACGTACCCGGCGATGGAACGCCGGAGACTGATGGGGCGGCATCCCGCGCCCTTGCATCGCCGGCGTCTGCATGAGCCGTCATTGATTGAACTATCGCTGCGGGCAACGCGTCCGCAGCACGATCGGATTCGCCACGGAAGGAGATTTTCGACATGTCTAACGGAGCCCGTCTCTCAGCAGTGATCGTGGTGGTGGCAGTTGCCGCCATCGGTCTGTACTTCGCCTTTATGACCCCCTCAGGTCCCGCGCGGACTGAGAATCCCAAGGCGCCCGTTGACGCTTTGGTATCGCCAGACTCGGCCCAAGGAATCGGCGAGATGTCTGGCGCTGCCGCCGCAGCAGCTGGCGCAGACAACGGAGCCCCAGCACCGGAGGCGTTCGGTGCTGGTAGTGGAACGATCGCCGTTCCCGGAACCACCGACTCAGCAGGAACAACGATTGCCGCCCCAGGCGCTGGCGCTGGCGCAGGATCCATTGCTGGTGGTGCCGCCGGCGCAGCAGCCGCAACCAATGCCAACTCAACACGCACCGCGACCCCGGTGACCACCGCTACGCCAGTCACTCCAACCGGTTCCGGCGCTGCCGGCTCGTTGACCACTGGGACTTCCAGTGGCGGAGCGACCGTGCCTCCGGTGAAAGTCGTGGCCGCACCAGCAGCACCGGCTGCCAGCACCACGCAATACACCATCAAGTCCGGCGACACCCTCGAGGGCATCGCTCGTGCGCAAATGGGCGACGGTCAGAAGTGGCAGCTCATTGCGGCAGCGAATCCTGGTCTTGATCCAAAGGCCCTCAAGATCGGCCAGAAGATCACCATCCCTGCCAGCACCACCACCGCAAGCAAGGACAAGACAGCCGCTCCAGCGGGTAGCAGCACGGCAGCAGCTCCAAACACCTACACGGTGCAGAAGGGCGACACGCTCATTGAGCTTTCCCGCAAGTTCTACGGGAATGACGCTGAATGGAAGCGCATCTTGGAAGCCAATTCCACCATGCTGAAGGGCGACGCCAAGGCGATCGCTCCTGGCATGAAGTTGGTGATTCCGGCCAAGCGCTAGCCGCGACCTTTGGCCAATACGTTGACTGACCCCCGTGCCCCGAACTGCCCTTTACCGGACGCAGAACTCGGGGCACGGGTTTTTTTATGATTTCGTGAAGTGAAATAGACCGCACGTCGCTGAGACGCGTACACATTGTGTTACCGGAGTTGGTGTTGTCTCCTGCGGAGCCCAATCTGAGTAAATACCGATCCGACCTGTCCCCACGACCGCCATATCTGAGAACAACTCTTATGCCGCAATTCATCACTCGTCACGCCGCCCCCGCCATCCGTATCGGTTCATCGGTCCTCTTCATTGCGTCGATCGCCGCCGTCATGGGTTCGCTCCCGGTACCGCAGGCACCGACCGTGGCGACCGCCACTCCGGCCGACACGTCCGAAGGTCGGATGATGATTGGTATGGAACCCATGTGCATTGCAGAGATGCCTGGTGTGCCGTTGTCCCTGTGCTTCATGCCTGGTACATCCGCGGAAGAAGTGAATAAGGTCAGCCAGGGCTTGGTGTCACAGTGGGCGAAGGACCTTTCCGAACGCCCAATGGTAGGCGAGGGTGATGGTGGTGCTGCATACTTCGCCACTACCCGTTGGATTGTTAGCGGCAGTTCCGCGCAGGGAACACCATTAACCCTGACGTGGTCGATGCCTGCCGACGGTCTTTCCATTCCGGACGGCATCACCGGCGGAGCCGCTTCGCCGAACAACCTCAATGCCACCTTCGTCACCAAGTTTGGATCCCTTGAGGCAGGCAAGAGCCTGCTTCGGCAGGTCTATGCGCGCTGGTCTGACCTCTCGGGCGTCAACTACACCGAAGTCACTGATGACAATGCAGCTTGGGGCGCATCGGGAGGCGCTACGCGCGGTGACATTCGAATCGTTGGTCGCACCTTCGGAAGTACAGGCGTCTTGGCTTACAACTACTTCCCGAACAATGGCGATATGGTGATCGTCACCTCCAACAGCAGCGCTTGGACAGCCACCAACAACCAGCGTTATTTCCGCAATATTCTCGCACATGAGCATGGCCACGGCTTGGGCTTTGACCACGTCTGCCCAGCCAACAACTCCAAGCTCATGGAGCCGTTCCTCACGACTGCCTTTGATGGTCCACAGAACGATGACATCCGCGCCGCGCAGCGTCAGTACGGCGATAATTACGAGCCCAACGACACCATTGCTACTGGCTCCGCGATTATCAATGAGTCTGGCACTACCACGCTGGCCAATCTCTCAATTGATGACAACGCTGACGTTGACTACTACAAGTTCAATGCCAACGTTGGAGCAACCGTCACGGTCCGTGCCACCCCGCAGGGTCCGAGCAGTTACCTGAATGGCCCACAGAATGCCAACGGCAGTTGCAGTGCCGGTACGACAGTGCTGCCACTCGCCGTGCAGGATCTGGTTGTCAGTCTCTACCGTGGCTCGAGCACCACGCCACTGATCGTGCAGAATGCATACGGTCCGGGCACTGTTGAAACGATCACCAGTTTCCCAATTACGTCATCGGACGTGTACTCCATCAGGGTGTCATCCGCGATCACTACTGACGATGTTCAGCTGTACTCCCTGGTCACCACTATCGTCGCCACAGCGCCACGTATCGGTGACTTTGATGGCAACGGCGTCGTCAACGGTGGCGATTTGGGAATTCTCCTGGCCGTGTGGGGTCCCGTTACCTGCGGCTCGCAATACGACCTGAATGGTGATTGCGTTATCAACGGCGCAGATCTCGGCGCCTTCTTGGCCGACTGGGGCTGATCCGATCGGATCCCCTGACTGAAGCGACGGATTGACTGAAATGCACAGGGCCTGATGAGCTGCGGACGGCCGCGGATCATCAGGCCCTGTTTCTTTGCCTGCTCACGGCCGTCGCCAACCGCTCAGTTCCGCTCCCAGGCGCCAGCGAGGGCGTCCGAGGGCCTGTTGGCGTCCTCATGGCTTCCCACGCCTGCTCCCTGGTTCTGGTTCTGGCTCCGCGCCTCTTCAGCCTGCGCAGCATCCACGGCCTCCTTGGCGATGGTGCCATCCTTGCCAACCTGCTCGAAGCGCACGCTGACCCGCTTGCTGACGCCGCGCTGTGGCATGGTGATGCCATAGAGCTGGTCGCAGGACTGCATGGTGCGCTTATGGTGGGTGATGACAATGAAGTGGCTGCCGGAGAGGAATTCACGGAGCACGTTGCAGAATCGCTCCACGTTGGCCTCGTCGAGTGCGGCATCCACTTCGTCCAGGATGCAGAACGGGCTCGGCTTACTCTTGAAGATGCTCATCAGCAGAGCAACGGCGGTCATGGTCTTCTCTCCGCCGGAGAGCTGACTGATGACGCGCGGCTCCTTGCCTGGTGGCTTGGCGCGAATTTCCACGCCCGACTCCAAGATGTTCACCTCGCCGGTGACTTCGTCAGGAACCAGGAACAGGTCAGCACTACCGCCGCCAAACAGGCGTCGGAACATGCCGCCGTTACCCGCAAAGTTTTCACGAACCGTGTTGAATACCTGCTCGAAGCGGACCCGCGTGACGGCGTCAAGCTGCACGATGAGTTCGCCGAGCAGGGTGGTCGCGGAATCGATGTCGCTCACTTGGCGAACCAATTCCTCGTTGCGCTGCTCAAGCTGTCCCTCTTCCTCGATGGAATCGAGGTTGACGTTGCCAAGCTTGCGGATTTCGTCCTTGAGTCCAGCCAGTTCCTTCTCAGCGGCACCGCGGTCGGTATGTGCCCACTCGGGCAGCGCCCGTGCGGCAACATGTTCGGCGTAGCCGGTGCCAAGGTCCAGTTCCAGGTCACTCAGCGCAGACTCTTCCAACGCCTCGCGCTTGATTTCCACTTCGCGGCGCCCAAGTTCCACGCTGTTCCAATTGCGCTCCAAGATGTGCGCCTGGTCGCGGGCGATGCGCAGCGCGGTGGCTGCCTCTTCGGTACTGCGTTGCGCGGCGGCAACGGCTATTGCGGCGCCTTCTAAGCCATCAGTGAGCCCCACAAGTTCTGCGGCAGCTGCCTCGGAGGCGATTCGTGCTTCCGCAATGGTGGATTCGTAACGATCGATCTGCTGCTTGCGCCGGTCAGCCTGCTCAGCGGCGTGTACGCGCTGCCGTTGCTGCTCATCCCGGGAGAGTTCGGCGGTCCGTCGCTCGCGGCGCAGGACATCAAGCGCGGAATTGCGCTCACTGCTAGTCACACGAGCAGTGGAAAGTGCTTCCGCTGCGGTCTCAGCTTTGGCAATCGCCTTGGTGGCGTCCGCATCAGCAACCGCGTGGCGGCCAACCAATGCTTCAAGCATGGCGCGTGCGCGTCCAAGCCGCTCATCTACCTCAGCGCGCTCCGTACTCAGGGTACGAATGCGCCGCATCAGTTCATCGGATTCCAAGGAAAGCGTGGACTGCTCATGCTCAACGCGCTGGATCATCTGCTCGCAGCGATCGCGTTGGTACTCAGCATCAATGATGCCGCGCCGAACATTGGAGAGACGGTCTTCCACCTGGCGGTGGCGAAGGCGCGCTTCATCGGAGCGGGCCAGCAGCACAGCGGCTTCGCCCTCCAACAGTTCCATCTCAATGGCCAAGATCGACAAGCGCTGGGTCAGTTGCGCCAACTCAGCACGCCGAGCCAGCAGGCCTTCGCCCGCGCCGTTGCCGGTGGGGGTGCCCACCGTAACGCGTCCGAGGGCGTCGACCAGCTCGCCGGCCCGAGTGACGATCCGAGCACCCGCGTGGGTGGTGATCGAAGCCTCAAGGGCGGTGGCCAAGTCAGCAACCACCCAGGTGTCCGCCAAGAGGCGATGCACCAGCGTGGCAGCAGCATCGCGCACCCGCACGGTGGCGGATACCGGCTCAATGCCGGGGCGGGTTTCACGCGCAGGGGCGTTCACTGCCGGCAATTCCGCTGAGGCCATGGTCACTCGGCCGCGCACGGTGGCGCAGGTCGTGGCAACGGCAAGCACGGAATCTCCGTTGTCCACCACCAGCAATTCCAGATCGCGCCCCAGCGCGGCTTCAGCGGCCGCGGCGTCAGCCATCTCGGTTTCGATCCAGTCACCCAGGATGCCCAGGACGGAAGGGAAGCGATCGCGGTCACCAACTACTTCGCGCACCGCTTCATCAACGCCTTCACGGGCGCGTTGCATTTCTTCCAAGAGTCGGCTGCGGCTCTCAACTGCCGTCCGCTCATCGCGCAACTCGGAGAGTCGGCGCGAAAGTCCAGCATGGCGATCGCCAAGCGATGTTGCGTCGGAAATATGGATGTGCACATCGGACTCAAGGCGAACCGCCTCGTCCAGTGCCACCATGCGGCGCACAACGTGCTGATTGCGCGCGGCGCGTTGCGCGTCAAGCTCAATAAGGAACGGCTCACGACGACGCTCAATGCGGGCGAGTTGCTCTTCCAGTCCGCGTTCACGCTCGTCGACCGAGGCAAGGTGCGAAGCAGTGCGAGAGATTTCACGATCGGCAGAGACGGTTTGCTCGCGCAGGCGATCCGCCGCGAGGCGAGTCTGCTGCGCGGCTTCCGCGGTTCGAGCACGCGCGTCGGATGCGGTCATCACGCCGCGCTCAGCTTCGTTCGCGGCCTCGGCTGCGCCGGCAACGCGCTCAGCGGTGTCATCAATCTGTGCAGTGAGCTCAGTAATGCGCGCCTCAAGTTCAGCCAAGCGCATGGAGTCGGAAGCTGCCTGCTCGCGCACTTCACTCAGCCCGCGACCGGCCAGCTCCATTCGCTGGGCAGCCTGCTTCTCAGTGCCGAGCGCCTCAATGCGGCGCTGCTCCAGCGCGCGCTGTCCGTCCTGCGCTGTTTGGCGAATGCCCTCAACTTCGTTGCGGCGGTCTTCAAGGAGCGCAATAGCGCCGGACAACTCTTGCCGATCGCGCTCCAGGCTCGCTAGCTGACTAGTGAGGCCGGAAAGTTGCTCGCGGTACTCGTGATACAGGTCAAATGCCACTGCTTGGCGCAGTTCACGGCGTCGCAGATCAAGCGTCTGGAAGCGACGTGCCTTCTCTGCCTGACCCTTCACAATGCGAAGGCGGCGCTCGGTGCTAGCAAGTTGTTCGCGCACCAGAACCAGGTTCTTCTCAGCGCTCTCCAGTTTGCGCTGCGCTTCCACTTTGCGCGCGCGGAACTTGGCAACACCCGCTGCTTCTTCAAGAATCGTCCGACGCTCAAGCGGGGCGGCGCGCAACATGGCGTCGACCTTTCCCTGCTCAATGATGGAATAGGCATCGTTACCGATACCCGTATCCATGAAGAGTTCCTTGATGTCACGCAAGCGGACCTTGCGCCCGTTGATGAGGTACTCGCTGCGACCGTCGGCATAGAGTCGACGGGTGACTTCCACTTCGTCAGTGTCGACGGGAAGGCCGCGATGGCGCACGGCGTGGCGATTGACCGACATACTTCCGTCGGCGTCGTCTTCGTCTACGTGTTCGGAATGTTCAGCGCGTGCGTCAACTTCGGCGGCCAGTACGGCCGGAGCTGGTGCAAGCCGGGCTTGCTCTTCAGCAGTCAGCACTGGATTGTCAAAGACCAAGGTCACACTTGCCATGCCGCACGGCTTGCGCGTGGCGCTGCCTGCGAAAATGACGTCAAGCATGGCGCCGCCGCGCAGGCTCTTGGCACTGCGTTCGCCAAGCACCCACTTGATAGCGTCAACGACGTTGGACTTGCCGCATCCGTTTGGTCCAACTACGCCGATGATCGGCGAGTCGAAACGGAATTCGGTGGTGTCGGCAAAACTCTTGAAGCCGCTCAGAACGAGTCGGGAAAGTCGCAAGGCAAGACCTCCTGTCGGGTATTCGTCGCGTCCCTTCCTGGAACGCGCGGCTCATGTGGACTAACTCAGACCGCCTGCCCCGAGCAAGGGGCGATTGGTCAACGTGGGACAGTATCCTTCCGCGCCTTCGCGGCATCAAGTCCAGATCCGACGGAAGCTGTCTCTAAATCGCTTCCTCGGCTGGCTCCAATCTCCGAAATACTCCTCGGGCCGACCTCGTCAGAATCGGAATCTCCGTCTTCTGCCGTAAATTCAGGCCTTAAATCCTTCTCGCCCTTGTCGTCCCGGAGCACTTCGGCCAGGATTCGGTCCTGTTCGGCCCGGAAATCGCAATCAATATATTTGAGCCGCCACAGCTCGTGGAGGGCGCTGATGGTCTCGCTGTAGGTGAAATTGAGGCCGGACTCCGGTCGGTCGGGAGTGGGGCGTCGGGCAAAGTAGCTGACCAGGGAGGACATGTCTGGCTTCACCCGGTCAACCACGGCAGGCGTTTCTGGGCGTTCGCGGTAGAAGACTTCCAGAAGTTTGTCGCCTTCATCGGCCTTGATGATCAAGCGACCGCTCCATGTGTAGAGCGTCATGGGGCGCTTCACTTCCACGTCTTCGCCGAAGATCACAATGCGTGGCTGTCCGCTCTGTGACACGTAAATCATCTTGTACTTGCTGGGCACAATGTTGAGTACAAATTTCCTGCCCATCTCGATGCCGATGATGTGTGGGTCGCGCCGCCGGTCGAGCGCCTCAAACGCAGCAAGGCGAATTTCAACATCCGGGTCGTTGAGCAACTCGCGCAAGCCAATCTCGATTTCCGCATTGACGCCCATGCGTCCCAACAGCTTGATCGATTCGGTTCGATAGGTAATTGAGTCGCTGCTCTTCGCCATCTGTAGCAGCGGGGCAACGGCCAACATGTCGTTCAGTTTCGCTCCCGTATTCAACGCCGCAAAGCGCGGCTGTTCTTCCGGGTATTCGTAGAGATCCTGAATCATCGGCAGCGCGCGCTTGCCAAGTGCTTGCCAACGCCAACTGGCCGCACCTGCTGCACCCGGGTTGGAGAGCAAGGAACGCCGAATCGCCATAGCGGTCTGCTCCGCGTTCTCAACATTCAATGGCGTGTGCCGAACCAGTTCTGCGAACTCTCCCGTGCGCCGGCGATACGAAGGCGGCACGGTCAAATCAATCGTTTCGCCGGAACGACCATGGGCGGTCTGGTCTTTCTGCTTGGATTCAAGCGGAAACAACGTATTGATGGTGTTCTGAATACTTTCCGATCGTGAATGACTTGGGGTCTGCAAGCGCAACTTCAGCTTCATGTCCTTGCTGAGGGTGCCACCATCAAGGATGCGTCCGCTGCTGCGGTTGATGGTGTCGCGTTGCGTTGCGTTTGGTTCAACAAAGGGATTGATGACAATGGAGCCAGCACCTTCGGCCAACGGAAACGGCTGCCGGCTGCCCGTGTACAGCGCACCGGGCCGCAAGTCTGCCACTAACAATCGTCCACCTTCAAGGCTGGTGGTAGACGTTCCCGGCGCAGTAGTGACGCGAACATCAAAGCGCGAACCCTTGGGTGCACCAGGCGGAATCACGCCTTCAACGATCACCACCGCGGAGTCGCTGGAATTCAGCAACTGCTGCGGGGTCATCTTTGGTGAGCCGGGTGCGCCACTTCCAAAGCCACGCTTTGCCAGTTCCTGCGAAAGGAACGCGCGCACGTCGGATGGCATTTGTCGACTTCCGGTGTCGCGCAGACCAACCACAATTCCGTATCCACGCACGACCAGTGGATCAAATCCAACCAGCGACGTTTCCGAAGCCACCGTACCGCGCATGATCGGATCGATGTCCGTGGCCGCGACCGCCACCGCGTCGCGATTCACTGCCGCCTTCTGCAGCGCAGGATCAGCGCGTTCCACCATCATGTCTGAGCATCCGATGATCACCATGCTGGCCGCCACTGTGGCGACTGTCCTGGCCGTGATCCAGCGAAGTGCTCGGATCGTGGTCATAGGGGAGGGCATGGGGGCACGAACGTTGGTGGGCGATTGCCAGGGCATACGGGCCAAACGGAAAGCAAATGGGCGCTACTGGATTCGAACCAGTGACCACTGCTGTGTAAAAGCAGCGCTCTTGCCACTGAGCTAAGCGCCCCAATGGTGTGGGGAGGATACAGACCTACAATCCGTTCGCAGTGCTCGAACGGATCCGTCGTCTTCAGGAGCTCATTGCGGGCTGTCCCGCCCAGGAACAGCCCGTGTTTCGGCGTCGAGTGGCTGGATTGACCCGCGGCGCTGCGCGGCAGGAGCCCTCCGAAAGCGCCGTGAGTGCCCTAGAGCGCGATATTGTCCGAAGCACCGAGCGCCGGGCAGCGCGGGCGCAGCGTGTCCCTCCGGTGACCTACCCGGACGATTTGCCGGTGGCGCAGGCACGCGACCGCATCCGGGACGCCTTGCTCAGCCACCAAGTGGTGATTGTGAGTGGCGATACCGGCTCTGGAAAGACCACGCAGCTGCCCAAAATTTGCCTGGAGGCGGGGCGGGGCGTTGATGGCCTGATCACCATGACCCAGCCGCGCCGGATTGCGGCACGCAGTGTGGCCGCGCGTATTGCCGCAGAACTGCAAACAACACTCGGCGGCACGGTGGGGTTCAAGGTTCGCTTTGATGATCGCACTTCAGAACATTCCTTGGTGCGCGTAGTCACCGATGGCGTTCTGCTTGCAGAGATTGAGCGTGACCCACTGCTGTTGCGCTCTGACACCGTCATCGTTGATGAAGCGCACGAACGAAGTCTGAATATCGACTTCTTGCTTGGCTATCTCAAGCGCCTCTTACCCAAGCGCCCGGATCTCAAGGTGATTGTTGCATCCGCGACGATTGATGTCGATCGTTTCAGTGAGCACTTTGGAAATGCACCAGTGGTGCAAGTGGATGGTCGATTGCATCCGATTGAAACACGGTGGCGGCCGCTTGATGATGAAGCGTCGGACAGTTCGCCTGCCGAACGTGCGGTGAAGGGCGTTGAAGAATGTCTTGACTCGGGCCCCGGCGACATTCTGGTCTTCCTTTCTGGAGAACGTGATATTCAGGACGCTGCCGATGCACTCTCGCGTGTGCCCGCGGCGCGCGGTGTGGAAGTGCTGCCGCTCTATGCGCGCCTACCAGTAGCTGAACAGGATCGAGTCTTTCATGTTGGTCGTTCGCGCCGGATCATTCTGGCCACCAATGTGGCGGAAACCAGCGTCACCGTGCCCGGCATACGATTTGTTGTTGACACGGGAATCGCACGTATTGCACGGTGGTCCGGGCGCACCCGCGTCTTACGTCTGCCGGTCGAGCCGATCGCGCGCGCTTCTGCTGATCAGCGCAAGGGTCGATGCGGCCGCGTTGGGCCGGGAGTGTGTATTCGCCTGTATTCCGAAGAGGACTTTCTAGCGCGCGAGCCATTCACCGCCCCGGAACTGCTGCGCACCAATCTTGCCAATGTCATCCTGCAAATGAAGGCACTTGGGCTTGGCGAAATTGCCCAGTTCCCGTTCCTGGAAACGCCTAGCCCGCGTCTGGTCGCGGAAGGCTTGGAAACACTTGCCGAACTTGGTGCGGTTGATCGCCGTGGTGATTTGACGGCGCTCGGCAAGCGAATGGCCACACTGCCCGTTGATCCGCGGCTCGCTCGCACCGTTCTTGCTGCGATCGACGAAGGAGCGCTCGCTGAAGGCCTGGTCATTGCCGCTGCGCTTTCGATTCAGGATCCACGCGAACGTCCCGCCGGGCATGGTGGTGCGGCAGACTTTGCGCAGTTGATCTTTCGCGATCAAGAAAGTGACTTTCTATCGCTGCTCAAATTATGGCGACGCTGGCGAACAGAAAGTGCAGCGCTGGGAAGTTCCGCGCTGCGTCGCTGGTGCCGCGAACACTTCATTTCTCACCAACGCATGCGGGAGTGGGCGGAACTCCACGAGCAGCTGCGTTCCATGGTCTCCGAACGCCTGGGCATGCGTGCTGCGCCACTTGCCGATGCGTGCGACGCCAACCGCATTCACCGCGCCATGCTTGCTGGGTTTGTTTCGCAGCTGGGATTTCGGGGTGAAGACGGCGAGTATCGCACCGCAACCGGCGGGCGCTTTGCCATATTCCCAGGTTCAACCTTGGCGCGGCGCACGCCCAACTGGGTGGTGGCAGCAGAAATCGTGGAAACGTCACGCCGGTTTGGAAGAACACTGGCGCGCGTCCAAGGCGACTGGGTCGAACGCATTGCGCCGCACTTGGTGGAGCGCATCCGATCGGAGCCGCACTGGGTGCGCGCCACCGGCCAGGTTGCTGCCTGGGAGCGCGTGCAGTTTGGCGAACTCACCATCGTTCCGCGCCGGCGCGTTCCGTGGGGTCCGGTGCAGCCAGAAGATGCCCGCAACATATTCATTCAATGCGCCTTAGTAGATGGTGATTGCGATCTTGATGCTCCATTCATCAAGCACAATCACGCACTGCGCTTACGTATTGAGGCCATGGAAGCCAAGCGACGTGAGCGCGGTCTGCTTGTTGATAGTGAAGCTCGATTTGCGTTCTTTGACGCGCGCGTCCCCGCCGACGTGCACAGCATTCCATCATTTGAGCGATGGCGGCGCCGCGTGGAATCACGCGACAGTCGAACGCTCTTTATGCGCGAGTCAGACCTACTCGCCAGTACTCCGGACGCCGACATGTCCATGCGCTTTCCTGATGCCATTGATATTGGTGGCGGAGCGTCTGCGGAGTTGCGCTACGAATTGTCGCCCGGCACCGCCCTTGATGGAATTCACGCGCGCATCGCGCTCGGTGACCTTGGCTCAACCACCACCGACCGTCTGGAGTGGTTGGTGCCTGGGCTTCTTGCCGAAAAGATCGAAGCGCTCATCCGCACGCTTCCCAAGCGGTTGCGGGTCCGCCTCTTTCCATTGCGGGAAGTTGCCGAGGCCGCAGCAGAATCGATCCCATTTGCTGAAGGTTCAATACTTGAGTCCGTTGCAGCGCACCTTGCCAAGGTGGCTGGTATGGCGCTCACGGCTGGCGACTTTGACCGCGCGCAACTACCGCCGCATCTGCGCCTGCATATCGAAGTGGTATCGGATGCGGGTGACGTCCTTGCTGCTGGCGATGACATTGCCGCGCTGCGACGATCGTTGGCTCCCAAGGCGGCGGCGCATCGCGAAGGACTGTTAGAGCGAGCCTTTCATCGCCATTGGAACCGCGTTGGATTGCGCACCTTTGATCTGGACGAACTTCCAGAGCGCATCGAAGCCACCGTTGACGGACTGCGGGTCATTGCATGGCCGATGTTGGTGGATAGCGGTGATTCCGTCTCGCTTGGACTCGCCGCCGATCCAGAAGCAGCGGAACGCGCCACGCGCCTCGCCATGCGCACGCTGCATTCCATTGCGGCTCGTGATGCCATTCGACATCACTTGGAATACGCATCTGGATTCCAGGAATTGCTGATGACGTGGATTGCATCAACGCAGCTTGGCCGTGAGCCACTGATGGCTGCGCTGGTTTCTGCTGTAGCAGGGCGCGCGTTTGTCGATGATCGCCCCATCGTGCGCACGCCCGCTGAATTTGAAACGCGGGTCGATCAGGGTGCGGCTGT
The DNA here is from genome assembly GCA_945890745.1 of Phycisphaera mikurensis NBRC 102666. GTDB lineage: Bacteria > Planctomycetota > Phycisphaerae > Phycisphaerales > SM1A02 > UBA966. Next base: position 33,533 of record CAMDCW010000003.1, read on the forward strand.
CCTCAGTACTGCCGTGCAGGAGGTGGTTCGTGCGGCACTGGCGTTGCACACCCGGTCGGTGGAGGTTCTTGAAGCCATCGATGGTCCAACCCCAACGTCATGGTGTGCGGCAGTGGATGACATCACTCGGCAGCGCAAGCGGTTGGCTGCGCCCGACGCCTTGGCGCGCATTCCGTGGCAAGATGTTCAGCATCTGATTCGCTATGTGGCAGCGCTCGGTTTGCGTGCTCGCAAGTTGCGCACGTCTGGACCGGAGCGTGATGCAGTGTCCATGATGGAAGTGGCGCGCTGGGAGGATGAAATGTCCCGAGCTGAGGCGGCGTTGGCAGCCGAGGGGCGGGGCACCGCGGCTATCGCGCCGTTTCGGATGCTTCTTGAGGAATACCGGGTCAGCCTGTTTGCCCAAGAACTACGAACGTCCATTCCAATCAGCGCCGAGCGCTTGGAGCGGGCGTGGCGCGATCGCGGTCAGGTTGTCCAGCAGCCAAGCAGCAATCCAAGGTCAGCGCCGTTCACCACGCCGTCGTGATTCAGGTCAAACGGCGAGCCATTCGCAGGCCCCCATGCTCCGAGCAGTAGACCAAGGTCGGCACCCGTCACGACTCCGTCGCCGTTGAGGTCGCCGCACACCGAGGGCAGTCCCAAGGATCCGTCCGCGTTCAACCGTGCGCCCACAATATCCGTCACGCCAACAGCGCCAGACTCCCAGATAGCGTGCACTCCGGCCGGCGTGCCAGAAGCGGCCATGAACACCGTGCGACCAACAAAGCCAACACCCGTCATCACCACGGGACTGGCCCAGCGTGGTGTGCCAAGCGCGTCGTAGGAATAGGCGCGAGCCGTCTGTGATCCGTATGCCGGAGAACGCACCGACGAGAACGTTGGGAACTCACCCAGCATGGCAACCCGAGCCTGGGTTTCTTCATAGGTGGTATCGGTTGGCGAGAAGTTCACGCCGATATCGCCCCAGAGTCGCGTTCCGTCTTCAGAAAAACTCTGTCCGCCCGAGCCGTAGATACTGGAGTTCGGGACGTGCTCGTTCCACGCCACGTAGACGCGTCGCAGTGTTGGGTCATACGCCGCGGTGGGCGCCACGCGCTCTAGGTTGGTGGCGGCAGTCACGCCGGCACCGTTGGTTCCAAAGCGAAGCGCGCCAGTTGGCGAGACCCATTGTGCATAGCTTTGCAGCGGTCCGGTGCCGTACCAAGAGAAGATCGCTCCGCCTTCACCATCAGCGATGAACGATGGAAAGTTGCCAAATTGCAGTGATCCAGTGGTAAATACCCGAACGTTGGTTGCCACCCATTGCGCAGCGCCAGTGGAGGAGAACTTCTGAGCTTGGATGGTCTTTGCGCCACTGAAGGTGGTGTAGCGAACGACTGAAGCAATGACGCTGCCGCCATCGCCTGGTTGCAAGTCCGACAGAAAGGTTGTTGCCGTGCCATCGGAAATGGTGGCGGGAGTCGCCCATGCAGCGGTGCCCTCCGGTGTCAGGCGCATGACTTTGGCTCTGCTGCTTTCGGTCCAACCTGCAACGGCTGCACCGTCACCAGCACGTCCGGCTTTGGGTGCATTCACTGCACTGCTCGCTGAAAGAGTGACGCCGGTGGCGCCCCACAGCAACACGCCTGACGGAGACACCGCCTGCGCAATGATCTTGGTCCCGCCGATGTCGCTCCGTGTCACGATGACTGCGTTGCCAGCAGCATCTGAAGTCAGACCGTAATCCTCGGTGCTACTAAAGTTGGTGTCGAGCACGCGGACGCCCTTGTTGGGCCATAGGCCGATCCCGTTGGCGTCGTACCGCTGCACCCACGGGTCATAGCCGCCGGTACTGTTGTCGTACCAGCTCATGTAGAAGCCGCCGGTGGGGATATTCACCACCTTGGACTGCACTTGGTCATTGGTTCCAGCGGCAAGCACGTCCGGCGTGTTGGGATCCGTGGTGAATTGCGCCACGGCGTTTGCACACGCCACGCACATCGCAAAGGTGGCTGCCACGGCGCGCGTCTTGACGTTGGAAGAGGTCATGAACACAGTGTGCCATACCTGGTGGTTCCTTGATCCCTGAATTTGTGAAGAATTATTGACACACAAATAAATGGGACATATCCACCACATTTACGCCCGATAGTCCTTGCGCGGACTCGCAAACCACGGCACTCTTACAACTGCCTGAAAGGGCAGCAGCGAGTCCGAGGAGCGGGGCTCCCACGTGGGGTGGGGCCCGGCACCCGGGCTCGCAGCATTTTTAGACCAACGTCGAATGTACAGCGGCTTTCCAGAATTCGTCAGGCTTACCCGTGCAGTTTGCGGTCTTCTCGTTCCTCTTCGCGCACTGCGCGCGTAACACCACGGCGGGTTCGCCAGATGTCCCAGATCAATCCGACGGAGAGGAAACCAGCAAGTAGGAATCCAACCAGTCCAATGGTTCCCACCATGCTTGCAGTATCGCCATGGGCGGCATGCAGCAGGACTGAGCTGGCAACAAGCAATGCGCTGATGAGTAGCGCATAGGCAACCGTGGTTGCCATGTGCTCCACGGTCATCCGGAATCGCTCAATACCTTCGAAGTGGAAATTGATCTTCGCTTCGCCAAGCCGAATCTTTCGCAGAATGCCAGTGATCTGCTTGGGCAGCGAATCGATGAGCTCCGCATAGGAGAACAGCGTGTTGGTAAATCGTTTGGTCAGTGCCTTGGGCGAGTAGCGGTCGTTCACCAACTTATAGATGAACGGCTTCGCTGCATCGATGATTTCGTAGTCGGGCTCAATGTCGCGCGCGACACCTTCAATGGTTCCCATCGCCTTAATGAGAAGCACCATGTCCGCCGGGCAGCGCACCTTGTAATCACGCAGGATTTGATAGAACTTATCAAGCACCGCAGCAATGTCAATTTCTGCGATCGGCTTGCCGACAAATTGATCCACCACCTCTTGCACATCGTCAAGTAGGGCGCGCTCGTCAATGGAATCGGGCTCCACATTGCCCATGCGCATGGCGGCGCGCATGACCATGCGGGCATCGCCAGTGGCCACGCCGAAGACCAGTTCTGCAATTCGCTGCCGTGCGTCGGCGCCAATGCGACCAACCATGCCGCAGTCGATGAATGTCACACGACCATCGTCATGGATGAAGATATTGCCGGGGTGCGGATCCGCATGGAAGAAGCCCAGTTCGAGCGTCTGCCGGAACACCGCCCGCGCGCCGTTGGCAACGATCTTCTTGCGAATATCAAGAGGAATCGACGCGTACGGAGTGCGCGCTAGCAACTTGCCTTGGATCTTCTCAATGGTCAGAACACCAGTGGTGGTTGCTTCCCAATACACCTTCGGGAAGCTAATGCCTGGGTCACTCGCAAACGCATTTCGCATGCGGTCGGTGCTGCGGGCTTCAATAGTAAGGTTGGTCTCGCGGCGCAGTTCCTCGCGGAATTCAGCCACAATTTCCATCGGGCTGAAGCCCGTCTTTGCCAAGCGCTCCTCAGTGAGTCGGGCGACAAAGGCAAGCGCCTCCATGTCAGCCTCAATCTGATCAGCTGCATCCGGGCGCAGCAACTTGATCACCACCTCTGAACCATCCTTCCAGATGGCACTGTGCACTTGCGCCATGCTGGCAGCAGCAAGCGGCTCGGGATCGATCCACTGGAACAGGTCGTCGGTTCGGCCCTTCAGTTGTTCATCGAGTGCGGCACGCACGCGGTCGAAGGGGATCTTCGGGCAGTCAGCCTGCAGCCGCGCAAACTCGTCAGCCAGTGCATCCGGAATCAGATCGCGGCGCGTGGAAAGAATCTGCCCGATCTTGATGAAGGTTGGCCCAAGTTCTTCCATCGCCTTGCGCAAGCGCACCTCAATCGGCGCGGAGGACAGGTCGATCGTTCCGTCGCGGCTGTACAACCAGTCCGCATTGGCCTTCCGAAGCGGCGAGAAGCCACTCTTGGAGATGAACGTTGCAAACCCATAACGAGCGAGTACCCCAATGACTTCACGGTACCTCTGTGCATTCTTGAGGCGTCTAGTGAGTGGGATGTCCATGACATTCGGCATCCGGGGATTCTAACGATCTGCCCGCAGCGCCTGTTGCCTCAGCGAAACTGACTAATCTTTCGCATGGCTGCCATGGCTGCCGGCGGAGCGCCGCGGCTTGCATCCTCGAGCGAGCCGGGTTCCTTCCGAGCCTCTTGCAGCAATTTCCCCAACTGCGCGTCCAGCGCAAAGCGCCAGCGTTGGAAGAACGATTCCAGTTCGTGCCTGCTAAATCGGCTCATTGGGTCGTTCAGACCGCTCTGTGCCACGGCCCAGTCGATGAGTTTGCTGCCGCCATCAAAGCGGTACAGGGCAAACGTGTTCTTGAGGCGCCTTCCCACCGGAATGAATGGATCGGTGGCGGCATCCGGCAGGGCAATCATCATGTCTTCTGGCTTGCTTTTGGATATTTCACCCAGCCAACCAGCGTCTGCCCGAGCGTGCATGTCAGCCAACGTGGGGCTTGACGATGCTGCGGTCGCCAGTGAATCGGTCTCCACATGCTCCAATTCTGCCAAGCTTGCCAAGACTGTCTTTTCCCCAACATTTGGGAATCGAATCCAGATGCGCCGATCGGGCCTCCCCTCGCGGGTAATGACTTCGATCTTGGCGATGGATCCGACGCCCCATTCTGGGCGCTTGCAGTGGCGAACTTTCTCGCCGATTTTGAAGGATGTCGTCTGCGGCATAGTGTCAGCTGAAGGTAATGGCTGAAGATCCGGCCGATGGATCAACATTGGCGCCCACACGCAACGATGGGGCGATCCGGATCGCGCATCTATTGCTTCGGGGCACCCGAACCATTCCAAGTTTCAGGAACAGGTTAGAGTGTAGCGCATGAGTCGCACTGTCAACGTGGTGTTCCTTGGGGACATTAACGGCGCCCCCGGGAAGGCCGCCTTAGAGAAGTTCCTGCCCATCCTGCGTGAGCGCTGGCAGCCGGATGTACTCATCGCCAACGCTGAAAATGCCAGAAATGGCTCAGGATTAACGCCCGAACTGTATCGAACCTTCCGGTCATGGGGCATCGACGCCATCACCCTTGGGGACCATGTGTTCCGGGATCCAAAGATCGTGCCCATGCTGGAGAACCCGGAAGAGCCCATCGCGCGCCCGGCGAACTTGTCGAGCCGTTCCCCCGGTAAGCGATGGACGCGCATTGCGGCATCGGGCCGCCGCACCCGTGACATCTATGTGTGCACGGTGTTGGGTCGCATCTTCTTTCCGCTTCCCGCCAATGATCCATTTGCCGCCATTGATGAAGTAATCGCTTCGATCCCGGAGCGCCGCCCCATCCTGATTGTTGAAGCACATATGGAAGCGACCAGTGAGAAGGCTGCGCTGGCATCGTGGTGCGATGGTCGCGCCGGGCTGGTGGTCGGTACGCACACGCATGTACCAACAGCCGATGCGCGCATCCTCAAGAAGGGGACTGGCTTCATCACTGATGTTGGCATGTGTGGCCCCTATGACTCAGTGATCGGGCGCGATATCGATGCCGTCATCCGACACATGACCACTGCCTTGCCGGTCCACTATGAGATGGGCCAGCATGACGCACGCGTCTGTGGCGTGTTTGTAGAAATCAGTGAAGACACTGGGTTGGCCAATCGCATCGAACGGATTGAACTCAGCGCTCAGTGACTGCTACGAGGGCGTAGCGACTGAGCCCCATGCGCCGCCGCCGGGCGTCTCCACTTCAAATGCATCGCCTGGCTCCAGATGGGCTGTGCATATTCCAGGTAAGTCCACCGTTGATCCGTCGGCGCGCAGAATGCGTTGCAGACCTGGCATTCCATCGCCGCCCCCGGCGGTTCCACTCGGACCGTGTGCGCGCCGTTGTGCTGCAAAGCACACATCGCATGGCGCGAGCACGCGAATGCGTCGAATCATTCCAGCGCCACCATCATGCGCACCGACTCCGCCACTGCCATGACGAATGGCCAAGCGTTCCAGTACCACCGGTGAGCGCAGTTCCATGGTTTCAGGATCGGTGAGGCGCGTGTTGGTCATATGCACGTGAACAGCATCGGTCCCAACAGCGGTGGCAGTGGCGCCAGCACCACCGCCCAGCGTTTCAAAAATGCTGAATTCATGACTGGCAATCACCACGTTGTTCATGGTTCCTTGGCTTGCCGCTGCAACTCCAAAGGCTCCCAAGACTGCATCAACTACACGTTGGCTGGTCTCGGTGTTGCCAGCAAACACCGCTGGGCAACGGGTGGGGTCTGCATGGAATTCTGGGTTGAGCAGTCCGCGCGGAATCACTAGTTCGACTGGCTCTAGAAAACCCTCGTTGAGTGGTGCGCGGTGCTCATCAAGTACTTCATCCATCCCCGCCAGGACACGCAATGCATAGAGCACGGCGCTGCGCACAACGGCAACCGGTGCGTTGAGATTTCCGGCGTGGACATCTCCGGATCCAGTGAAATCAATGCGCAATCCGTCAGGCGCGCGATCAATCCGCACGCAGATTGGCGTGCCATCATCAAGGAGCTCCGTACGCGCAATTCCAGCAGCGGGAACCCGCGCGGCGACAGACCGTGTGCGGGTGGCACTCCGCGCGAGCAATGCGTCGATAGCTGCAGTCAGCGCGTCGCTGCCGATGACGCGTGCCAGTCCGCTGAACGCAGTGGCGCCGGCATCCAGTGCGGCGATAGCGGCGCGCACGTCGTCGCAATTGAGATCTGGATCGCGCGAAGGGTAGGGCGCTGTTGCCAACGCATGGCGAAGTGCAGTTTCATCAAGTACGCCACCAAGCGCCACGCGCATGGGAGGAAACACCACGCCTTCTTCAGCAAGCGTGCGCGCGTCTGGTGGCATGGATCCCGGGCGAATTCCACCAATTTCTGCATGGTGCGCTCGTGCCGCCACGTAGGCAATGCGGCGTCCCGCGTCATCATGGACAGCGCGCACCACGGTGATATCCGGAAGGTGCGAACCGCCAAACGCGGGATGGTTGGTGAGAATCACTTCGCCCGGCTCAATGGCGCGCAGCGCAGCAATGGAACGCACGCATGCTCCCAGTGCACCCAAGTGAACCGGAACGTTCGGGGCGTTCGCGCACAGTCGGCCGTCGGCAGTCAGTATGCCACAGGAAAAATCTAGTCGGTCCTTGATATTGACGCTCCGGGCGCTGCGTGAAAGGATGGCTGCCATCCATGAGGCGATCGCAGTGCAGCGCGCGGCTACTACATCCACTGGGAGCGCGGTGGTACTTGCCACTGCACTCGACCGACGGATGTGTAGAACGCCCGATGCTTCCATCGATGCTTCCCATCCGGGGTCAATGGCGATCGTTGCACCGATCTCTACGATCAGAGCGGGGCCATACACGGTCACGTTCGGCAGCAATTGTTCCTCAACAGTCACGCCTGCGCCGTCTAGTTTGAGGACGGCGCGGACAGCAGCGTCCATCACGCTGTTCGCTGGGACGACCGCAACCACCGCACGCACCTCTTCAACCTCCGGATCCGCACTTCCCGGATCGCGGCCAAACATGGCGCGGAAGCGATCAACAAACCGTGCTCGAATGTCTGCTGCGGTGAACTCGCCGCCGTCAATGGGTAGTTCCACGTCAATCGTTCCCGCCTGGCCAGGCCAGCGAACGATGGCGGTGGCACGTGTTAAACATGCAGCATTTCCAGCGTCTTTTAGACCCTTGTGCGCCGTAACAGTCACTTCCTGCAGTGCGGCGCGCAGCGCGCTGCCGTCGCCGAGCGCAGCGCGGAATGGAACCGTGGCGATCGCTTGACGCGGCGCCGTAAGCGCGCCCTCGCCACTGACAAATCCGGCGTGCGGCAATACCACCACGTGGGCAATGCCAAGTGCTTCGGCGACCGCGCAGCCGTGTTGGCCACCAGCGCCACCAAAGACCGCAAGTGTGAATGCGCGCGGATCGTGGCCTTGAACTTCCGTCACGGCGCGCACGGCACTGGCCATGTGCTCATTGGCCAAGGCAAGAAACTCGCGCAGCATGGTGTTTCGCTCGCGCCCACTCGCCAGCGCCTCTCGATCAGCAGCTTGTTCCGCCGCGGCGCGGTGTAAGGGGAGTGACGCCATGTGTTCTGGCAGGCGATCCAGGAGCAGGTTGATATCAGTCACGGTCAGTGGACCGCCGCGACCGTAACACGCCGGCCCGGGATGAGCACCCGCACTCTCTGGACCAACAAAGAGTCCTTCACGCGTGGCTCGGCAGATGGATCCGCCACCTGCTGCAACGCTGTGCACATCAATGGCCGTGCTGGCAATGGTGATGCCCGATACGGTGGATGTTCCACGCATGGCAATCCCTGATCGATCGACGCGCGCAACATCCGTACTGGTACCGCCCATGTCAAAGGTGATTGCTTGCTCCACTCCAGCAAATTCCAGCGCCGTGCGTGCCGCAGCACACCCCATCGCTGGTCCACTCAGCAGGCTGTCTTTCGGGCGATAATTCGTAATATCCGACACGCCGCCTGCACTGCTTGCGGCGTACATATGTGCTTTCGGAAGCGCCGCTGCGATCCGTGCAAACAACCCGTGCACCGCGCTACTGAGTGCAGCATCCACCGCGGCGGTGTGTGCGCGTGCTAACAGGATGGGAATGCTGGCAACCCCAGAGCTCGTCGCAACGCGTTCGAATCCTTCTTCATGCAAGATGGTGGCTACGTGCAGTTCATCGTGGGATGCGCGTGGCGCATGCAGCAACGCCACCGCAGCATGGCGAAATCCAGCAGCGCGTGCGCGACGAGCCTCGCTTCGGACATGCCTTTCATCAAGCGCGATAGTGACATTTCCGTCCGCACCTCGACGACCGCGAACACTGAACACACCGCGCACAACGGTTGGTGGCAAACGTGGGACCAAGTCAAACAATCCCAGGCGCTGCTGTGTGCCGATGGCAAACAATCCATCCAATCCTTCGTTGACGAATGCGGCGACCGGATCGGTATTACCCTCCAGAAGCGCGTTGGTTCCGCGTGTAGTGCCCACGCGCAATTCAAGTGCACCGAGCGGCATGCCGGGCGGTGTTCCGGACATCAGTCGTGCCGCAAGTACGGGCGCTTCTTCGCCGGATTTCAAGTCAAAGCATGGCGGATCAGTTTCCGCAGGCGAATCAACTCGTCCCAGCGAATTCTGTCCGGCAGGCGCACCAGCCCATGGAATGGTGGCGACGCAACAGTTGTTCGCGCCGTACGCGTCCAGAACTACCCGTTCCGAACCATCCGCAGCCACCGCGGTCATTCCGACCAGTGCTGGTGCGGACCACGGGGGCAGTGCGGTTAAGGCGTACTGGGGGTGCGCCGTCCCGGTCGACGTTGAATCTCCAACGCGTGTTGCCAGCGTTCGGACCCGTCCATCCGTCAAGATCTTGATTCTGCGCCGCGTTCCATCCGGGGCAATGCCAACACAGTCAGCGAAGGTGCCGCCAATATCGACACCGATACGCCAACCGTCTCCATTCATACCACGCTCAAGAGTTTCGTCAGTCGGTCGACATCTGCATCATCTACCCAAATGAGAATTCCCATTTGTCCCCCAGATTCAAATGCATTGACAAACTGGATGTTGATGCCTTCCTGAGAGATGGCATCAAGGGTGCCCACTAAGTCGCCACCGCGGTACTCGCCAGTGATGTGGAAGCATGATTCTTCCCACGTGCCCAATCCGATCTTGGCGGCAAACTCCCGGAATTGCTCGGCATCAGCCGGGATGATGTGGAACCCATCGGCTGAGCGACCTTCGGTGGGGCCGTAGTAGGAAAGTATCTCCACCTTGGCAGCCCGCAATTGGGCAGTCAAGCGAGCGAGCTCTCCCGCGCGATGCGGGAGCCGGACGACGAATTCGGTAAGTTGCTGCCAGTGGGACATGTGTGCGAGGATGATATCGACCCACTGCTGAACCGGGTCTGAACCGTATCCTTGCCGGGATGCGCCGACTGCGTGATGCCGCATACATGTTCGCCATGACCGTGACCGCGCCCATTTGGGCGTGGCGGATGCACCGCGCTGGGAAGCTTCGTACTGATTGGGGTGCGCGCTTCGGCCATGGCGCGGCCTTGACCCCGCCTGAACGCCGGCGCATCCTGATTCATGCGGTATCGGTTGGGGAGGTCAACGCCATTCGGCAGCTGGTGGATCGGCTGTCCAACGATCACACCAAGCCAGACATCGTCATCGCCGCCACCACCGACACCGGGTTTGCGCGTGCGCAGGCACTCTTTGGTCATCACACCGTGGTTCGATATCCCTTCGACGCAAGTTGGATGGTGGAGCGCTTCCTTGATCGCGTGCGCCCTGACGTGGTAGCGCTGTGCGAATTGGAAGTGTGGCCGAATTTCGTTGCAGCATGCGCAGCTCGCCACGTTCCGGTGGTGGTAGTAAACGGGCGACTGTCGGCGCGGAGTTACAGCCGTTACCTCCAGGCTCGCTGGGTGGTGGCGTCATCGTTTCGATCGCTGCACGCCGTGTTTGCTCAGAACCAAGAGTACGCAGCACGGTTCGTTGGACTGGGCTTGCATGAGAACAGTGCGTTTGTCACCGGCACCATGAAGTGGGATACCGCCCAAGTGGCGGACGAAGTTCCTGGCGCTGCCGACTTTGCAGAGGCGATGGGAATCGATCGCTCCAAGCCGCTGGTTGTTGCTGGATCGACAGCGCCTGAGGAACATCGACTGCTCCGCGAGGCAATTCCAAAGGGCGTGCAATTGCTGTGCGCCCCACGAAAGCCCGAGTGGTTTGACGCTGCCGCCGCTGAACTGAAGGGTTGTTCGCGCCGATCGGCACGAACGCCTGGAAGCACCACTGGTCTCTTTCTACTGGACACGATCGGCGAACTCCGCAAGGCGTATTCATTGGCTGATGTGGTGGTCATTGGTCGCACGTTCGGCACGCTGTATGGATCCGATCCCATGGAACCAGCGGCGCTCGGCAAGGCCATCATTGCTGGTCCACGCATGCATGACTTCAAGGATTCCGCAGAGGCATTGCAGTTGGCTAATGGCATGGTCCGCATCGATCAATCACAGTTGTTCTCCACCATTCGTCGCCTTGTAGACGATCCGAACGAACGTGCGCGGCTCGGCCTCGCTGCCCGTGAAGTGGTGATCGCTCATCAGGGAGCAACCGAACGAACTGCCGAGGCGCTTCTTTCCATTCTCAGCACTGCAGGCAGTCATCATGCGTGAGTCAGAGCTCATCGCCGAGATTTGTAAGCACAATGCAGAACTTGCGGCGTGCGGCGGAGCTGAGGTGTTGGTGCCGCCAGGCGATGACATGGCACTGGTGAAACTCGCCGGTCGTCGCGTGTTGGTTGCCGCGGACCAAGTGATTGCTGGTCGACACTTTGCGCTTGGAACCGCCATGGACTTGGTGGCACGCAAGGCGCTCGCGCGCAACATCAGCGATATTGCCGCAATGGCAGGGGTTCCTGCGTGTGCCGTGGCAACGGTGGCGCTTCCTGCGTCCATGCCTGACCATGAAGTGCGCGCGCTGTCTGACGGACTGCGCGCTGCCGCCCTCATGTTTCAGTGCCCAGTGGTTGGTGGTGATATCGGCACGCACGCGGCAGCGGACGGTGCGTTGGTGGTTTCCGTTTCGGTACTTGCAGAACCCGGTCCAACCGGTCGCGTGGTGACCCGCTCAGGCGCACGTGTGGGCGACCTCCTCTGCGTAACCGGAACGCTTGGTGACGGCTGGCACGCGAACGGGTCGGGACGGCACCTCTCCTTTACGCCGCGCGTGGCTGAGGCGCTGGCGTTGGTTGAGGCGCTGGGTGATCGCCTGCATGCCATGATCGATATTTCTGACGGTCTCGCCCGTGATGCCGGACACCTGGCCACCGCTTCTGATGTGGCGGTTCGTATCGATGCCGCGCAATTGCCGTGTGCAGATGGAGCAGGGTGGCAAGCCGCTGTCAGTACCGGGGAAGATTATGAACTGGCGTTTGCATGCTCGGGCGAGCCGCCCGCTTCGGTTGCGGGCACGCCGGTGACGGTGGTCGGGCGCTTCCAACAGTCGGGCGGAGCGCGTGTCGCGGTCCGCGTTGGCAGTGAAGAACACGATGTTTCCGCCCTTGGCTGGGAGCATGGACAATGAGGATCACGTCATGACTATTGAAATTCGCCGTACTTCCAGCCCCGAAGAAACCGAACGCATTGCGTCAGCGCTCTCGATGCGCGTTGCGCCGGGAACGGTGATCACGCTGGAAGGCGACCTTGGCGCTGGCAAGACATGTTTCGTTCGTGGTCTGGCGCGCGGGCTCGGAGCTGATGCGCACGCCATTTCCAGTCCAACGTTTGTCATTGAGCACCGACACCCGTGTGACTCCGGTCTGTTGGTGCACATTGATGCGTATCGAATCCGTTCCTCGGAAGACCTGGCATCGATCGGCTGGGATGAATTGCTTGCACAAGGTGACGCCATCATTGCCATCGAGTGGCCGTCGCGGATCGCAGCAGTGTTGCCGGAGGTTCGGATCGACGTGCGCCTGCGCCACGCCGGTGAAGATGTGCGCGAGATTGAAATTGAGTGGGTGCGACCAGGCGTTGCGGCCGTTGATTGCCGAACGTGCGGAGCTCCGCTTGGTCAAGGGAGTGACGGCCGGTTCTGCAGCAAGCGTTGCCGATTGGCAGATCTTGAGCGATGGTTCCGCGGCGACTACTCAATCAGCCGACCGCTCGAAGAAGATGATTTGTCCGGTGGCATCCCACATCGGCGCCCAGATTCAGATCGCTAAGGGGCGCAGTCAATCAGCAACGTGCGCTTGCGCGCTTGAACCCCAGCGGCTTGGCAGAGTTCCAACACCAGTGCATCGATCCGTGGATCCGAGGTCACCGTACGGGTTCCGTCCGGATGGCGAATTTCAATCTGGGTGGCAAGCGCTGACTGGCCGTTATGGTCACTGGGCGCAAACTCATAACGAACCGAATCTCGAGCGTGCAAGCGTTCAACCAAGATGCCAGCGTCAACCAGCAACTTCAGGGTTCGGTATGCGGTGGCTTTGGAAACGGTGCGAGCGCGGCGATCAAGAACCGCCATCAGCGCTTCGGCATCGAAGGGATGTTCAAAGCCACTGGCAGCATCCAGGATGTCGGCGCGCTCGGTGGTGTATTTCAGTCCGACGCCACGGAGGTGACGACGGAACTGCGCGCACGGCGGAGCGACAATGCGACCGGCAGTTGGCGTGGCTGGGGTTGGTTTCCGAGCAGTCATGGTCTGGCCAAACTCCGGGGGAGCCGATTCTCGCTTTGTCGACAAGGTCCCATAATGGCTGTTACGTTAAATTCCATATCCCAGGAAGCGGCGAGGGGGTCCCCTCCGGGGTTTCTTGGCTGCGGAGGCGATTTGGCCGGTTGCTCGTCTGTCACCGCCGAACCCGGTCCTGTCCATCCATGCGCCCGTCAACGGCGCCCCCGTCCGGTGGATTGCATTGGTGAACTGGTGCCGTCACCCGCCGACAGTCCGAACGAGTCGTGCACCAACTGCAGCCCGCGCTCGCCGTGCTGGCGATCCACGATGCAGCTGATCTTGATCTCACTGGTGGTGATGTTGTGAATGGCGATCCCTGCCTCCCCAAGCGCTCGGAACATCCGGCTGGCCACTCCGGAGTGACTCTTCATGCCGGTCCCGACCGCACTGATCTTGGCCAGGCCCACCTCAACGTCAATGTCCCCGCGCCCCAACTGCCCGATCAGCGCCTGGCAGATGGACTTCACGTCCGCAATGTCCCCATGCTCCACGGTGAATGCGATGGTCGTGGTGTCGCCAAACTCCGTCTGCACGATGTCATCCACGCTGATGTTCGCTGTGGAGATCGGTTCAAAGATCTGCGCCTGAATGCCCGGGGTTCGCGGCAACGCCTTGAGACTGATGCGCCCAAGGTCTTGCTTGAGTGCGCAACCAACAACAACAATGTCTTCCATGATCTGCTCCTCGGGCACAATCAGCGTGCCCAAATCCGGCTTCTGGCTATGACGAACATGAATCGGGACGCTGAACTTTTCGCCAAACAACACGGCGCGCGGATGCATGACCGCGGCACCCATGGACGCCAGTTCCAGCATCTCTTCATAACTGATGTGTCGCAACTTGCTGGCGTTGGGTACCAGCCGTGGATCGGCGGTATAGACGCCATCAACATCCGTGAATATCTCGCAGATGCCTCCATCCGCCGCAACATCCAGAGCAGCTGCAAGCGCAACCGCGGTGGTGTCGCTGCCGCCACGGCCAAGCGTGGTGATGTCACCGTTGGGTGAAATTCCTTGGAATCCACAGACAACCGGCACCGCGCCCGAGTCAAGGATGCGCTGCAGTTGCTTGCGATCAATCTGCGAAATGCGTGCCTTGCGATGCGCGGCGTCGGTATCAATGCCCGCCTGCGCTCCGGTCAGACTCACCGCATCACAACCGAGCGTGTGCAGCGCCATAGCCATGAGCGCCACGGAGATCTGTTCGCCAGTGGCCATCAACATGTCCATCTCACGCGGACTGGGCGCGCCAGAGATTTGCTCAGCAAGGCCGATCAGCTGGTCCGTGGTGTGGCCCATGGCACTGACCACCACCACGACGCGGTTGCCGGCGTTGCGTGCTTCAACAATGCGTGCAGCACAACGCATGATCCGTTGCGGATCGGCAACGCTGGTTCCGCCAAATTTTTGGACGATCGTTGTCATCCTGCCTGCACTCATTCCTTGGAAGCCCGCTGCTCAATGCTGCGGGCCGTTGGTCACACTGGTCGATCCATCGACTCGCATTACAGACTAACGCGAACCCGCTGCGCAGCATTCCGCGCCTTTGAAGTCACGCCAAAACCTGATTTTGCCGCACGTCCAGAGTTTAACAGAACATGTTTGCAAACGGACGTTGTATCGGCAGACGCGGTCTTGGCGGACACCCTGACCGAAGCCGCCGCATCGCCAGCGCGCGCATCGGACACAGCCGCGCGCCACCATTGCAACAGTCGCTCGCGCGCCGCGCCAACCGGAACCCCGTAGGCGTCACACATGAGACCAGCAAATTCATCGCGCGCGCTGATCGTTCCCAGTCGCTGCCACGTCGCTAGCGCACGAGCGCCCCGGCTCCATGCCGCGTGGTCGCCAGGCGCCGGAAGTGCACGCAATTGCGATGCCGAAACCCGAATCGCCTGGGCAGACATCCCCGCACCGGCGTGTCGCCACCATGCTTCGGCGGCCGTGGCTGGCGCCAACAAGGCGGCCGCCACCTTCCACAGATCGGCGGTGCGCTTTGGCGTCACGGTGATCGCCGGGGTTGACGGCATGGCAATGCCCTTCGCATCCACCCACGCCTCAATCGCTCGGGTCTGGGTCGCCACCAGAATTTTGGGGCCCTTTCGTGCAAGCACCCACGGACCGAGCACGGCATCGTTCATCAGTTCGTTCGTTCGAATGATCGGCCCAAAGAAGGTCTGTCCGTGGATACGCACCGGCCGGGCTCCCCAGTCCAGGCGAGCGGCGCCGATCG
>CAMDCW010000004.1 GCA_945890745.1 Phycisphaera mikurensis NBRC 102666
CGTAACGAATCAGCAGCGACTTCGGGGCGTCTGCCACGAGCTCTGCACGCATGCCGGTGATGCCAAGGTTGTAGAACCATCCGGGCACCTCAGCATCGGGCCCGGAATCCGCGCGCTGTTTCCATGGTTGACCATCATCGTGGTAGTGGACCTGCGCCTGCGCGGGCGCAGCGAGCGACAGCGCGAGCGCGGTGATGGCTGAGAGCGTGAGCCGTGTGGGACCTGCAGGGAGTGACTGGTGCACCATTTTTCCGAGGGTAGCACAGCGAACAGCGCGCCCTCTCGACCTGCCCACGACAGCGCCCGAGGGGGAAAACCCCCTCGGGCGCTGCACCGCAATTCAACACATGTCACTTCGCTGCAAACACCGCGCACTCACTGCGGGCACGAACCCCACGCGGCCAGCACGACGGCCAAATCAGGACCGTCCACTACGCCGTCGCCGGTCAGGTCTTGCGCTGACCCTGTCGCGCCCCAAGCCGCTAGCACCACACCCAAATCAACGCCGTCCACACGACGGTTGCCGTCACGATCGGCCGGGCACGGCGCAAGGTGCGACTGCACGGTGAAGCGCTGGCGGACGGTGAGCGGGCGCGCAATGATGGCCGCCGGATCACCCGCCGCCTCTTGCGGTGTGTACCAATCAACGCCCCATGTGGTCATCGTCAGCGCCTTGGACTGCGCGTTCACCTCAAACTCAGTCCAACCGTAGTGATGCACGGCAACCGGTCCACCAACCGTGAAACTGGCGGCGATGGAAGGATCTTGAATTCCTGTCGCCGAATACCCGTACTGCGACACCACGCCGTCAAGCACGTTCTGCACGAACGCATCCTGCGCTGCAGGCGGAAGCGTCAAGTAGTACGCGTACTGCTGAGCATTGAGAACACCGGTCGACACTCCAAGTTGCGCGAAGGTTGGCCCAGCCGGCGCGGAGTAGGCCACCGAACCGGTGATGATCTCAAACATGCCCGTATACAACTGCTGTTGTGGGTTGACAGGGTTCGGCACCGTCACATCATTCACGATGGTGCCGTGAAAGTCCGCCGTCACAAACACAACATCCTTGATGCCCAACTGCATGATCTGACCGAGCAGGTAGGCGCGCTCCGCTGCATAACCTTCCCAGCGATCTTCACCGGCAAGTGGGCCGAAGTTTTGCATCGGCTGCGAAGTCATGACGAACTTCCAAGTCACACCCGCTGCCTGCGCCGCTGCCAAGTTCTGCACCAGCAGTCCCAACTGCGCGTAACCCATCATGGTGCGGGCTGGATTGAACGACGCCTGGATGAACGTAAACACCTCGGTCGGGTCAAACGGGTTTGCCACTGGCGGCAAACTTGCGTCGCGGAACGAGCGGGTGTCGAGCAGGAACACCGCAGCATCGGTGCCCCAACTGAATGATCGATAGAGGTTCGGGCGGCCATCAAAGCGCGCATCACCGAGCGCAGGCCACGTGGCGGGCACGATGGCGTTGTGCTCAACGAACGCCTGCAATCCGTTCACATACAGGCTGCTCTGGTTGTACCAACCGTTGACTGCATCCCATGCGCCGCCGTCAAAGTCGTTGGTGACTTCGTGATCGTCGATCATGGAGAAGGTTGGCATCGCGGCGGCAAGATCGCCCCACGGATCGATGCCGTTACTCGGTGCGTAGTTCTCAACGTGCTTGGCGCGGAACTCATTCAGCGTCTGCGCGGGGCCGTTCGGTACAGCCGGGCTTGGCACGTCTGCGTAAATGGTGTCGCCGAGTTTCACAAAGAATTCCAGGTCGCGCTCGTCCGCGTTCAAGATCGAGTTGAAGATCCCAACATCGCCGCGCCAGTCACCAGAAACACCAAAGCGCACGCCCGATGAAGCGGCGGGAGCAGCTACTGAACTTCCGCGTGCATTGAATGTCGCGGTGCGCGCTTGGCCAGCGTGGGTGGCCCGCACGAAATGACGAACGCCCGATGGAAGACCTTCCAAGAACACCTTGCCGGGTACGAGCGCATCGGTCACGTTCAACACCGTGGAGAAGGAAACGGCGCCAAACGCGGGATCGGTGGAGACTTCAACAGTCACCTCGCCCGTGCCGGTCTTGGGAGCTACCAGAACCACCGCGCGACCACCGATGGTGTCGCCCACCGCAACGCGCGGCGCCTCTTGTGCCCCAGCGAACGCCAGTGCAGTGGGTGCGAGTAGAACGAACGCGGAGAACAGTGGTCGGGTCATCATGTCACCTCGTACGGCGGCGGGGCCGAGCGCCCGTGCCAAAGATGTTGGGGGCACCCCAAGTTGGGGAGCGTGAGGAAGAAAGGATGACGAGCGCGTGCTTTGATTTCGTCACGACCCAGTCAAGATCTGGCGTTGATCGCACCCCGATTTCGTTGGGGAAATGTCAGGGAATTGCAAAGCGTCGCGAAAGGCACGCCGACTCCGAAATTGCTCCCATTCCTCCCGGACCATTTTGGGGCGCGGGACGGAACTTGCGGGATTCGCACGGTCGGGGCTCCGAAATTGCTCCCAGTCCTCCGGGAACACCCGTTCCTGGGGGTTGCGTGTTTCAAATTTTGTTGAAACAACGAAACCGAAGGCCGTTGACGCGCGAAGCCGGGGGACGGACTTCAAATTCCGTCCACGCGCGCCGCGCGATCGGGTTCTCGGACTATTTCATAGAAAGCTACCACCATGTTCTGCAAGATCTGCCTCGCAACCACCGTCCTCTCCCTCTCCACCGCGTTCGCCATTGCAGCCCCACAGGCTGACACCAAGGCCCCGCCGGCACCAGCCGCCAAGGCGCCAGCCAACATCGTGAAGACCGCGCAAGACGCTGGCAAGTTCAAGACCCTGGTCGAACTGCTCGTGATCGCCGACCTCGTTGACACCCTCAACGGCCCAGGTCCATTCACCGTGTTTGCACCAACCGATGAGGCTTTCGCAAAGCTCCCACCGGAAACTGTTGCTGCCCTCAAGAAGGATCCAAAGGCACTCGCCAAGATTCTCACCTACCACGTTGCAGCAGGCAATGTTGGTGCAGCCGAAGTCATGAAGTTGAAGGAAGTCAAGACCGTTGAAGGTCAGCCAGTCATGATCACCATCAAGGAAGGCAAGGTCATGCTGAACGATTCCGCAACCGTCATTGCCGCCGATGTCAAGACAAGCAACGGCGTCATTCACATCATTGACACCGTTATCTTGCCACCAGCCAAGAAGTAATTGGCGGACAGGCTGAATCACTGTTGGTCAGCCGTTATTGAAGATTTAAACACAGGGTCCAACCCCAAGGTTGGGCCCTGTGTCATTTCACCAACGCAAGCAAAGTCCCTCCATCGCCGAATCACAGTTGGAAAGTTCCCGGCCAACGGACTACCCTTCTCCATTCAACCGATCCACTGCCTGATAGAAAGAAATCCATGACCACCGCCGCCCCAAGTAAGTGCCCCTTCATTGCAGCAAACTCTCGCCCTGCCGACGACACCACCACCAACCGCGCGTGGTGGCCCAATCAACTTGACATCACGGTGTTGCAACGGAACTCGCCGATGGCTGACCCCATGGGCCCGGCCTTCGACTACGCCAAGGAGTTCAAATCGCTTGATCTTCATGCACTGTGCGCAGACCTGCGCGCGCTGATGACTGACTCGCAGCCTTGGTGGCCCGCCGACTACGGCCACTACGGTCCCTTCTTCATTCGTATGGCATGGCACAGCGCGGGTACGTACCGCATCCGTGACGGACGAGGTGGCGGCGGCGCAGGCATGCAGCGGTTCGCGCCACTCAACAGTTGGCCCGACAACGTCAACCTGGACAAAGCCCGTCGCCTGCTCTGGCCGATCAAGCAAAAGTACGGCAAGCGCATCTCATGGGCAGATCTCTTCCTCCTCACTGGCAACGTTGCGCTGGAGTCGATGGGATTCAAGACCTTCGGCTTCGGCGGCGGTCGCGCTGATGTGTGGGAGCCGGACACCACCTACTGGGGCGGTGAACGCAAGTGGCTTGCCGACGAGCGCTACACCGGCGACCGCGAACTCGATAACCCACTCGCCGCCGTGCAGATGGGTCTCATCTATGTGAACCCCGAAGGCCCGAACGGCAAACCCGATCCGCTCGCCTCCGCGCGCGACATCCGTGAAACCTTCGCACGCATGGCCATGAACGATGAGGAAACCGTGGCGCTGATCGCCGGCGGTCACACCTTCGGCAAGACGCACGGCGCCGCTGATCCAAGCAAGTTTGTTGGACCAGAGCCTGAAGCAGCACCGCTGCAACAGATGGGCCTCGGCTGGAAGAACAGCTTTGGAACCGGCAATGCTGGCGACACCATTTCCAGCGGCCTTGAAGGCGCATGGACACCAACGCCCACCACGTGGGACAACAGCTACTTTGAAACCCTGTTCGGCTACGAATGGAAACTCACCAAGAGTCCTGCCGGTGCGCATCAGTGGATCCCCACCGATGAATCTGCCGCCACCACCGTACCGGATGCACACCACGCTACGAAGCGCCATGCGCCCGTGATGCTCACCACGGATCTTGCGCTGCGCATGGATCCAAACTACGAGCCGATTTCGCGTCGGTTCCTCAAGAATCCCGAGCAATTCGCGGATGCATTTGCGCGCGCATGGTTCAAGTTGACGCACCGTGACATGGGTCCAGTGGCTCGTTACCTTGGGCCGCTCGTTCCAAAGGAAGTGCTCATCTGGCAAGACCCGGTGCCGGCCGTCACGCACGCGTTGGTGAATGCGCAGGATGTTGCAGCGCTCAAGGCGAAGGTGCTCGGCGCAGGTCTCTCCGTTGCGCAGTTGGTATCCACCGCGTGGGCCTCTGCGTCCACCTTCCGCGGCACCGACAAGCGTGGCGGCGCCAACGGCGCGCGCATTCGTCTTTCACCGCAGAAGGATTGGGTGGTCAACAATCCTGCTGAACTCGCGAAAGTTCTGAAGTCGCTTGAAGCGATTCGCAGTGAATTCAACACCGCACATGCCGCAAGCAAGAAGCAGATTTCGATCGCCGATCTCATTGTGCTTGCCGGATGCGCCGCTGTTGAGCATGCCGCGAAGGCTGCTGGCATTGAAGTGACGGTTCCATTTGTTGCAGGCCGCACCGATGCTTCGCAAGATCAAACCGATGCACATTCGTTCGCGGTGCTTGAGCCAACCGCGGACGGATTCCGCAATTATGTTGGTGCGGGGAATGCAGCGCCAGCTGAATATCTGCTGGTCGACAAGGCGTCCCTGCTGACGCTCACCCCACCAGAGATGACCGTACTCATCGGCGGCCTGCGCGTCTTGGGCACCAACTTCGACCACTCCAAGCATGGCGTATTCACCGCACGCCCCGGAACGTTGACGAATGATTACTTCGTCAATCTCCTTGACATGCGCACAACGTGGACGCCAACATCTGCGGCCGAGGAAGCCTTTGAAGGCCGCGATCGCAGCACTGGCAAGGTCGAATGGACCGCCACCCGCGTCGATCTGGTCTTCGGATCAAACTCACAACTCCGCGCGCTTTCAGAGGTGTACGCCAGCGCCGATGCCAAAGAGAAGTTCGTGCACGACTTCGTTGCTGCTTGGACGAAGGTGATGAACTTGGATCGGTTTGATATTCACTGAGTTGCTCGTTTCGCCAACGCGGTGATCTCTTTGAGGAATCGGTCGAGCCCACACGAAAGACGTGTTGTGCTCGCGGAGTCCGTGGGCACTCGCGACACCAACACGTGGCGCGTGGCTTTCGCTAATTCGCCGCAGACGTCGAGGCGATCGAACGCTCGCGCTCCCGGATTGGAAGTCAACTTGATCTCAATCACCCACCGCTCGCCTGCGCAGTCAAGAACCAGATCGGCTTCGTAGCCATCGCTGGTACGGAGATGCGACGCGCTATGGCGCGCACCGAGTGCATTCAGCAGTCCGAGCGCCTGCTCGATGACAAACGCCTCCCAACTCGCACCGATCGCCGGATGCGTGAGTAACGAATCACCATTCTCGATGCCCAACAGACTGTGCAAAATCCCACTGTCCCTCCACAACAACTTTGGCGCCTTCACCAGACGCTTACGCATATTGCCGTGAAACACCGGGAGCCGGCGCAACAGAAAGATTCCTTCAAGAAAGTCTGTGTAACTATTGATGGTCTGATAGGAAAGCCCCATGCTCCGCCCGATTTCTGATGCGTTCCATTGCTGGCCGTTGGTAAGTGCGAGCATTCGGATGAGTCGCATGGTCGTCTGTGGCATGCATGACAGCCCAAGATTTGGGAGGTCGCGCTCGGTAAGTAAGCGCACATAGTTCGATTCCCACTCCGGAAATGCACGCAGTCGCTGAATGCCGCCATCCGGAAATCCACCACATAGCCAACTGCGATCGCGCATCGGTTTCGTTGAGAGTTCACTCATAAGCAGTGGCGTGAGTTCGAGCACTGCCATTCGCCCCGCCAGCGATTCGCTCACTGAAGTCATGAGTGACGGGGCAATTGAACCGAGTAGTAGAAATCGACCATTGCGACGCCGCTTCGCATCAATCGCCCCGCGAAGGCGCGGAAAAATCGCTGGCAACGATTGCGCTTCGTCAAGAATGACCAACGATCGACCTTCACAGAGTTGATCCCACTTCATGTCGATGCGGAGGCGATCACGTTCCTGTTCGAGGTCGAAGTACTCCCCGCCGAGCGACTTTGCAAGCGTTGTCTTCCCACATTGGCGCGGACCCACAATGACCGCTGCGGGCCAGTGGGCTAGCGACGATCGGAGTAGAGGCAAGGCGAGGCGCTTGATCATCCTTGCAATATACCATTTGATTTCTAATTTGCAAGAATTAGATCTTGCCGAGCTGCGGCCATTTTAGCCGCAAAGACCGGTTCCTTGCATGCTTAGGGACCACCCCGCCTACTTACGCGGTGCGGCAGCACTATCAATCTCCTGCCGCGTTGCGATCGGCACATAGCCAATCTCTAAACCCTTCGGCGGTTGCACGATTTGCGCAGGATCAAGCTTCGCAAGCGCGCCCGCCGTCGGCGGCGCGAGGTACTCGCGATCCTTGGTCCACTCGCGGTGCATCTTCTCCACAAGCACCTGAATACGTTCGCGCTCTTCCTTGGTGATGTCCGCATGCTGCATCGCTGGCTGATCGGCAAAGCGATACCAGTAGTACGTGACCACGCTGCCATCGCCAAGATGCGCTTGGAACGGGCCGGCTACCGGGCCGGGAATTTTCCACGCGCTCTGCGCGTCTTCCGGCGTGTCGTACGGAGCCTCTGCATCCTCACGTGGTCGATCGAACTTGACGCGCGCAAGCCCGGTTGAACTCGGCACATCCTTCGCAGCCGCCACCACCCACTGCGATTTCTTCTCATTCGTCTTCAGTTTGAAATACTCCGGCAGCGCTACCAGGTCACCCGCGGGCGAAGACATGCGCCTGACGCGCGATGCATCCCACTCGTATCCATACGTTGTCGGATCGGCAGCGATTGGCCTACCAAACGACTTCCACGCGATACCGATCTTCTTGTCGTCTGACGCACCATCGGGATAGATCTGCCAAGTGGAATCACCCTCGGAACGAAACTTCTGCACGTATTCACCAGCAGGATTCACCGCCCCACTCGCCTTTGCTCCGCCATCAAACCACACCTTCACCGCATCCCACATCGCTGACTTCTTGTAACTCGTCAACCGATGCAGCACGACCGTCTTTCCATCCGCGCCCACCGGAAACCGCGTCGGCGCCACGCGCGCAAATGAATCGCCCTTCGCATCAACCGCCAGCATCGCTGGCACATACTGCGTCTCCATCTGGAACGCTTTATTCGGGTCCGACGGTCGCGAGTCAAGCAGCAGACCCGCGTACTTGGCATCCACCTCCGCGGAGTGAGACCAGAAGTACGGCGTGAAAAAACACACCGGACCCTTGAAATTGCGCGTGTTCAAGAACAGCGTCCAGCAATTGTCACCACTCGGAATGTTCGTGCCACCAGTTGTTGGTTTCGCCGCAACCAGTGGCAGCGGCAAGTATCCGTAGCCAAACAAATCGCCGCGCGTTCCCTGCGCGATATTCAGTCCGTCAATTGGAAACAAGAGCCACGGACTGAGTTGCGCAACTCCGTACAGACCAGCGGGCTTCTTCCAATCGCCCGCGCCGTGGGCGGGACCATTCGCAATCTCCTTGAAGTTCACCGCCACTCCGCCCATGATGAACTTGGGTGTTTCAGTTGGAAACCGCGTATCGCGCCACCAACCAAGCCCACCCTCAATGTCGGAGTACAGATCCTTCGGTGCCGCGCCTTCGTACTGCGCGTGCATCCACGTACCGAACAATCCCGTCTGGAACCGATGCCCCGGATAGTGTTCAAGCAGCGGCCACGCCGCGGCGTACAAAGAAAATCCCGCATTGAATTCCGCAGGCACCTGCTCGCAGCCAACCAGCATGTACCCCGCCATCTCCGCATTCTGCGGTGCAGTGGTCTGCGTCGAAACTTTCTGCGCCGAAACTTTCTGCGGCGAAGCGGTCGCCGCCTTCGCCTTCTCTTGAGCCATCGCGGCGACTGTGAGTGCGAGCGGCAGCAGCGCGGCAAGCGTGATCGAATTCATGCCCCAAGTATCCCACGGACCGCAGCCATTCGCCCGCGATCACTCACAGCAATACCTTCGCCATCACCACGATCGCCACCACATCCAATATGAGTCCCGCGCGCATCATGTCACGACTGCGGACGTGGCCACTTGCGTACACCAGCGCGTTGGGCGGCGTTCCAACTGGTAGCGCAAATGCCCAACTGGCAGCAAAGACTGCCGGAATCACCAGCGTCTCCGGCTTCACCCCAAGCCCCGGCGCCAGGCCACCCACGATCGGCACTGCCATCGCCGCCAGCGTGGTGTTCGACCCAACTTCGCTACTAAACACCAGGAGCGTCACCATGATGGCGAGCACCGCCAGTGACGGCAACGTTCCTGCTGAATGAATGATGGTTCCAAGCGATGTGGAAAGCCCGGTGCGCTGCATCGCATCGGCAAGGCACAAGCCGCCGCCGAAGAGAACCAACACGCGCCACGGCACCTTTGCAAACGCAGCGCCGTCAAGAATGCCCCGACCAGGTCGATCCTTGCTCGGCACCATGAAGAGAAGTACCGCTGCGCCCACGCCGATGGTTCCATCCTTCAACGATGGCAACAGTGTGGCGTACAACGGCTGGCTCACCCACGCCGTCACTGCAAGTACAAAGATTCCAAGTGCAAACCATCCATCGCGGCTCACAGGCTGATTGCGATGGTCACCGGCTGGCACCGAAATGCCGCGCGCGGGATATAGCCACACGCCAAGCACTGCAATAGCAATCGGCAGAAACACCGCGGTGGTTGGCACGCTGAAGCGCAACCACCGAACGAAATCCATCTCCACGCCATTCTTACGAAGCCACTCCACGGCGATCGGGTTCGGCGGACTACCGATGATGGTGAGCGCGCCACCGATACTCGCCGCAAACGCAACTCCAAGAAATAGCGAAGTACCAAAGCGCGCCGCCGCTGCGCGACCAGCGTCATCCGTTGCAGCGCCGCGTGCACGCGCGGCGAGCGCCACCGCCAGCGGCAGCATGGTGGCAGTGGTTGCCAAGTTGCTGACAAACGCGCTCATCACGGCAGTGGCAAGCATCACGGCAGTCAATACGCGCAGCGGTGAGGTGCCCGCGCGCCGCACCAGCCACGAAGCAAAGCGTGAAGACATGGCGGTGCGTTCGAGCGCCAATGCAAGCAACGCGCCGCCGCCGAAAAGAAAGATCACGTCGTTTGCAAACGGCGCAGCTATCTCGGCGGGCGTGCCGATCCCCAGGACACCAAGCGCTACCAGTGGAATGAGCCCGGTAACTGCGGGTTCAACAGCAAGTGTCACCCACCAAGTGGCCATCAGTGCAAGCAGCGCGAACACCCACGTTGCATCCGGCGCAAGACCCAAGCTCGGGCCTGCAAACCACGCCACCGCTGCCAGCGCGGGGCCAACAACCAGCCCAAGCCGCTCGACAAATCGAGACCCAATCTCCACTTCCCCCGCGAGTTCTTCGTCCTGCGATTGCGTGGGCTGTGCCATCGGCGGTAAGGGTAGCGGAGCCGGATGGGGTCGAAAGTTCACCAAATCGTCGATGAGGGGGCTTGCCCCCACCATACCCACAATAACCTCGTACTACTGCCTTCACCCACCGACCCTGACCCCAAGGAATGTGTTTGTGCTGATCAACCACCGCTGCGCGCAACTCGCTTTCGCTATCGCCGCCACAGTCACTGCATGCGCCCATGCAGAAGTACCCGCGCCGTACAACGTTGCGACCGGCCAGGCGGCGCAGGTCACGGTGCGCATCACCACCACCAATAGTTCTGGCACGCAGTTCAGTGAAGACTCAATGATCGTGCCCGTCACTGGCATCGGTAGTTTCGGGCTGCTTCCAAACACGCCGCCCTTCACATTCGCCGAAATGAAGGCAGGTTCCAAGTTGAATTTCGGCGGCGGAAGCCTGGACTTCCAGCTCCTGTGCGGCGTGTTCGGGTGTGTACCGGTCAATGTGAATTTAAGCACCACCACCGCCACCATGATCGCCAATACTGGTGCATCAATCGTCGGCTCCGGGCGCGCCGACTTTGGTACGACATGGACCCTGAGCGGTAACTATGTGACCACTACGCCGTTCTCATCATCGCCCGGCACGCTCGACGCCACCTCTGTTGCCCCGTTCGGTACCACGTTCACCTTCGACGCCACCGGATTCATCGGCAGCCAACTCACCATCGGCGCCATCGAAGGCGACCTTGATCCTTCCAGCTTCCCCGCCGGCACCACTGCGCGCATCCGCACAACAGTGGTCTTTGGCAACACCTACATTGAGGGTCCGTACTACCTCGGCCCGCCGCCAAGCTGCGGCACTGGTGAGCCGTGCAACACGCCGCATAGCGCGAGCGGCTGCGCCAACTCCGCATGTTGCGCGATTGTGTGCGGCATTGATCCGGCGTGCTGCACCGTTTCGTGGGATTCACTGTGCGTGAACATCGCCGTGGAGCGTTGCAACCTGACCCCTGAGAACGACCACTGCAACGCTGCCCGCCCACTCGGCTTCGGTCGCTATCCCTTCACAACATTGAACACGGATACCGACGGCCCGCCCCTCATTTCTGAGTGCGCAGACCCTGGAACGAGCGGCCTATTCACCAACGATGTGTGGTTCCGCGTTGTTCCACCAGTGAACGGCGGCTTGGCGGTTTCCACCTGTAATCACTCGGGCTTCGACACCAACATTGTCATCTACGGTTCGTGCGGCGGAGTTCCGCTTGCCTGCAATGACAACGACTCCGTCTGCAACGGAGGCACCTCACGCCTCATCGTTCCATGCACGGCGGGCGAGCTCTATCTGATCCGCGTCGGTGGCAAGGGCGTAAGCGGCACTGGCGAAATCGACATCGCACTCGGTGACCCGGCACCAATCGCGGATGGCCTAGCCATGCAGTGGCCAGCATCGCAAGGTGGCAACGACCACTGGTACGCGGTGTACGCACTCGACGGCAGCAAGACGTTTGAAGAAGCGCAGGCCACTGCGATCGCGCTCGGCGGCTACCCCGCAACCATCACTTCGGCCGCAGAGAGTGAGTTCATTCGCACCCGCGCAACCCCAACGCTCCTTGGCGGTCCAACCGCATTCGGACTATTGCAGGCACCGGGCTCCGCGGAGCCTGCTGGTGGTTGGGGATGGTCCAACGGCGAACCACTCGGCTACACCAACTGGAATCCTGGCGAACCCAACAACGTCGGCAGCGAGAATTGGGGTGTCGTCTATCCCAACGGTAAGTGGAATGACGATCGCGATTCGTTTGGCAACGTGCTCGTGGAATTCAACAGTGATCCGCAACTCAACACGGCCACATGGACGACCGCTGAAGGTGGCAACGGAAAGACCTATTCCGCCGTGATTCTCCCCACACGCGTGACTTGGCAACAAGCGAAGGTCTATGCGGAATCGCTCGGCGCGCAGTTGGTGTCCATGGAGACGCAAGCAGAGTTGCAGTGGATCTACCGCCGCTTCGCAGCGTTCACCAACATGTGGACCATGACCGGCTACAACGTCGGACCGTGGGTTGGACTGAGCCGCGAAAGTGGTGATTGGCTTTGGCAGTCCGGCGAACCAGTGACTGAGTCTCCATGGTTACCAGGTGAGCCAAACCTCACTGGCGACTTCGCCTGCTTCTACGGCGGCGGAGACGGCCCACTTCCCGGCCTCGACGACACCTTTGAAGCCAACGCGCGTCGCGCGCTGATCATCGAGTTCCCTGCTCCCCCGTGCCTCGGCGACATCGACAACGACGGCATCGTGGGCGGCGCCGACCTTGGTCTCATGCTCGGAAGTTGGGGAGCATGCCCCTCCGGTCCGTGCCTCGCCGATCTCAACAACGACGGCGTGATTACCGGCAGCGATCTCGGATTGCTGCTCGGTCAATGGGGCGCATGCCCGTGAACTGACGGGATGGGGCCTCGACATCCGTTCAGTTGTTTCACACGCTCCGCCGACGCCAAACAAAAAGATCACATCATTCGCAGACCGCGCGGCAATCTCTGCCGGCGTACCGATTCCAAGTACACCGAGCGCAACAAGCGGGATAAGCCCGGTTACTGCGGGTTCAACAGCAAGGGCGGCGATTCCAGTGCTTGCACGTAGAGTGATGGTGCGGGAACAAACTTTCATAATGTGGCTACCTATCTATGGGTCAATGAGGGGTGAATAAGGGATTCAAGCGCAGCAGCCAAACTTGGTGCCCGCATCAGATAAGGCGCGCTGACCGAAACGCGACCCTGACCCCCGTATCTTGCACCCAGATTCACCGCAGGGGAACCAATGGGTGTCCATAGGTGGACACCACGACCCCGTCGCCCACGCGATGGGGGTCGTCGTGCAAAATGACCCGGATGACCGCGCGTGCTCTCCTTTACCATGCGTTCAGCCAATCCAAAATCCAAACCGACCACGAGGGACATGATGAAGAACTTCCGGAAATCTGCACGAAACATCTCGCACACGGTTGCTGCCGCCGTTGCCGTGGCTGCCACGCTTGCTGCGTACCGAGCTGATGCGTGTACGCGCATCCTCTACGTGGCCAAGGACGGCACTGTGATCACGGGGCGGGGCATGGACTGGGTAGACGACACGCAGCCGAACCTGTGGAGCATGCCGCGCGGCGTGCACCGCGAGGGGTGCGCTGGCCCAGCAAGTATTGCGTGGACTTCGAAATATGGAAGCCTAGTCACCAGCATGTACGAGATTGCCACAGTGGACGGTATCAACGAGAAGGGGCTGGTGGCCAATGTGCTGTACCTCGTTGAGAGCGATTACGGAAGTACTGAAGGTAAACCCACGCTGTCCATCTCTTTGTGGGCGCAATACGTGCTCGACAATTACGCCACGGTCACTGAGGCGATTGAGAAATTGGAAGCAGAGCCATTCCGAATTGCATCGCCGATTATGCCCAACGGATCGCCAGGTACTGGGCACTTAGCACTTTCAGACTCATCGGGCGATTCAGCAATCCTGGAGTACGTGCGCGGTAAGTTGGTCATCCACCACGGGAAAGAGTTCAAGGTGATGACCAACTCCCCTACGTACGATGAGCAACTTACGCTCAACACATACTGGCAGTCGATCGGCGGGACCACATTCATGCCCGGAACGAACCGCGCGGCGGACCGATTCGTGCGCGCGTCGTTCTACCTTGATGCCATTCCCAAGCAGAAGGACGAGCGTTTCATCAAGGCGGTGCCGGACCAACAATTCCGTTGGCAGGCGCTCGCAAGCGTGCTGAGCGTGTTGCGATCCGTTGGCGTGCCGCTCGGAATTTCCGTGCCTGGCCAGCCAAACATTGGCACCACTCAGTGGCGCACTGCCTACGACAACGGCGAGCGTGTGCTGTACTTTGACAATGCGCTCAGCCCGAACACATTCTGGGTAGACCTTGATGAGTTGAACATCAGTGCAGGCGCCCCCGTCATGAAGCTGTCCCTTACCGGCGGCGTCGTATATGCCGGCAATACCAGCGCAAAATTCGCAAAGGCAGAGCCGTTTCAATTCCTCGCCGCTCAGCCGCGGCGATAACGACCCGCGAAACCCATGAGACCAAACAGTGCCAAGGCACCCGGCGCTGGCACCACCGTGCCGACCCATGAACCGTTGAACACCGCCGTGCTGTGAGCCGAAAGCGAGAACGTCATCAGGTAGCCGATGGTGGCGATGTTCGGTCCGTTCGGGATCGGTCCCACGTAGTCGTTGACGGAGGTCCCGAAGAAGGACGCGGTGGTCGTGCTCGCAGCCGACGGATTGTTGGACACCACGCCGGTACCGTTGATCTGCCCCTGGAACATCGAGGGAATCAGGCCCACGAGCGAGGCCACGCCGCCGTTGTTCGAGGCCAGCACGCCGGAAAGAGTCGTCCGCCACGCATAGCCCGTGTCCGGGGCCACCTGCACCGGCGCCTCATATGTCACCAAGATCTGGAAGGTCCGAGCGACATCGCCCGTGTTCCCGACCGCAAAATTGGTGGTGATCGAGGGGCTGCCGGGCTGCGCCACGGTGTCGGAGCCGGTCAGGTTCCAGTTCACGAACCAGCTGCTGCCGGAGGTCGACGTGAGGGAGCCGTCGTAGAGGTACGAACCATCGGCGTTGCGAAAGCCGGACGTCGACGTCGAGCTCTGCGGGGCATCACCGGAGACGGCGACAGCCACCGAAAGCTGCGGCGAAACAAACCCGGCCGACGCGGTCGACCCAGCAACCGCGATGGCAGCAATGACAGCGGCGACACCAGCGGTGGCGACAACGGGACGCTCTAACTTCACGGGGAATCCTTCGGAACGGGAACCTCAGCACGTATCGGCCGCACGCAGCCGATCCATGCCCAGCCGAGGTCTGTCGGCCGGCAGCCCTTGTCCCATGTGACACACCTCCGAGGCACCGGGAAGTACCTCTGCCAGAAACATGCCCGTGATTGACGCAACGTCCAGCGCAGGTGCGACTCTTCACGCGAAGAAACAGGGAAATCACGTACGAACGCCCGAGAACGCACGAGTCACGCGGTCAAGCGGCGAGGGATCCGCAAACGGCGCCGTCATACGAATCACGAGTCCACCGGGTTGTGCTTCTCAACGATCATCGCGTCCGCAGTGCGCTCGGGGTAGCGCGGCAGCGTGGCGACCGTCATGCCGAGCGTTGGCGCCACGATTCGCCGCGGGAACGCAGGGATACCGCCCGTGTAACCCACGTCCTGGGGCATCGCGCGGTCGAAGAACACAAGGAAGTGCAGTTCATCCGTACCCAGGTTCTCAATGTGGTGCGGATACCCAGCGGGGATGAAGTACATGTCCCCGGGTCCAATCTCGAACGTGTCGATGGCGCTCGGAGACTTGATCGTCATGCGGCTCCGGCCCGCCCGCACGTAGCCCATCTCCGCCGTCTCTGGATGCCAGTGCGGTTCGCGCATGCCATTGCCGCCAAGCCGCAGGGAGTACATCGACTGCGAGCGGAGCGCCGGCCACACATCGCTGCGGGCGACCCGCGCGGAGCCGAACTCGTTGACGATGGCAGGCGGAATCGACTCGATCGCAAACTTCCACGGATTCGGGCTCGCGGCCGAAACAGGGACTTCGGCGGGCCCGTCAGTCTTTCCGAACACGACGTCCTCCGTCGAGCGCGTCACGCCAGCGAGCGCGGACGCGTCCATGCCCCACGCGTTGCCCATCACCGACGGCGACATGCAACCGACTGCGCCAGAGAGCCCGAAGTCCTCGGGTGACTGGTGCGAGAACGCCGCGACCAGTTCGGCGCGGCTGGCACCAACGTTCTCGATCGAGTGAACCGAGCCGGACGGCACCGTGTACATCTCGCCGGCCTTGATGCGGAACACGTCGTGACGGTTCCCGGTGGAGAAGACGGTCACCAACACTTCACCAGCAGTGCAGTAGCCAAGTTCGTCGGCGTTCGCGTGCCAGTGCGGCTCGCGAAAGCAACCAGGCTCGATCGACAGTTTGTACAACGACATGCCGCGCAGGGCTGCAAACTGGCGCACCGTCGCCGTGGTCCTTGTGCCGAAAGCCGTGGTCAATTGCGGCGCCAAAGTCGACAAGCGGAACGAGTGCACGCCCAGCTTGCCGTCCGCGGCTGCTCCGCCGAATGATTCAGATGCCGCTCGTCCTTCCAACGTCGCGCCGCCCCGGGAGTCGGAGCCCGCCACGCCGGCGGTGCCCGCGAGGGCTGCCATGCCAGCCAGGAATGTCCGGCGATCGTTGCTGCGTGCGGAGGCGGGTCGTGCAGTTGGCTGATTGCTCATCGGTGATTGATGCATAAAGCGGCGCTATTCTAGCCGCCCGAGATTCCTCATGACATCAACCGACCAATCGCGCCGCCTCCTGCTCGCCTCTCTTCCGGTCGCCATCGCGGCCGCAGGAATCCGCAATGCGTGGTCGGCCGCACCGCTCGCCGAAGATGGCGCAAAGCCAAGCAACGGCGCCCCGCCCACCGCCGACCCGGAGGCATTCCTCGACCGCCGCTCGCCAGTGTTCACGCGGCGATGCATGGCCTCATCAAGTTCGCCGATGGTGACGCAGGTCGGATTCCGCGTGTTGGCAGAAGGCGGCAACGCGTGCGACGCAGCGCTTGCCATGGCAGCGATGATGGGCGTGGTGGAGCCAATGATGAGCGGCCTCGGCGGCGACACGATGGTCATCGTCTGGTCGGCGAAGGACCGCAAGGCCTACGGCCTCAACGGCAGCGGAGCCGCGCCATCGGGCGCCTCACTCGACCGCATTCCGGCCGGACCGTTCGTGCCTGAGCACGGCCCGATGTCAGTGACCATCCCCGGCGCCGTCGACGGTTGGTGCGCGCTCAACGAGCGATTCGGGTCGAAGCCACTGGCCACGCTGTGGGAACCCGCGATAGCGGCGGCGCGCGATGGCTATCCCATCGGCGAGTCGATCGCCGGAGTCTGGAACCTCTTCGCACCGGCGCTTCCCAAGTTTGCGAGCCCCGAACTGCTCGCCCTGCTGCTTCCCGGCGGCAAGGGCCCGGTTCCCGGCCAACTCATTCGGTTCCCCGCGCTCGCCAACACGCTCGAGCGCGTCGCGAAGGGCGGCCGCGAGGCGTTCTACGCAGGAAGCGTCGCGCGCGCGATCGCCGACACGCTCACCACCGGCGGCGTCCCGACAACGATGGATGACTTCGCCCGCCAGCGCGCGCAGTGGGTCGAACCGCTGTCCGCCGGATTCCGCGGCCGCGACGTGCTGCAACTGCCGCCGAACTCTCAGGGCGTGGTGACGCTGCAGGCGCTCGGCATCCTCGATGGGTTCGACCTGGCGAAGATGAGCCCCGCGGACCGCATGCACCATGAGATCGAAGCGCTCCGCATCGCGTTCGCGTTCGCGATCGATACGGTCGGCGAGCCAGACGACGCCATGATGGCGAAGTTGCGTACCGCGCTCACCCCCGCGGGTCTCGCCGAGGCGCGCGCGCGCATCGGTGCCCGCGCGCTGCCACTTGGTCGAGCGCAAGGCGGCAACTCGGGCGACACCTCGTACATGTGTGCGATCGACGCGGAAGGCAACGCCGTCTCGCTGATGTCGAGCATCTCCGGCGTATTCGGCTCGGGGCTGCTTGCGGGCGACACCGGCATCATCCTGAACAACCGCGCCGCGCAGTTTGCGGCGAAGCGCGGCAGTCCCAACGCACTGGCGGCCGGAAAGCGTCCGCGACACACCATCCTCCCTGGCATGGTGATGAAGGACGGCACGCCGGAGTTCCTGCTCGGTTGCGTGGGAGCCAACAACCATCCGCAGGGACAACTGCAATCGCTCGTCAACGTGCTCGACCTCGGCATGAACCCACAGCAGGCGGTCGACGCGCCCCGGTTCCGTGTGGTGATGACAAACGACGAGATCGAGTTAGACGCCGATGTCCCCGAGGACGTGAAGCGCGACCTCGTTGCGCGCGGTCACCAGCTGGGTGATCCCAAGGACTTCAAGGGCGCCGCACAGATGGTGCGCCTGCACCGCGGCGAAGGCGGCGTGGGACCATGCCTGGAGTCAGGCGTCGATCACCGCCTCGACGGCGTGGCGTTGGGTTGGTGAGAGTGAGAGCGGAACGCGACCGCTCTTTGGAGTGCATAGCTGAGAGGGAGTCGAACCCCTGATTTATCCCGCGGGTTTCGAGGGGGAGATGAAAGCGGCGCGGAACGCGGCACACGGGCAGGGAGGTGCGAGCGGCGAAGGCGGCGCGAGCTCCTCAGCTAAGCGTGTCGATTCGGTGGCCGACTTCGTCGCACTTGAGGCGCGGACCGCTAATTTCGCGAGATCGGCATTCTCGAGTTTCGGGCTGTCAATGGGCGCAAGATCCGCGAGGCGGCCGCCCCAACGCTCGCCCTCGTAGTCGATCCCGACGACCAAGCCTCCTTTGACGTCGAACTTCCAGTCTCCGAGGCACCGCTTGCCCTCATAGAAATAGGGTTTCTCAACGCGGTCAGTTTCACCCCCGAGGATTCGGAGCCACTCCTCGAACGACATCGTTAACTCGTGCATGTCGTACCCCAACTCGGCGCCGAGCTTTACCTTTTCAATGCCGCGAATGGACGTTAGCAACCTTTGCGAGATAACGGTCTCGAATGGCGGCAGCTTGGGCACGTCATAGTCCGTGTCGTTCGCGATCACTGCGGCCGTGATCCAGTCGAGCTGGGCAATCAGCGGGATGGCATGCACCCACTCCATCTCAACGGCGAGTATTGACGCAGCATTGTTGAGCGCTCGATACAACGCCCGAGGGGAAGTGATGCCGTCAACATGCGTGATCGGAAGATTCCCTAGCTGATCGGTGGGCCGACCGAGATCTTTCGATCCGGTGACGTTAAATCTGCATCTTGGCAGTCGTGTCAACTCGATCCTGTGCGTCCAAATGCCGCTCATGGCGAAGCGATCTTTATTGAGCAGAATGACTGCGGGGGACTTTCGACGCATGTCCTAAGTCCTGGGCTGGCGCGTTGCATATCTCGGCGCCTTGGCGAATTGCGCGACGGTGAGGACGACCTGACACACCGGGGGCCGCCGCGGTTGATCGAGGGGCTCCCCCGGTGGACGCCACTTCAGGCTGACCCCAACTGCTACCAACGAGTAGAGTACGGAAATGCCGTCCATGATCCTCCGTCCGGGGCGCGCGGCTGCACTTCCGGACGTGATAACTATCTCCGACCTCGCTCGATACCTGCAGGTGTCAAAGTCGTCTATGTACAAGCTTGCACAGGAAGGCGAGGCGCCCGGGCAGCAAGTTGGCAAACACTGGCGGTTCCACCGCGAAGTGATACATCACTGGCTCAGTAAGAAGTCGTACTGAGCGCGGGTCCGTGACGGGTGGCCGACCATACCTCGAGGAAACAACATGCTGGGATTGACGCTTAGAGAAGAATTCAAGGGCCGCCGCCTCAAGGGCACGGCCATCGAATTAACGAACAGGAACAACACCGGCGCGACGCAGGTTCCGGCCGAGGAATTCCTCAGAATCACGTATCCCAGCACAGACGTCCTCAAGATGATTGAGGCAGCCGGACCCGATCAAGGCAGGCCGATCGTCCTGCAAGGCGAACGTGGTCAAGGAAAGACGCACTTGATGGCAGCGCTTTATCACTGCCTAAAGGATCGAACCGCAACCGAGGCCTGGCTCGGCCACTGGGCGGAGGTCCTCGGCAATCCCAAGATCAAGGCTATGCCGCTTCGTTCAAGTATGCACGTTGTCAGCGTGAGCCTGCATCAGCAGCATTACAAGCATCTGTGGGACGTGCTCTTCGACAACCACCCGCACGGCAAATTCTGCCGTGGAAAGTGGGAGGCACAAGGCGGCGAGAAGAGGACGGAGGTGCCCAGCGATACGCTGATCCTCGAGATGCTCGAGCACACGCCGACCGCGGTGATTCTCGATGAGTTCCAGACGTGGTTTGACGGGCTGACGAACACCAAGCAATACCCCTGGCGAACATGGGCCTTCAACTTCATCCAGATCCTCTCCGAGATCGCGAAGGAGCATCCGGATCGGCTGGTGCTTGTGACTTCTGTTCGCAACGGTACGACCGATGCGTTTCAGCAGATCCAGCGAGTTAATCCGGTGCTCATTGATTTCAAAGGCCCCTCGGCTAAGCAAGAGCGTTCGCGATTGCTCCTTCATCGACTATTCGAAAACCGACTGCAGGTAGGCCGCGCCAAGATCGAGTCTTTGATCACCACGCACGTCGATGAGTACTTCAGACTCAAAGGCACGGCGCCGACAGAACAAACGCGGATTCGTAATGACTTCATAGAGTCATGGCCTTTCGCCACACATCTGATGCAACTGTTGGAAGACCAAGTCCTCATCGCCACAAGCGCTCAAGGGACCCGCGACTTGATCCGAGTTCTCGCAGACCTGTTCAAGCAATGCAGTGATCGCGCGCCCATCATCACAGCAGCTGACTTCCGCCTCGACGACGAGTCGAGCGGCATTGCCGCCCTACTGGATTCGGTCGCGAATCAGCACCACGCAAAGCTGCGCGAGAAGGCACTCCGTAACCTTGAGGCGGTTCGAGCTGCTGTTCCGGACACGTCCAAGCGACTACCTCGCCTTGAAGCAATCATCGGGGCCTTGTGGCTCCGATCTCTCGCTGACATTAACCAGGCAGGAGCCGACAGGGCAACCCTACAAATTGACGTGACCCAAGAGAGGCCCGTCGACGACAATGCGTTCCATGTCGAGCTGTCGACGATCGTCGAAAACAGCTTCAACATCCACGAAGATGGAAACAGATTCATCTTCAAGGAGGAGGAAAACCCGCAAGCGAAGCTGATCGCGAGTGCGCGGAACGACAAGTTGTTCCAAGATGGCCAGGACTTGGCGCATCTTGCCCGGGAGACCAGGTACGTGATCAGCGGCACAAGCGAGCTCGCGACACGGTTTCGCGTCATCGTGCTTTCGCCATCGTGGACGAGCAACCCGTGGGCGTCGGTCGAGGAATCAGATCAGCCGAATCAATGGGACGAACGTATTCCGATGCTCGTCTTGCCGGAAGCCCCGTCCAGCATTGGCGCCACACTCGGCATATGGCTCAAGGACTACTTACAGAGGAATCGGAATGCCGTTCGATTCCTACTCCCCGCAGATGGCACCGCGAACATCTTCGCTGATCGAGACCTCGTGATTTTGGCACGATGCGTGTACCTCGCAGAGCAGTGGAAGGCGCAGAACCCTGAGTACGGGAGGCTGCAACCCAAGTATCAGAAGGAGCTCCGCGAGAGCCTCAAGTCCCGCTTCGACCGATTCGCGATCCTCGCGAACTGGAACTTCCAGCAGCCTGCGACGTGCCGATTCCATATCGAATCGCACCGCGCCAGTGGGCAGGCGATTCCCGAAGCCGTCGATAAACTCGTTGGCGAGAACTTGTTCATCCCCGAGGACTTTGAGACGCTAGTACTCACGGCCGCGGCCAACAACGAGCCCGTTGGGAAGCTGATAAAGGAGCTGAAGGAACCCCGCCCCGCGGGCCAGGACTGCATTCCTTGGCTAGGCGAGACGCTCGTGAAAGAGCGCGTCATACGCCTCTGCGCACGAGGCCTCATTGCGATCAACTTGCGCGGGATTGAGAACCTGCAACTAGATGCTGGAGAAGATGAGGAAACCGCGTGGCGACGTATGCGAGGAAAGCTTGGGAGCGGGAAGCACCTCGATGAGACTGTTATTCTTCTTCCGCAGACCGTACCCGGTACAGGGGGTGTCTCCGGCTCTGGTGCTGCCGGGGCTTCGGTAAGCGGCGGCGCTGGCGTTACAAGCTCTGGACTGAACGGCGAGATATCCCGTAGCGGTACCGTCAGCGGCGGTGCAGAACAGCCGAGCGGCCAGCAGGCTGCCGGCGGCATCTTCGGGGGCAGCAAGTCGGTCCGCGTCGCGGTCTCGATACCCGCGACTTCGTCACTCAACCTGCTTGGCCGCATCGAGTCACAAGGAATCAAGCCGGGCACTCAGATCCATGACCTGAGCCTCAAAGTGGAGAATCTCACCGGCGCCCAGCTCCAGGATCTGCTTAAGAAGCTCCCCGATGGGATGACTTACCAGCTCGAGCTTGCGAAGGAGCAGCAGGGATGACGCTCTCGCGAGATCTGCTTAGGCAACTGCAATCGCAATCGCCCGCTCTGGCATGGGCGACGATCTTCAAACACGCATGGGATGTGTGTGCAGCGCCGTTTGGCGGCGCGCGGCCCGAGTCTGACGTTGTTCGTCGCGATCGCGAAGTGGCAGATCTCGATCTGTTCCTTGCGACGGCGGGCTGGGACCTTTGGGGTTCATACGAATCCAGTGTTCCCCGCACAAGCGACGCACTGGCTCATTGGTGGACGACGCGCGGAAGTGGACGCGCAATTCTCATTTTGGATGGGCTCTCACTTCGAGAGATCCCGTGGATCCTGAGCCAAGCTGAGGCGCGCGGATTCGTCGTCCACGAAGCGAGAGCGACTGGGGCGGAGCTGCCAGCCGAAACCACCCCCTTTGCCAAGGCGATGGGATTCGCGCAGCGCTCGGCGCTCGGTGCGAACGGCGCAGGAGCGGGACACCGGTTGCCGGGAGCGCGTACGGAAGTCTCAAATCTCCCTTGGGAAGACTGCAGTCGATTCATCGGGGCGGAGCCTGACTGGCTGTTCTGGCACGACTGGCCCGACAGGGACGTTCATGACTTCGCGGATGCCGGTGAAGGGCTGCGACTGTTGATCCAGAAGGCGTCCGACCAGCTCCAGAGCGAGTCATTCTGGCGACTCGTTGAACGTCTGGCAGAAGGTCGAAGGCTTGTGCTTACCTCAGATCATGGGTACGCAGCCAGCGAGCTGTTTCCCGATGCGGGTGCAGATCACGCCGAATACTTGAAGCGCACCTACAAGAGTAGACGCTGGTCTGACTCGAGCCAGGAAAGAGCGGCCATGGTGCCGCCGATTGACCTCTCCATGCAGACACATCACGGTCATTACCTATTCGTGAACGGTCGCCGCAAGTGGAGGAGCGCTGGTGGCTATCCAACCCTGACCCATGGTGGGCTGTCGGTCCTCGAGGTCGCAGTTCCCTTCATTGAGCTCAGCAAGAAAGGCGGGGCTTGAGGATGGCAACGACAAGTAAGAACGCACAGCCATGGAAGGACGAGGGGCTCACAAAGCCCGAATGGCTCGCCCGTGAAGTTCAACGGGCGGTGAATGCGGGCAAGTCATGGTCGCTCGAGACCGTGAACTTCGACGATCCCAATCGGCCGCTGACCTGCCTAGAAGTCGACTTCCCGATCATTCCCATCAATCAAGTCGCCGCGATTGAGGGCAACGCGGGGAAGCCGATCTACCAAATGTCGAAGTGGTGGGCGCGCCGTCGAAGCAGCGTCTTTCGATCGATGCTGCTCGCCGCAGCGATCAAGGCACCAGACGATCCGGCCGAGGCCGCCAAACTCGTCTGGGACGTCTACTACGGCAACCACCAAGCGACAGACACATTCAAGCAGCTGAAAGTCGCGGACATCTTTATGGGTGGCGGCACGACGGTCGTTGAAGGCTCGCGACTCGGAATGCAGATGTACGGTAACGATCTGAACCCGGTCGCGTGGTTCGTGGTGAAGAATGAACTCGCCAAGGTGGCGAAGTCGGATGTCGAGGAGTTACTGGCACGGATCGAAGCAGAGGTGAAGCCTCAGATCATGCCGTTCTACGCATGCGATTGTCCGCGTGGCCATCGGGGTAAGTGGACGCATATCGCCACCCAAACCGTAAAGGGCGATGACTTCGACCCACTGGCACTGACGACCGACGCACGGGCGGAGTATCGGTATGAGGGACCGGAGGTCATCTACACGTTCTGGGCCAAGCACGGCCCTTGCCAAGTCACGGGCTGCGGGCATCGCACGCCGATCATGACCACGCCCGTCATGGCCGTGAAGTCACTCACCGTTCGCGCCTGGGAACGCAAGTGCAAGTGCTGCGGCCAAACGTACGACATCGAAGAGCAGGACGCCCGCATGGCACCAGGGGCCGAGCTAGTTGTGGCACCGACGGAACGCCCCTACGCGATCGCGCAACTAAACCTGGTCGGCGATCCTGAGTCAGTCACTTGCCCGCATTGCGGCGGCGCAGAGCGCGTAGGGATTCTTGGAAAGCCGACAAAAAAGACAATTGAGCTGTCACTGCTGGTCCACCCGGACTGGCTTTCAGGCGAACCGCCGACCAACGCTCGTGGGCAAGTCCATGGCGGAAGTGCCGATGATCCCATCGAAGCAACCACCCGATGGAATCAGGCTAGGGCCGCAAAGTGCAAGCTTGTTGAAGTTCGAGGCGCACTCCCGAATCAGGTAACCCTTCGAAATGGAAAGGTGCTTAGCACAAGTAAGGACGGAGGAACAGTCCCAGGCAAGAGCACATTTGCGTGCGCGGCATGCGGAACGGCCTCGGATGTTCGTGAAGCAATCGCCGCAACTAAAAAGAACGGGCCAATCGCCGCTTACGCCGTTCAAGGCTACTGCCCCTGCTGCAAAGAAGAAGGCGCGGCCTACAACGGACGGTTCTTTGCCCCCGTCACGGATAGCCGTGCGTATGACGCCGCAGATCTCGAATGGCAACGACGCAAGTCGGATGACCTTGCCGAAAACTGGCCAACCAGCGAAGTCCCTTACGGCTTCATGACGGCGATGGCGAATGGCGATATCCGGCAGGCGCACGGGTTCACGCACTGGTGGAAAATGTTCAACTCTCGCCAGCTGCTTGTTCACGCCAGCCTCCTAGGCGCGCTGAGAAGAAATGACAGTCAGCCGGTCGCAGAATTCGTTCTCGGCGCTTTCCAACAGTACCTGCGAAATCAGTGCCTTTTCACGATCTGGAACCCCCAGCGTGATACTCCGGAACCAATGTTCTCGAACAACAACTACCACCCCAAGTCAACCATGGTGGAGAATTGCGTCTTCGCCAAATTGGGTCGCGGAAACTGGCAGTCACAGTACGGGAACATGCTTGAAGCGCTCGATTGGATCTCGGATCCTTGGGAAATCGTGTGTAACGAGCACATCGCAGCAAAGCGCCCGCAGCTCTCCGAAGCCCTTACGGGGACTAGCGATAAGGTTCACTGCCATGATCCGCTCACGCACACCGAATCGCTGGTCTGCTTGTCGTCGTCCGAGCGCCTTACCTGTGGCACCTCGACAGAACTCAGGACGATCGATCCTGGGACTTACGATGCAGTAATCACCGATCCTCCGTTTGGTGGGCTACTGCACTACTCGGAACTTGCGGACTTCTTCTATGTTTGGCTTCGACTCGCGCTTAAGGACAAATACCCCCAGTATTTCGGCACCGAATACACGCCAAAGACGATGGAAGCCGTCGCAAACCGTGCACGGCATCCTGGCGAGGATCCGGCAACCGGCAAGAGTAATGCCGACGCGTTCTACCAGCGCTTGTTGACCGCCTGCTGGATCGAGGCCAGGCGAATTCTGAAGCCCGGTGGCATCCTAAGTTTCACATTCCACCACAGCGAAGACGCCCCGTGGGTATCAGTTCTTGAGTCGCTGTTCGACGCAGGCTTCTACCTTCAGGCCACCTATCCCATCCGCAGTGACGAAACTAAGGGGACCGGGCAGTTTGGTTCCAAGACAATCGAATACGACATCATCCACGTGTGCCGCCAGCGGACCGAGGAATCGAAGCCGATTTCGTGGGCGAAGTTGCGCCGACACGTGCTGCATGACGTCGCGGAGATCAAGACCCTTCTGGAACACCATCAGCAAGATGGGCTTCCCGAGGCAGACCTACAAGTCATTCGCCGCGGCAAGGCACTCGAGTACTTTTCACGCCACTACGGTAAGGTCTACAAGGGCCCAGACGCTCCAATGACGGTACTTGAGGCGCTCGTCGGCATCAACCAACTACTCGAAGAGGAAACATCGGGTCTAAAGGAGCCGCCACCCCACAGCGCGGAGCCTTTCACTCGGATGCTGCTTCGGCTTTTCGATGGCGTTGCCGAGCTGCCGAGAGACCAAATGCAGAAGTTCTTGCGCGGCACCGGCAGTGCACCATCGGATTTCGAGGGTCGCGGCTGGGTCGTGGAGAGCAAGAAGGTGTTCCACCTCGTGCCGCCGATCGATCTTGCGGGACGGTGGATCGGAAAGCCGCGAAGTGAGCTAACGAGCGACTACGACCAAGCCATGTTCTTCGTAGGCGCCTGCATCGATGGAAGCGGAATCAACGCGAGCGACACGCTGAACAATCCAAACTTCCGCCCGCATCCGGCGCTTGGCGCCCTTCTCGGCTGGTTCAAGACCCACCTGTCCGACTCGCCCGGCCGAAATGCGGCGACGATTGCCGGTCAGCTCTATCGCGCCTGGGAAGCGAAGAACCAGCCGAAGACGAAGGAACTCACACTGTTTGACCACCTCGGGGAGGAAAGCTGATGGTTCGTATTCGCAATGGGATGGCGTGGAGCCGGAGGGGCATTTCGTTGCTCTGGAGTCCCGAGGCCCTCGCGGCGGTCGCCGATCCGACGGAGGTGATTTCCATTCGCCAGCTCTTCGCGATGGATGGCCATTGGCCGGACGTTCTTCCAAGTGCTGGCGGCGACGCGGTTGTCGTCGCTGGCGCGGAGGGGTGCATTGATTCATTGAACGGCGCGGATGCGGAGCGATGGCTCGCCGAGGACCTTCGTCAAGTGGTCATGGGATTCCAAGAGCACTACGAGGGTGCCGCAGGTCTGATTCTCTGGATTCCGTCCGGTCGCCCCCGCATCATCATGCAAGGCGCAAGCGAGCACTATTACATGAGGCATCGCGCTTACCACGATGGCAAGCTTCCTATTGGTCGCCTCCTCTGCTCGGGTGCCGAGAGCGAGATTGAACGAATCATGATGACGGACGATGAACGCGCGGACCCGGATGGCCCGCACTGGGCGGGTCTTTATCACCCGAGGATTAGCTGATGTCAGAGATGACGTTCAAGCCCGGCGAGCGGGTCCGCCATTCCGACTTCGGGGAAGGCGTCGTAATCAATGTCGGAACGGATGGCTATGTTCGTGTCTTCTTCGCCTCTGGCGAGAGACGGGCCAATGCCGCGACGCTCACACCAACCCGGAGCCGCATCGATCGGTTGCTTGAGGACGTATCGGCAGGTGATCAACGCCTACGCGCAGCCTGGCTGCACGTCGAATCGCACGCACTTCCACTGATCGAGAACGCCGCCGCACTGACGGCGGCACGAATCGACCTGCTGCCCCACCAGGTAGTGCTCACTCACCGAATCGCGACAGCATCCCCACGTCGGTTTCTCATTGCTGATGAGGTCGGTCTCGGCAAAACTGTCGAGACGGCACTTGTGCTTCGAGAGCTGGCGAGTCGCGGCGAACTCAATCGGGCGCTGATGATTGTTCCGGCAGGCCTCGTGAACAACTGGCATCGCGAACTCAACGAAGTGTTCAATCTGAACTTCGAGGTGTTTGGTAGCACAGGCGACGTGACCGACCGAAAATCGAATGCATTTACGAAACACGATCGACTGATCGCCAGCGTTGACACGCTGAAGCGGCGCGGTCGCGTGCGACGATTGCTGGACGCGCCGAAGTGGGACCTAGTCGTCTTTGACGAGGCCCACCACCTCTCCGCCTACAAGAGCGGAGGCAAAGTGCGCAAGACTGAGAACTATAAGTTGGCAGAGGCGATGCGCGAGCACGCACGCGATCTTCTCTTACTTTCCGCGACCCCGCATCAGGGCGACCACTTTCGCTTCTGGATGCTGGTGCAACTGCTCAATCCGGCACTCTTTGGCGATCCCGATGAAATGGTCGCGGAGCGACATCGCTTAAACAGTGTGGTCTATCGACGGACGAAGGCCGATGCATGCACTCCGGATGGCTCGCCGCTGTTTGCGCGCCGCTGGGTCCATACCGAGTCATTCACCATGTCTGACCGGGAACGGAAGTTCTACGTCAAGCTCCGTGAGTACCTGCAGGACGGCTTCGATCTTGCGAAGCAGCAGGGAAACCAAGGCCGCGCGCTTGGCTTCGTGATGACGATCTTCCAAAAGATCGCTGCGTCGAGTTTCTCTGCCGTCAGAAGCACCCTGCGCCGACGCCAGCTCATGCTGA
Source organism: Phycisphaera mikurensis NBRC 102666 (assembly GCA_945890745.1). Classification (GTDB taxonomy): domain Bacteria; phylum Planctomycetota; class Phycisphaerae; order Phycisphaerales; family SM1A02; genus UBA966. The sequence continues at coordinate 28,135 of CAMDCW010000004.1, forward strand.
CGATTCATGAGGCCATCCTCAAGGATCAGGCGCTCGACATCGACGGACATGGAAAATTGCTCGAAGAGGCCAAGCGACTCCTTCACCAAGCGACCGGACACCCGACTGATGCAGCTGGTCGTGGCGAGGTTGATCGCATGCTCGCAGATCTCAAGCTCCGGCTGATTCGCAAGCTCGACGAGGAGCAGCTTGAATCGGCTGCATCTTCAGAAAGCGGCGAGGAGTCGACAGCAGCTGGCGAGAACCTCGCGGCCGAATGCGTCTCCCTTTCGCTACCGGAGGAGCGCATGCGGATCGCGGATTTGCTTGCCAGCTTTCCCGACGGCCGCGAGACAAAGGTCGAGAAACTTCTTCGTGGCCTCGGTGCGCTCTGGGAACAAAACCCCAATGAAAAGGTCGTGATCTTTGCGACCTACCTGGCCACCGTCGATCTGCTCTCACGGGAGATCAATGCCGTGTATCCGGGTCAGGGGGTAGTCGAACTTCGGGGCGGCGACCATGGCGCGAAGCTCGCCGCGGAGAAGAGATTCCGTCGCCCTGATGGGCCCCGAGTCATGGTGTGCACAGCAGCAGGCCGCGAAGGAATCAACCTGCAATTCGCGCGCATCCTGTTCAACTTCGATCTGCCCTGGAATCCGATGGACGTCGAGCAGCGGATCGGGCGAATTCATCGCTATGGGCAGCGAGACACTGCGCAGGTCTACAACCTCGTGCTTTCCGACACGATCGAGGGCCGGATTTTCTTGCTGCTGTCCGACAAGCTGCTCGAAATCGCGAAGGCGCTTGGTAAAGTTGATGAGCATGGAAACGTCACGGAGGATTTGAAGGCCCAAATACTTGGCCAGCTCTCCGATCGACTTACCTATGACACGCTATATCGAGACGCGCTTTCCGACCCGGAGCTGAGAAGGACGCGACAGGAGCTCGAGGCTGCGGTATCGAACGCAAACGAGTCAAGGAAGGTTGTGTTTGAGCTTTTTCAGGATCTTGATCGTTTCAGCCTCGACGACTATCAGCCTTTCGCCAATATTGATGCAAGCAAGCAGCGGATATTGGGATTCTTGAGAGCAGCGCTTGAGGCCGACCGCGGAAGTGTTGAACCTGCGGGCGCCGATTGCTTCCGAGCCACGTTCCCCGAACATTCAGAATCGCTGGTCTTCACGCTCGACCGAGAGGTCGCTCAGCGCGACGAGAAGATTCAGTTGATGGGCCTCGATCATCCGCTTATGGTTCGCTTTTTGAAGCGTTGGCGTTTGCAGCAGCCGGAGCTACTTGGTGTCGCGACTGCAGCAAGTAGCGGAACCCCCCGGGGGGTTCTAACGGTCTGGTCGGTCGAGGCGTTTGGTGGGCCCTCATCGTCGACTCACGTGATCCCGATCGCAATTGATCTGTCAGGGCAGCGAATCCCGAGCCTTGAGAAGCGCTACGCAGAGGCGTTCGCGGGTACCCCCGCGGAATCACGACTCGATGTGATTGCCCGAAAACAGCTTTACCACGACTTCGTCGAGCCGGCGCTACAACGAGAGTTAGGACACCGCGGATTGGCGGGGCCCTCTGGTGGCCATTCGACAGAGCTGATCGCTTGGGTTGAGGTCGGGTAGCGCGGGACCCGCGGGCAATCATGCTGCCCAATTACGATGCCCTGTAAGCGATTCGAGCCGGTTTTCTCCATCTTTGTCGGTAATGGCGATCGCCACAGACGCGGGCACTGGGACAGCTGCCCGTAAACGGCCGACCTGGGGTACTAGCGCTTGAGCGCTCCAGTCCCGCCCACCCGGTCGGTGCGCAAGGCGAGCTGGCGCGGCGGGTGTTCGGAACGATCATCAAAGACTGCGCGACGCGGCTCGCGGCGCTCAGGATCGAAAGCCCCGGCTTTGCATTGCGGCGCATGGAAAAGCGGCTCGGTAGTTGTGCGCCTTCGGGCAAACTGCTTCTTGACCCACGGCTGGTGGAAGCATCGACTGCGCTGATTGAGTTTGTGATAGTGCATGAGCTTTGCCACCAGCGTGAGCTGAATCACGGTCCAGCCTTCTACCGACTGATGGACAAGGCCTTGCCCGACTGGCGGGAGCGCGAGCGTCGTCTACTACGATATGAATTCCGCGTGTGACCATTCCGGCGTCGAGATTGCTCACCCCTCGACAGCCAATACATTCGCGTGAGCCCGGAGGCGGACCAATTGTCCGATGTACATGTTCTGGAAGAAAAAGAAAGATCAGGATTCCAACCCGCACGGCGTGTCACTCAGCGATCTCGCACGAATGCTGAGCACCGGAACGATCAAGACTTCGATAGAAGGCAACACGCTGTTCGCAAAGGACGAGCACTACACGACCAAGGTCGAGGTCCTACCACCGGACGCTGACGGCGGAGACGGCGAGCCGATCCGCGCGGTCGTACGCTTGACGACGGAACTTCCTGGTCCGTTTCAAACGATGATGAAGGGCCACGAACTCGAACTGAGTTCGCTATTCAACCCAATGGCTGCACTCGGTGCGCTGACCTTCGATGGCTCGAAGGTCTACATTGGATCACGGCTCACCATCTTCGAACGAGAGGATGCATGGAGCACTCTCCACCTGCCATTACTCATGATCGCGACCATTGGTTCCGCCGCTGGCATCCTTGGTGCAATGCGGCGTAACTTTAGCGGCGAGCCTTCACGCGGCGGCGATTCGGAATGGGGCGAGGACGAGTTTGAGTTGCTGCAAGAGGTGATGTCTCGCATTTGTGTCTGCACCACCGGTGGTCTCGGCTTCACTGCTGAATTCGGGCTTGAGGCGGATGCCGCATCAGCCGCTGCCGGGGACCGCAACACCGCGCTGTTCCAGATGTACGCCGATCAACCACACCCGGAGCTCGGGGGCGGGCTTTTCGTGCTGCTTCAACTTCCACACCAATTGCCGGGGCCTCGACAGGTGCAAGAGCTGTGTGAGGCGCTCAACCTACTCGAGATGGATGCGGTAGATCTACCGCCGCACTTCGGCGCGTGGTGCCCCGGACGAATGGGAACCAACATTGCGTACGTCTCGTTCCTCCCAAACGCGCTGCACGCCGTACCAAACATCGCGACGAACGCCTCCATCTGGGGCATGCATCGCGCACAATGGGCTAGCGAACAACTAGCGGACATGGGATACAAACCCTAAGGCAGTGCCATGAGCTCTAACACTCAATCACCGAACCAAGGTCCGCTACCAAAAGTCGTACCACTGCTCAGGCACGTACCAAACAGGACGCGCTTTGACTGGAAGCAGTTCAAGCCGGGAGCTGTGGCCGCTACTGAGCCTCTTTGTTTGGTTCCGTACTGAGGAGTAATCTCGAAATCGCGTCCTCGTACGCGCTTGATGCCATCGCGTTCGGATCTTGCAAAGGAGAGTCCGGCTTTGTCCCATCCGGATTTGGCTGCAAACTGGTCATTGACGGTTTGGATTGCAGCGCGGAGATCTCTAACTTTCCCGAGAAGATTGGGTCGTTCGCCTCTAACTCTATCCAAGTGTTCTGCGCCATTTTTATCGTTGCTCCAGTAGTTACTTGCACGATTTCCGTCAAATCTACCCGTTGCTGATCGAACCATACCACCGCCGAGGTGCTAGGCAAGGATTGAACAGCAGCGTTGCATGCTTGGCCGAACTTAAAGATCGATACTAGCTCTTGATCCGTCGATCTCAATTTTGACGCTGCGGTAATGCGCCAACGTCTGTTTGTCGCGCGGATTCTCTCCAGAGTTGCAGAACTTCCTAAAGCCGTCGTCCCAGATCCTCTCTGAAAATGAAATGGGGTCCTTTATTGCCTGCCCGACGGGACGCTTGCCTGCGAGAAGCACGGCTTTCGGTTCAAAGTGGTGCCCCGTCCAGCCACCAATGACATCGGCGTGAAGTAGGTGTAGTCCAGCACGCTCAGCGGCCGGGATAATTTGGTCACGATCGGGCATATCGCCGAACCACGCGACCACTCCATCCTCGTGAAGTAGCGGAACCACGGTACGCAGGCACTTCGTCGTCCAATCAACCCCGCCATCAGACGACATGACGATGTCGACCGTCCCGGCGGGGATGCCCTTCAGATCCTTCTGGCATCGAAACTCAAGTTTGCCGTGTGGTACTTCACGAGCGAATCTTGTTGACTCCGCGAAGTGAATGGCTGCACTACATCGGTCAATTCCAACGACGCTAGCAGCCGAACTCTCTACGAGCCACGTCGAGTGATACCCAACGTGGCAACCAATGTCCGCAATCAAACCTCGTACCGCAAGGAGTTCGCACAACGCTTGCATGTACGCAGCGACATCAAAGATGAATGACCACTTGTGAGAGTGCATGATCCCAAGAAACGGCTGCATAGCAATCAGTTCATAGAACTCTTGATCGCCACGTTCGCGGTGGCCGGGGATCGGTGACGTCCGACTCTCCTGGATATCCCAGAGCCTCATGATCATTTCGGAAAATTCTGCATCGTCTGCGATTTTGCTCAATTCAAAGTCGGTGTCGATGCCAGGCTTGATTCCATATCCGTCACCAAGGAAGGACCGCAACGCCGCGAGTTGCTGTTGGCTAATGGCCACCGCGCGCGGATCCCGTTGAAGTTCGCAGATTTTTTCGAGGTCCATATCTAAGCGGACAGCCTACCTTCCATGGCGATTGGAAGAGAAGTTACACGTCGGCCATTACCGCTCCGAAGAAATTTGGTGGCCAAACACACACGATCCGTATCATGGCCTTCATTAAACGGGTGTATGTCACAAGGCCGAAATCGCGGGGTGCGTCCCATTGCTCGGAGTGATTCGATGCCAAACAAAACCATCGTGATACTAGCCAACTCCGTAAAAAAGAAGCCCGGGCGTTGCATTGCCGGACGTGAAGTTGTGATTTCTGGGAAAGGCGTGAGCCTCGGCGAATGGATCCGACCCGTGAGCCCCGACGGCGAAGCAAAGGAGGGTGAATTGCTCGCAGTTCACCACCGAACAATCAAGAATGTCGCGATCGATGTGCTCGACATCTTTGAGGTTCCGCTCGCGCGCCAACGGACTGATTTAGGACAACCAGAGAACTGGGATGTCATCACCGATGTGCCATGGAAGAGACTTGGCACGCTAAAGCGCAAAAGCCTGCCGAAACTTGTGGAGTCACCCCCGCACCTTTGGGACATTGATATTCCGGGCGATCGTCGTGTCCATGTCGATGCGCCCATTGGCAAACGAGGGCGCTCCTCACTCGCGCTCATTCAGCCATCCAACTTTCGCGCCTTGGTGCAACGCGAGCAAAGGCCATGGAACAACTACGAGTCGACCAAAGTACGCGGCGCATTTAGTTATGCAGGCCGCAACTACTCTTTGGATATAACGGACGACTCTTTTGTTCCGCAGTTACGGGCACAGGCAACGGCTTTGCAGATCGAATATCGCCCGCCATTCGGTGACAAGTGCCTGCTTTGTGTCAGCCTTAGCGCACCGTTCAATGGCTATCATTACAAACTGATCGCAGCAGTGATTCCCCTCGAGGAGCACACTCCGTAATCGCCCGATGGGGCCGAAACTAGCCTGTTCTCAGTCATGAACCGCGCTCTCTACACCGTTGGCCACTCAAACCATAGCGCAGATGCGTTTGTGGACATCTTGCGGCGCAATGGAATAGACGCGATTGCGGATGTGCGCTCAAGTCCTTACAGCAAGTTCTCCCCGCAGTTCAACCGTGAGACGCTGAGCACGGTTCTGCGCAACCAAGGGATCCAGTACGTCTTTCTCGGTCGCGAGCTAGGCGCACGACGCGACGAACGCGATTGCTATGTGGGTAATCAGGCGCGCTACGACCTGATCGCGAAGTCAAGGTCCTTCCGCGACGGACTCGACCGCGTCATCGCTGGTGCGAAATCCCATGCGGTCGCGTTGATGTGCGCCGAGAAGGACCCAATCACCTGCCATCGCATGGTGCTTGTATGCCGCGAACTCCGCGGGTCTGATTTAAGTCTTCAGCACGTGCTCGAAGATGGCTCTCTCGAATCGAATTTCGAAGCGGAGAATCGCCTTCTTGACCTGGCGGACCTTCCGCGGGGCGACTTGTTTCGGTCGCGAGATGCCATTGTGGAGGAGGCCTATGATCGCCAAGCACGTCGAATTGCTTGGACGGAGCGCGAACCCGCCGGAATGCCTAGTGCTGCTGATCCAAGCGAACACGGAGACCAGCAGTGAACGTCTTTACCATCGGATTCACTGAGAAACCAGCGAAGCGATTCTTCGAACTTATCCGATCTTCGGGCACGAAGCGCGTCGTGGATGTTCGGCTCAACAATACTGGCCAGCTTGCAGGGTTTAGCAAGCGTGAAGACTTAGTCTTTTTCCTGCGCGAACTCTGTCAAGTCGAGTACATCCATGTTCCTGAGCTTGCGCCGACAGCAGACATCCTCGACGCCTATAAGAAGCATGGAGGAGCGTGGTCTGTTTACGAGGCAGAGTTCCTCAACCTCATGGAGAAGCGGCGCATCGACCAATCGATTGCGCGTGACGTAATCGACCAAAGCTGCCTCTTATGTAGTGAGCACAAACCGCATCATTGCCACCGAAGGCTTGTCGTTGAGTACTTGGACCGCAAGTGGGGCGGGCTGAAGCCAACACACCTCGCATAGGTCGCTACAAAAATTCTAATCGCGAAGCGCTGCCGCTTGGTAGCGCTCCGTGTTTGCGACGCACGGAGATTTCGTGCGCGCTACGTGGGTAGCCCGCCCGAGCGCGAAAGGGAGATAGCCATCGATTAGGCTCCTCACATGCCAGGAGCTCTTGATGCACTCGTAAACGCGTGGCGGACTGAGCAATTTGCCCCCGGAGCGCGGAACGTGCTAGCGGGCGATGAAGCCACAATCAACGCTCCTGCGGAAGTGGCGTATCACGCAAGTTGGAATAGCCTGATCAAGTCTGATCAATTTGGTGCTCCTGATGGGAGTGCCTTCCATCTCGGGCTACTTCCGATGCCTTTCCTCGGGAACCTCAAGCGAGCGCGTGTGTTTTTGCTTTCACTCAATCCGGGAGTGGGTCCGTATGACTACTTCGCCGAGCATCAGGTCAGCGACTATGGAAAGGCTGCTCAACCGTCGCGGTCATCCACTTCCGCTGCGGTTTCCTCCCTGTGGGCTTTTGCTGCTTCGAACCAATGATTGGCGGTCTTGCGGTGTCGTTTGACGCCATGACCATTTTGGTAGCACACCGCTAGATTGTGCATCGCCGTCGCATGCCCAGCCCACGCCGCCTTTTGATACCAAAACACAGATTCGACTTGATCCTGTTCGATTCCCTCCCCATTCGAGAGATAATTCCCGAGGGTGCACATGGCGCCCGCGTGCCCAGCTTCCGCGGCCTTGCGATACCAAGCAACCGCGTCGACTAGATCCTTGTCGACCCCCCTCCCCTCACCGAAACACACACCGAGGTTGAACATCGCGGCTGGATACCCCGACTCCGCAGCCTTGCGGTACCAGCCAACCGCCGTCTCCATATTCTGCTCGGCCCCGGTCCCGACCGCATAGCACACGCCGACGTTAAACATCGCGCTGGGCAAACCAGCATCGGCAGCACACCGATACCAAAACAGAGCCAAGTCGAAGCTCCTAGTCGTACCGAAGCTTTCGTCATAGCAGACACCAAGATTGAACATTGCGTTCGAGTGACCACCCGCTGCAGCCTTGCGGTACCAACTGAAAGCCTCCACAAGGTCAATTTCTACCCCGCATCCCTGATGGAAACACAAGCCGATCGCAAACATCGCTTCCACATGTCCGGCAGCCGCGGCTTCGCGGTACCAATGGGCGGCACGCTCTATGTCCTGATCTTCCTTGTCTCCGGACCAATAGCGCTGCGCCAGGCAATACATCGCACGAACATGACCGCACTTCGCCGCTCTTTCGTACCAGACCGATGCGCTGATATCTGATTGGGCAACGCCACGACCCTCGTCGTAGCACGCAGCGATGCCAAACATCGCCTCTGGTTCAGCGGCCTTAACAGCAATTCGATAAAGGTCGAGGACGAAATCTTCGATATTAATGCCGACTACGTTCCGCGACCGATACTCCGCGACAACTGCCTCAGCATCATGGTGACCGTCTCGCGCAGCCCTCCGATACCAATAGAGGGAAGCGACGGGATCTTGATCGTCTGAGTCATCGGCGTCGTGCATGACGCCAAGATTGAACATTGCATTGATATCTCCCGCTTCAGCAGCCTTCCGGAACCAGAAGAAAGCCAAGTCAAAGTCACTTTCGACTCCATCGCCATTCTTGAAGCAACTGCCGAGCGCGCACATTGCGGCTTCGCATCCACCCTCTGCAGCCTTGCGATACCAAGCCGTCGCTGCAGGTAGGTCCCGTTCGATCTCATCGCCGCACGCAAGGCATACGCCGAGGTTGAACATCGCGACGATGCTGCCCGCCTCCGCAGCCTTGCGGTACCAAGAAACAGCCGCGACGGGATCCAGTTCGACTCCCTCACCCTTCGCATGACATGCGCCGAAACTACTCATGGCGAGTGCATGCCCACGCTCGGCAGCTTTGCGGAAAAGCAACGCAGCCGCAGCTAGGTCTCTGGAAACACCCGTTCCAAAGTAATACATTTCACCTAGGCGGAACAGCTCCTCGGCATGGTCGTTTGTGACCGCACTTCCATCGGACTCGATTCGCGACACGCTGCTCCTCAATAACGCACCACAACTACGGAAGACCGGTCATTACCGCGACCTTGGCCACTAGGTTCCAGATGCGTCCCATCAGTTTATAGTCAAACAGCAGCTATCAACCATTCAAGCTCTTGCGGTTGGACCGGCGCGAATCGGAGGACGACCCAGCACCGACCGCGGATGGCTTCCGCACACCCTCGTCATGCATGCCTCGCGCGCTCGACCAGAGAGGTTACTTATATCCGCAGGTAAACTCGGTGCAGAGCCGCGGGCAGCGACCAGAAGGCCTGCGAATTCAGGCAGTAGTCGCGCAGTGGGAGAGGCCTGTCCTAGGTTGAGATCTCGCTGAAGATCCCGGATGACTGCAGTCGCGGACTTCTGGATCCACTTGTCAGGAAGCGCCTCGAATACCAAGTTGCAATGTCTTTGCGCCATTTTCTGACTTCTGCAGTCTGTTGGCCTTCATCTCAATATCCGGGAAGGTCGCGAGCGAGGCGACTCTTCAGGATGCTTGAGAAATCGCACTACTCGTCTTCGTCTTCTGCATGATCGTCGTAGTCCTCCTCATCATCGGAAGAAACCTCGTCCGGATCATCATCGCTATAGAACCAGCCGTCGTCGTGTGAGCGTGCGTATGACTCGGAGTCAGTGTCCATTTCGTCGACGAAATCCTCATGATCGACTTCTCGGTCTTTGAGTTCGAACTGCTCCTCCTCCTCATCCTCATCATCATCCTCATCGTCATCAAGGTTCTCGTCGCTGTCCAACCAGTCATCCGATCCATGGTCCGGGTACTCGCTCGGATCATCGACCCACCATGGCTGTCGTGGCGTCCACAATGGGGCGACCAGGTACCTAGTTCGTCGCTGGGTCTGCTTCTGGATCCATCGGCCCCAAAGACCTCCGCCTTCGCAGATGGCTCCGGAGGTGTCAGGAGTGGAAAGACACTGACCGCTGAATCGGAAGCGAAAGACCTTAGCGGTCCCGGGCCGAAACCACATGCACACTACCTGTCCAGTCTTCCGGCGTACCGACACAACGGTAAGCACGGGACCTCCTGATCGAAGCTGTACAAGACTCCCCAACTCTGGAAACATCATCGGAGCGCCTCCTCAGAACGGAATTTCGTCCTCGGGGACATCTTTGTGTGGAACAGGCTTGGACTTCGCCAACGGCTCCGAAGCAGCGTCATCGGTCTTCTCAAGGCGCTCGGGTTCACCCGTCTCGGGCTCAAGCTTCCAGATTGCGATTTGCGGGAAAGCACGCTTCCTAAGACGGCCATCGAGATCAAACCAATAGCACTCGACCAACTTCCTGGCTCGATGTAGCCGACTGACCGTCATTGGCGGTCCGCCCGAGCGAAGTTCGACGATATCCCCGCGCGACAACCGGCCACATCGCATCGAGTCGAGTTCTTGACGGACGTCCTTGGCCGCGACCACAGCACCTAAAAGCTCCTTCAAGGTCAGTTTCGTGCCACAGCCCAACGTCACTGAAGTCGCGAGAGTCAACTCCACGCGCGGGCTAGAGCCTAATTCGTTCCCCGAGTCACCCATGGCAAATCCCCTTATCATGAAGAGCCGGTCCCTTCGGTAACGCGCCTCGCGTCGACCAGTCTGGATCCAAGGACCTGGTCAGCCTACCCCCAACCGCCCCAGTTCGCACTGCTTCATTTCGTCCTCGGGTACCCCTAAAAGCGCAGCGTTGTTGCGCCGCTCTGTTCGAGCGAACACAGCCACGTGCGTTCTTCTTTGTTGGGCTGAGATGAATTCGCTGCTCGCGCCGCGAGCGCCGAACAGAGCCGGCGCGGTGCGCGGAACGGCGCACCCGGCGAAGACTCGCCGTCGCGCCAGGCGGCCACTGGTGCGGTCTGGATCGTGCCCTATTCGCTCGTGGAATCGCCATAGATTGACGGGCAGTATGGTTCGCGCTCGGCCCTGCGTAAGGCTCCCTATCAACGCGCCGGGCATCCGAGGTCCGCTTGCATTTCAGCCGGATGCTGCCACACACCTCTTGGGACTCGCCGAGACATTCTTGCGACAGCCGGCGCAAGCGAAACCACCGAAAATGAACAACAGGAGGCACATGGCCTACTGTTGTCTATGGGTATCAGATGGAATCATCGGCCTGTGCGCTTTAGTGGCGCCGGGGGCTACCAACAAGCCCTGCCGCGCCGAGCAGACCAATGGCGCCTGGTGACGGATTCGAAGTGCTCAACCAGCTTCGCGATGACGTCGAGGCGGCGCTTCATGATGAGTTGGTGACTGTCGACCTTGCGCTCGCCGACAGCAGCGAGCGGCAACTTCGAAAGGAGTCAGGCGTGATTCTTGCCCCCGTCGGACTAACAAAGGGCCTTGAGTTTGACGTCGTTGTACTGGTATCCGCCACGTCACTTCGGTCCGACGTCGATCGAAACCGTCACTACGTTGGATGCAGCCGCGCCAGAACCGGCTTGACCGTTATCACCTTGGATTGATGTTGCTATTGGGTGGGACGCCACATCTGCTGCTCGACTCTAGGCTGAATTGCGTGCCCTCGGATGCCCCGACCTTGAGGATGAAGCATGTACTTCACCGGACGCGGCTACCTTATTGGCGTTTGATACATGCAGGATCCCGCGTTGGGGTCGATGCGATGGCGTTTAACGGGGCGCGCCTTGTGCCCGGGGAGCTGACCGTGCGATTCAATCAAGAAGATAGATCACTGTGGACCGACGATGGCCGCTTCCTCAAGCAGCTGGATTGCCCCTTGCACAAGCGTTGGAGCGAAATGAAGCCCGTTGAGGGCGATGAACGTCGACGCATTTGCGGCTCGTGCTCAAAGGCTGTCGTTAGCCTTGAGGGCGTGACTGACGCCGAGGCTCGGGAACTCTTAGGTTCCAAGCGCGACACGTGCGTCATGATCCCCTTCGGGGCGGCGAACGTAACGATTCACGGCAAAGCGCCTCGGTTGATGTCCGGCTTCGAGGAAACATGCCCCCTTCGCGTGATTCGCACCGCGCGGGGCCTCGCCGAGATTCGTGGGCAGACGACACCGACACTGCGCCCGTTCGTGGTTGAGGTTCCCGAAAATAAGGGCATCCAAATGTCCGTCTGGCAACACCAGAAGACAGGCGAAGTTGATATCGCAGGGGACATGCGATACACGCCAACGACCGACTGCCTTGCCAAGGATCGCCCGCATTGGAAGATGATCATTGGCTGGTACCGATACAGCCAGGGTCACCGGACCGGCAGCGACCACATCCCGATCGCCGCCTACATGATTCCTTCAGACCTCAAGCCTAGAGAACTCGTCTTCGTGGAAGACATCATCGAGATCGTCGTGTCCTCCGTCAACATCAGCCAGGGCGGAGTATCGGCCCATCGATCTGCGACAGCGGTGTGGACCGGCAATGGCTTCGAGTTTTGCGTGCCACCACCGAGCGAGTCGATCGGCTGAATCTGACAGCCCTGACGTCCGGGGCTCCCGACTCTCAAAGCGATCAACCGCACTCGAAGCACTGCAGGCAGATGGTGCGCATAGATTGCCACCGCTGCGGTGACAGACACGCAGCCGAACAATCAGCGCCGACTAAATATATCTGTCCTTCTCAGACGGCCAGATTCCCAACAATCTGTCCTTCTCAAACGGTCACTTTTAGGGGGACCGTTGGACATGGACCTGCTTCTCGCGCAACCGGCCCCCTTCGTAATGGAGCAGCGCCAAGCATCGGCAGCGGCCGGGGTGACCTTGTCGAGCGGCGTGATTGCTGCTCGGGCGAAGGTGGCGCGCCGATCCGGGTGCTAGATTCAGCGACGCCTGACATAAATCCCAACGAATGTCGTTCTGCTGGTCTTCAGACCTGTCTGTATATTTCTACTACAGGCATTCTGCACACACAGATGCCTTGTGATTTGCAGCCGCCGAGTACTATTGCAAATGCTGAACGCATAACGGATCCAACGGGGACAAATAGATTAAAACTACCGGCAAGATTCTTGTTCGAAACTTCAAGGCCGCGTTCGTCGGCGAGTTCAGCGTTGCCATCAACGTCCACAACGGTTTCAGCGCCGGAAGTTATGCCGACGACGGCGCGACCCTCGCGGTCATCCGCAGTGAAATGGCGGAGGCCGACAATACCGCTCGCCTCGGCTCACTTAGGTAATCGATCGGCTCAACTCTTGGCGACTACCAAATCACCCGATCTTCATGCTCTTGGCCGTCTCCTCGAAGAGCGTCGCATCGCGGCAGAGCTTCGGCCCGGCGAGCTTGCCCAGCGCGCTAAGTTGAACCCGGACCCAGCCATTGGCGGTTGCGAAGTTCGGGCGTTGGAGCTTTATGGGAAGGGTGAACTGACAACCATCGTGAAGCTACTAAATGCATTGGAAATCGATGACAGCGCCGTGTTGGCGGCCAGCGGTCTTGACCTTCCTGCGATGCGGGTGCGGTGGAATGAATGGGCTGCTGCTACTGAGCCAATCACCATGTCGGTCCGCCTGATGGCTGCTGTATGGCGCGGAGAGCGCGTGCCCGATGGACTCGATCAGGCCGGCATCATTGAATGGGCAAAATCGCACCCTCAGTGGAAGCACTGCCTGCGCTGCATTCGCTGGTCACGAACCCACTGCACCTATTTGCGGAACGACGGCACCTCATACGAGATTTACTCGGTGTTTCCAGAGAATTGCCCCGAGCCCTCCATGACCATCAGATGACCGCTGCCAGTAGCAGGCAAACGGACGCGCTCTCCCCGGCTGGTCGCTGCCCTTAGCGGGCGACTT
>CAMDCW010000005.1 GCA_945890745.1 Phycisphaera mikurensis NBRC 102666
TTCACATATTCACGGCACTGGCGCCTCCACGCTGCTGCGCGAGGCGATGGATCTGTACGGGATCGACTCGATCCACTCCATGACGCGGTTGGAAGAGATTCCTGCCATCCGTGCCGTGCTTGGCGAGCGCGTGCAGTTCATCGCCGTACCCGATTTCACCAACCCCGATCGACTTGCAGCGCATGGCACCGATTTCCTAGCACGCATCCGCGAGTTCCATCGCGAAGGCGCAACCATCTGCAAATTCTGGGCGGCGCCGCGCGGCATTGATTTCGGCATCGAAGCCGGTGATCCGCGCCTATTGGCTCTCGACGCTCCGCACCGCCGCCGCGCGATGGACGAAGCCGCATCGCACGGCATGGCCTTCATGGCGCATGTAGCCGATCCGGACACATGGTTTGCAACCAAGTACGCCGATCAATCACGGTACGGCACCAAGCGCGACCATTACGAGCCGCTGGAACGATTGCTTGACGAGTACCACGTTCCGTGGATCATTGCGCACATGGGCGGCTCGCCGGAGAATCTTGATTTCTTAGACACCATGCTGGCTGCACATCCAAATCTCAACATTGATTCGAGCGCCACCAAATGGATCGTGCGCGAGATCAGTCAGCATTCCGCCGAGCGGGTGCGCACATTCATGCACCGCTGGCGTGGCCGCATTCTCTTTGGAAGCGACATCGTTACCAACGAAGAGCACCTGCAAACCGGTGAAAAGAGCACCGAAATGGCTGCAAAGGCCAGCGATCGAGAAAGTGCATTCGATCTCTATGCCAGTCGCTATTGGGCACTGCGCGCGCTGTGGGAAACCGATTGGTCCTTGGAAAGTCCAATCAGCGATCCTGACTTGGCGATGGTCAACCCGGCTCGGCACGCCCATGATGCCCCGCGCTTGGAGGGCAAGTGCCTTCCCACCGAAACACTCCGCGCGTTCTATCGAGACGCCGCGCTCAGTATTGTGTGAAGTGCAACGGCGGCGATGTTGGGGCGACGTGGATCAAAGATCCGCTCCGCTGGCACCATATCCGTCATGGATGCCGCCGGCGTGTTACTGGCAACAACCACCGGAATTCCTGCACGGGTTGCAAGGCGTGCGCCCCACGAATCGCCATCAGGAATCATGGCCGTGATGCCACGCGCGAACGCCAGCGCAAATGCCGAGATTCCCGAATCCCGCCCGGTAGCTCCAGGACCACCGCGACCGATGCGCAAGTCAATCGCTATCGCCACGTCCGCCGCGCTCGCGAGCAATTCTGGATCATCAACGCGTGCATCGAACGCCAAACGCCACGCGCCACCAGCAGCTGATGCAAGACGCTCAGCCCGCGCGGCGCCTGGAGAACTTGGATGCACTACCAGCACTACCGGATGACCGAGCATCGAAGTGCGCCCGGCAATATCAAGTGCCATGCGGGCATCGCATGAGGCGGCGGGGCTGGCCAGCAGAATGCATACGCGTTCACTGGCGTCAACGCCCCACGCCGCGCGCAACTCATCACGCGGCAGTGGATCGATCGGATCAGGAATCGCATCATCAAGAGCCACCGCGCGCGTACCGAAGGCAGGCGAAACCCCAAGCAATCGCGCCGATTCGTGGGCACGTAGTCCAAAGGTCAACAGCGATCCGTCGCTCGGAAGGCGACCAAAGGCGCGCCGCAGCGCGGACCCCGCCAGCACCATCGCCCCAAGCGGCGGCAAGCAGCTACTGCCTACATTCACTCCGAACGATGCCGCACGCCGAGCCTCCGCCGCTGTTCCGATGATGCCCGCCGGCCGACCAGCAAGACGAGCGGCGATCGAACGCAGCCGAGGGGGCGCGCACGCATTGACATCGATCAGCGCTGCCATGCGCGGACGCACGGAAGCCGCGCTCGCACTGCTAGAAATTGCTGTGCGCTGCGGAATCATCAGCCTTCCATCTTGGAAACGCCCTTGCCGAAGTTCTTCGGTTCGTGGTCGTAGAAGAGCTTGGTGATGTCATCCGCAAGCTTCTTCTCGAGGCCATCTTCGGCATTGCGTCGGGCTGCTGATGTTCGGTAGGCGTCGTTGGCCAAGGTGTCAACTTGGGCCGTGACAGGGTAGCCCTTCGGATCCGAGCCGAGCGGCGGGAACAATCGTTCCTTGGCCTTGACGTCTACTACTTTCACGCGCACTTGAGCGGTTGGCTTGGGTGTTGCGCCGTCCGGCGAGAGCGTAAACGACTCCATTTCCACATAGAGCACGATGTCTGCGTTCACGGCATTCCCAAGGTCTTCAATGGAAATGCGCTTGGTGCTTGTCTCCATGCGGCGGACGTAGGAAATCAATTCGCGTCCGCTCACTACATCAGTGACCAGGCCCTGTTGCTTGATGACTGTTCCGATGTCATCGGCAAGCAGCGCACGCAACTGCAGGCGACTCACCACACTCTTGCGATCATCAACAAACACCACCAATTTCTTATCTTTGGGCAACGTGTATTCGGCGGGCTTCTTGGGCGGACCCTGCGCGATCCACATGGCTGGAACCGCGTAGTTGCAGCCCGCAATCACCAAGATCGCAGCCGCGAAGAATGCCAGTACCAAGGCTCGAAGTGCTCCGTGCATCAGATCAACCCTTCAGTCGCTTGTTGGGGTACTTGTCTTCAATGTGGTCATAGAACAACTTGTTGATCGTCTGCGTGAACTTGGCAACCAAGCCAAGTTGAATCTTCTCTTCTGAAGCGCTTTCGCGGCTGAGATCCTTCACGTCAGGAAACTTGACGGCAATGCTGTACTCCTCGGCGAAGGCATCGGGGTCCAGCGAATCACGCTCAATGATGCCAACGTTTGCTCCGGCCATTCCTTCCCAAATCCAGCGGTTTCCGGGTGGATTGAGGCGAAACTCGAAGACGTCGATAAAGATCACCCGGTCAACGCCCAGTTCCTCGGCAATGGTCCCCAGTGGAAGCGTGGTCCAACTTGGCGTGCGGTAGCACCACGCCAACGACTCGCGCCAATCAAGTACTTGAACGCCACTGACATGCTCCTTGACGCCGGCGGCAATGTTGCCCGCGACGTTTGGAACAACGGTTGGATATTCATAGAGCACGCTTCGTTCAGCATTGACAACCACTGCAACGGTCTTATTTTCAAGTCCGCGGTACTTGGCAAGCACCTCAACCTTCTTTTCAACCTCAATGGCCTCGCCGACTTTGGAGACCAGACCCATGGCGCCGCACGAGGCGAGCACGAAAGGCATGACCAAGAGTGCAAGGAAAGCAACAATGCGAGTCTTCATGGTGTTCCGATCGAAGCGGGGAGGAAGCCGCGAACTGCCGCGATCTTCCAGCCCCAAGAGAGGAGCGCAAATATTCCGAGCCCAAGCAGAAACCGCGGCGTCAGGCGATCGCCAAGAACATGTCCGAGCCGGCTACCGGTCATGGCCACGTAGGTGCTGACCAATGCCGTGGCAGCCGTACCAAGGGCGAGGACGAATCCCATGGGCTGTACGCGCGCCGAGGCCCAAAGGCTGCCGTGTGCCGCGTGGGAAAACGCGGTGGTCATCCCGCATGATGGGCACGGCATGCCGTAGCCAGCCATCCAACCACATGGGGCCATGCCAAGCATCTGGTGCGTTCCGTGACCTTCCGCAGACGGAGTCAACCACGCCGCCACGCCGAGCACGCCAAAGGCCGCCACCGCGAGTGCCGCACAGACGACGCGCTCACCCCGGGTGGCCGCCACCGGGACGGGAGCGGTGGACGCGGCGATCGCTGCACCCGAACGTACGCCCACCGACGCGCTCCGTTCAGCGGACGGGCGGTTGGGTGGGAAAGAAGATGGCTCGACGGACATCGTCATTGCAATGGTCGCGCAGCGTACCTTCCTACGGATGACCTTCGCTGACTCCACCGGCCCGATCCACCACACGCCGAGTGCCGCTTCGGCTAACGCCACCGCTGCGGCGCATACGCCTGTGCACGCCCCGTGGTGGCTTGATGCACATCTTGATCTGGCATACCTGCACCTTGGCGGCCCGACCGTCACGGAAGAACTCCCTGACCCGGTGACGCGTGGCGTCAGTCTCCCTGCATTGACGCGTGGGGACGTTCGAATCTTTCTTGGAACGATTTTTACCGAGGTCGGCACCGAGGCCGCAAGCACGCCGTGGGGATACCGCGACCATGATGACATTGAAGGCGCGCACGCTGCGGGTGTTCGACAGTTAGAGATGTATGAATGGCTTGAGCACACCGGACGCGCACGGATTGTGCGCAGCGCAGCGGATTTGGATGAGTGCGCCGCCGCACCGGCGGGTTCGCCGCCCGGAATCGTCATCTTGATGGAAGGCGCGGATCCGGTTCGATGCCCCGAGGAATTTGCGTGGTGGCATGCGCGCGGAGTGCGCGTGGTTGGTCTGACATGGGCGAAGGGATCGCGGTACGCCGGAGGAAACGCAGCGCAGGGACCACTCACAGACATGGGTCGACGCGCTGTTGAGGCAATGGATGCGCTGGGGATTTTGCATGACGCAAGCCACCTGTGCGACGAATCATTTGCGGGCGTGTGCGCGGCCACTTCATCGCGCATCGTTGCCACGCATTCAAATGTTCGTGCACTTGCTGCGCCGGTCGAGCGACATCTGACCGACGCGCAGATTGCTGAAATCGCCGCGCGTGGCGGCATGGTTGGTTTGAACCTGTACGGCAAATTTCTGGCTGCCGGTCGCGCGGCAACGCTGGCTGATGCGATTGCGCATGTGCAACATGTTGCAAGTATTGCCGGACGAAACTGCGTCGGTCTGGGCAGCGATTTCGATGGCGGATTCACCCCGGCAGAGTGCGCGACTGGCTGCGGTCGACCCGAGGAATTGCCTGCTTTAACAGCAGGACTTGCACAGGCTGGCTTCACTCACGCCGAGCAAGCAGCGTTCGCGCATGGAAACTGGCTGCGGACTTTGCGCGCTTCCCTGCATGATGCAGAGCGCGGCGCGGTTAGCCGCATGTCGTTGGGTCGTTGAGCGGCACCACCACATGCACGCGACCGTTGGGTGTTTCGGCAACCACTAGCACGTCTAGGAGGACGCCGGTGCCGTGCAGCGAAATGGCCTCGCGCGCATCACCAAGGAGAATGCGTTCGCGCACTTCAAAGCCGTCCTTGAGTTCAGCAAACGCCATGCCTAATAGTTCGCGGTGCATTGCGGCCCACGTGCGCGCCGTCCGAACGCGTGCAAGCTGATCGGCGCGACCAACGATGTGCATACGCCGTTCGTCATCAAGGGCAAGCTCAATATCCGGAGCCATCGGACAGGAAATGCCCAGCGCACGAAGTCCGCGCAGGAGCGGAACGAGCTTCAGTGGAAGTTCAGCAACCGGCAACGCGGCAAACGCGGGAGCCGTGCGAGCAGGCGCGGGGTGCGGAGTGTGCGGCGCGGCGTGCGGAGTGTGCGGCGCGTGCGTGGTGTCCATAGCGGAGTCCCCGTGTGCAAGTGGCTCTTGGCGCGAAGTGAACGGCTGTGGCATGCTCGGGAACTTTGGTTCCACCGCGGCCGCCTCCGTGTGCATCACCAACGACGCGGCCGGAAGATCGGCATCAAATCGATGCGATGCGCCAACGCGCGCGCTCTGCAATTCGCGGGTGAATTGCGCAATCGGCGGGCATTCTTCGGCTGGATACGTAGCCCGAGCGCTTGATTCAACGCGCTCAATACGCGGCAAGCAGGCCACCGTTTCCACATCCACTCCAAGGAACGATCGCGCTGCATCGCCAAGCCGAGCAGCGGCATGGGCTGCCTGCTCTGTTGTTGCGCCAACGATGACAAGTCCGACGCGCTCTATCGGCGTGCCAGCATTGATGCCCTCATCCGCCAGGTATTTCAAGCGCAAATACGCACCGGTGACGGCGGCTTCATCAGCGCCAGTCATCAAGAGAATTTCTTGCCCAGCAGCAAGCACTTCGGCGGGCGATGTTTCAGCGGGAACACAAATGAGCCAGCGACGGACGGTGCTCGCCGCACGCGGGAGCCAACGTGAAACGGCCGCCGGACCAGCGGGTGGCACTTGTCGGCCATCAGCACGCAGCAATTCAATGGTGACGTCATCACGTTCAAAGCGAACCAGCGCGGTGGGACCAGCGATGCGCGCCACCGCATCGGCAAATTGCGTGGTCCACAATCCGGCCATCACGGGAAGGTTGCCAACAAGGACGGTGGTCACCGCGCCAAGAGTTGGACCATCCGTGGTGCGCGCTGCTTGACCTTCGCCACCGTTTCCGGTTGTGAAGAGCGCGGCCAAACTTCCGAATGCATCACCGTTCAAGCTCATGGTTTCCTCCGCGCTGCCTCCGCAGCCGCGCCTCTCGCGCGGCACAGGCCGGCGAGCACTCACACAGGAAACACCGTCGAGCCGAGTACCGAGCGTCAGACCGACGCTTCCGGCACATCCTGCTCGTGCCCCGACGCCGGGGCGCCCGAGATTCGCATGCGCTGCGCGAGCTCCGCCGCGCGGCCAGTGCCTGCAAGTCTCGGGAGGGTGTGGCCGTCGGAGGTCATGACTGAATCTCCGGGACCGTCGGCAACATACACCGCAGCGGCACTCGCGCCATGGTCAACCGCTTGGGATTCTGCGGAAACCGTGGCTTGTGTGTCCACGATCCACTCGGCAAGGGCGCGAAAGTCGTCATGGGCGGGGGAGCCGGGGGCGAACGCCACCACGGACTGACCGTAGCTGACCGCTTCGCGCAGCACTTCGTGCTCACGAATCGGAGTGGGAGCAATATGCGCGGTGAATTTGCGACCGATCGCCCCCAGAATGTCGTGGGAAAGCTGGCTGCCATCGCGGTGCAGCGTGGGAACGATCCGGACGGCGAGCTTTCGTCCCACTTGATCGGCCAGGGCACCGATGGTGGCAACCTGCCGCTCGGCGCCGCGCAGGGCAAAGAAGCCGGTTTCCACCGGCACGAGTGCCTCGTCAGCGGCGCGCAGTGCGTTGAAGGTCAGGTAGCCGATGGTGGGCGGGCAGTCGATGACGCATCGGTCAAAGTGTGGCGCCACGCGTTCGAGATATCTCAGGAGACGTCGGTCGCGGTCTGGGAGCGAAACCAGCCCCCCGCGCGCGCTTTCCAAGCCAGCCAGCGCCACCGTACAGGGCGCCAGGCGCAGTCCACGCGCCACTTCCCACAGCCATCCAAGCGGATCGCTGCCACCTGGCGGCTCACACAGGAGCGCTTGCGCCAGACTGAATTCGATGCGTGTGTCAGGTACGCCAAGTCCGGCGGCGCAATGGCCTTGCGGATCCATGTCAACCAGCAGTACTCGCTCGCCTCGCTCGGCCAGTGTGGCGGCAAGGTTGATGGCGGTGGTGGTCTTGCCGGACCCGCCCTTCTGATTAACGACGGCTATTGTTCGCATCCGAGGATTCGTGTCCAACCGCCGCATCCGTGCGGCAAGCGCCTGAGCGAGGTAGATCGGCGCTTCGGGGAAGGATGCTTGATATTGGACGTGGCGATCAGGGGGCGATCAACAGGTGATCAGCGACCGATCACCGGGCACCCACGGCGCGCCAGGCTGCATCGAGCACGGGATCGGCAACATCGCGCACCACACGCACATCACCGAGGCTGAAAGGCACCACCAGTCGGAGCGTGCCGCCTTGTTTCTTTTTGTCGGAGCCCATGGCCTCGGTGAGGGCGGCTACGGAACGGGGTGACGGAATGGCGGTTGGCAATCCCAGCTGCTGCAACGTGGTTCGCACAGCGTGTTCGGCGTCAGGCGTACCGACCCCAAGTTCCACTGCCAATCGACAGGCCGCGACGGTGCCAATGCCCACTGCTTCGCCATGCGTGCATTCATCATGGAGCAATGCTTCGATGGCATGCGCGAACGTGTGCCCAAGATTCAAGACGGCGCGTCGACCCTGCTCACGCTCATCGGCTCCAACAACATCCGCCTTGATGCGCACATTGCGTTCCACCAGTTCCGCAAGCGTTGCGGGGTCATGCGCAAGAATCGGATCGATGCGTTCCACCATCCATGCCAGCATGCTTGGGTCGGCGATCACTGCGTGCTTCACACACTCGGCAAGGCCGGAGCGCAGCTCGCGTACTGGAAGTGTTGCGAGCGATTCCGGATCACAGATCACCAAGGCCGGCTGCGCGAACGATCCAATGATGTTCTTTGCCAGCGATCCATCAGGGCGCGCCAAATTCACTGCGGTCTTTCCACCAACCGCGGCGTCAACCATGGCAAGCAGCGTGGTTGGAACTTGTACGCAGGCGATACCACGCATGTACGTGGCAGCTGCGAATCCCGCAACATCACCCACCACCCCGCCACCCACGGCAACCACTGCTCCAGCGCGATCGATTCCATCGGCAAGCATGCGCTCACAGAGGTCACCAAGCGTGGCAAGCGTCTTCATATCTTCCGAGGCATTCATAGCAATGCGTGCAACGCGAATACCAGCATCACGGAACGAACGATCAACCGCGGCGGCCGCGGATGACTCCACCGCGGTGTCACAAATGATGGCCACTGACGAAGGTCGCAACCCCACCGCTGCCATCCGTTCCGCAACATGGCGAACGGCGCCGCGTGCAACTTCAACTGGATAGGTCGAAGCATCAGTGCGAACGATGATTGATTGAAGTCCGTCCATCTATCGACAGGCTAACGACTAAATAGGTGCCGTTCACCCCTGTCCCTATTTTCGGGCATCACTGCGCTACCAACGGCGTGAATTCCACGCAGTTCTCCACACCGTGACCTGGCCCGCAGGCGCCGGAGAGGACAGGGCCGCGCTCAGCGGCCGTCCTCGTAAGGCGCGTGCGGGCCAGTACGCAGGCGTGCAGTGAAGTGAGTTCAGCCGCCCCCCGCCCCCTCCGTTGCGCGCGGGACCCTCGGACGCGGACGGCTGCGCTCCACAAGGTTCCGCTTAGCCTCGGGCGAATCTGTTCGTCCGGTTGGCACCCACGGGGCGTACGTCCAACTGCCGGACTTCTCAGTTTCACACGCCGCTTACCAAGGATCCCGTGCTCACTGCGGGGGCTCGAACACGGAAATCACTTTGACAACCAGGGTTTGTGGAACACCTCCATCTGGCCGCAGGCGCCGGAGAGGATAGGGCCGCGCTCAGCGGCCATCCTCGTAAGGCGGATGCGGGCCAGTACAAGGACGTAATGCCACAAGGCCGGAAATCACCCCAATTACCGCAATATGTAGTCCCATCAGCAAACCGATCGGGCATTTGAGTTGCTTCGCGTACCCTGCTTGATTCCCCTATGCCTATTGCCACGCTCACCAACGTCCGTTACGGCTTCGGCACCCACATCGTGCTCGACGGTGCCACTGTGTCGATCGAGCCCGGCGAGAAGGTTGGGCTAGTCGGTCGCAACGGCGGCGGCAAGAGCACGCTCATGAAGCTGATCGCCGGTCTGTGGCAAGTGGACTTTGGAACCCTTGCGCTTGCCCGCGGCACGCGCGTTGGTTACTTGGCTCAGGACCCAAGGCTTGAACCAACGGACACGCTTCGCCATGCTGCCGCGCGTGCGTTCGAGCACCTTGACAGTCTGCATCGCCAGATGGAAGAAATTTACGAGTTGATGGCCAAGCCGGACGCGGACATCGACATTCTGATGAAGCGCCAGGTGAAGATCGAAGAAGAGATCGAACGCGCGGGCGGGTACGCCATTGATCACAAGATTGACGAAACACTGCACGGCCTGGGCTTCACCGATGAGCAATTCTCGGTGTTGGTTTCCAAGATGTCCGGCGGCCAGCGCGCACGTGTTGGGCTTGCACGTTTGCTGCTCGAGCAACCCGACATCTTGCTGCTCGATGAACCAACCAACCATTTGGATATCGAAGGACGCCGCTGGCTAGAGAATTTCCTAGCCAATGAGTATCCCGGCGCCGTCCTGGTGGTCAGCCATGATCGACGACTCTTGGACGCAGTGGTGCACCGCATCATTGAAGTCGATCAAGGTCGCATTATTGAATATCCCGGCAATTACCGCGATTTCATCAACCTGCGACGTGAGCGCATGATGAACAGCCAGCGCAGCCATGAGAAGCAACTCGGCAAGATCCGCGCTGAAGAGCAGTACATCCTGAAGTACAAAGCTGGTCAGCGTGCCAAGCAAGCGCGTGGTCGCGAAACACGGCTCGAGCGCTTCAAGCGTGATGAACTGGTGGACCGCCCAGCTGAGCTTGATGTCATGAGCCTGGAACTTCCCAAGGCCCCGCGCGTGGGTGACTATGTCATGCGCGGCGCAGGGCTATCAAAGCGTTACGGTGACAAGGTCCTCTTCAATGAGTTGGACTTTGCAATCAAGCCGCTCGACCGGATCGGAATTGTTGGGCCCAACGGCGCAGGCAAGACCACACTGGTGCGCGCACTTCTTGGCGATCTTCAGCCGGATGCTGGCGAACTGAAAGTGAGCCCGCAGATCAAGGTCGGCTACTTCCGGCAGACGCAAGAGCACATTGACCCCATGCTGACGGTGTGGGAATACCTGCAGCGAGTGATCGCTTCGAATGAAGGCGGACTCCGCGCAAGTGAGCAGCAGGCGCGCAATCTGGCCGGAGCATTCCTGTTCTCTGGGCCTGAGCAAGAGAAATGCGTTGGCAATCTCTCCGGCGGTGAGCGCGGTCGCATGGTGATTGCTGGCATCGTCAGCGCCGCCAACAACCTGATCGTCTTGGATGAGCCGACCAACCACTTGGATATTCCCAGCGCAGAACGACTAGAAACAGCCCTTTCGATGGATCCAAAGGATGGCGGCTATGACGGCGCGCTCATCCTGATTAGCCATGATCGCGCGCTTCTCTCCGCATGTTGTGATCGCCTGCTGATTCTTGATGGCGAAGGCAACGCCCGCGACTTTGACGGTGGCTGGGACGAATGGGAAGCCAAGGAAGCTGAAGAGCGCTCGCAGCGCGACGCGGTTGAACGCGCCGCTGCTGATCGCGAGAAAGCAAAGACCGAGCAACGCACGCGACCAGAGCCGTCCGGGAAGAGCGGATCAGGTTCCAATAGTCCCGCAAACAACAAGGGTGCCGGAAACAACAAGGCCAACGGCGCATCAAGTTCAAAGGGATCATCAAGCGCCACTGCTGGCGATCCAAAGCTTGCGCGCATGAACCTTGAGCAGATCGAAGCACGTATCACTGCGATCGAAACGCGCACGCGCGCCATCGATACTGACCTGATGAACCCAAAGGTCTACGCCGATTCCGCAAAGTCGCGCACACTCACTCAGGAACGCGAACGGCTCCAGCAAGAGCTGGAGCCGCTGGAGTTTGAGTGGAGCCGCCGCAGCGAGTAATTAGCTGCTCATGACAACCTTGTCGGTACTGTCGACTAATTCAATGGTGCCGGAATTCAGTAGGCATGCAGTGTCCAAGGCGAGTTTGAATTCTGCACCCCAAATTCCGTGCACCGCTTCGAACTCAACAATGTCGGTGATGACGTTTAAGTCAGACCGATGCCGCAAGGTGTATTTGCCTGTTTTCACACCAATCGCAATGCCCATCAGGGTGCCATTGGTGGTGTCCACGGCCAAAGTCAATGTGCCGGACTCGGTGGTGGCGGTTACATCCTTGCTGCTTAGCCCGCGCAGGAAGCTAGCCCTCTCAAACCGTGTCAGTGCGCCCGGGTGATCAAGGGATTCAAAGATCTGGTTCGGCGACGCCTTACCCAGCGCATACTCCGAAACCTTCAGCGCGAAGCCACTGTTGAGTAACTGGAACACCAACGCCACCGTCAACGCCGCAGTCAAAGCGATCGAGGCTGCACGCCAGTAGTACGAACTGACAGTGAACCGCTCGACATCCTTGCGGAGGACAGCCAGTTCCATTGCCTGCTCAACCAAGTCCTTGGTGTCGACCGAACGCGCCACGCGACGATTGCCGCGCGATGCCATCCGCCCAATCAGGGCGATCGGTGCAAACTGTGATTCTTGCTGCTCAACGGCGGTCATCACCCGCGTCAGCGTCTGTAACTTCAGTTCGGCGGACGGCTCTTCCGCTGCCAAGAACGCCGGGTCAGCAACCGCGGCCGCCTGGATGACCCGCAACTCGGCCTGCAGCGCTGCTGGCGAATCGCGGAAGGCGCGATCAAACTGCGCCGCATCGACATCATCAAGCAAGCCCAAGGCGTCGAGCACGGCGAGTGCTCGCAAGTCGGGCCCACGCCCTGCTTCAGGCGTCATTCGGTCACTGAAATTGTTGCCATCGTTGAACTGCATCAAATCCCCTTGTGTTACTGTTGACCCATTCGCAGGCCACGGTCGATCGGCTGCCTTACGCCGAAGAATCTTGTCCATGATTTTTGTTATCAGACATAAGGCGATCGCGGAGCCGAGCAAGCCCTCGGCTGAGAGCGCTTTTTACCGTTCCCAGCGGAGCATTGAGCTGCTCGCTCACCTCACGAAGGGTGAAGCCCTGGATGTAAGTCCGCTCGATCACCACTCGTTGCAATTCCGGCAGTTCAGCCACCCGGCGCTGCAGAATTTCCAGGTCATGATTTCCACCCATATCGCGCGGCGGCATCACCACCGGCCCAAGGAAATCGACCGATGAATCAAGCCCCAGTTGCTCCGGTCGCGCACTCTTACGACGCAAGCGGTCGATCAAATGCCGGCGAGAAATCAGCATGACCCACGTCACCAACTTAGCGCGATTGGGGTCAAACCGGTCCGCGGTCTGCCACAGACGGATAAAGGTCTCCTGAACCGCGTCCTCAGCCTCTGCTCGGGAGGGCATGATTTGCCGCGATGTCTTGTACACGAGCCCCACAAAGCGGTCGTACAGCTCCGCCATGGCGGCTTCGTCGCCCTCGCCGACCTTCTGCATCAAGAGCCAGTCATTATGTTCAGCAGGTTCCAAGGGTTCTCCCTTCCGCAAGGAGCATTGACAGGGCCGACAACACAGAGTGTGCCTCCGACTCTCGGGGTTTGGGACGTTATTCCACCAGAATTCGTTCAGATTTCGATTGAGTTTCGCTCAGATGGTGGCAAACTACCCATGGCTGCTGCTGTGCGTCCCCTCCCAGCCCTCTGCGAACTACGTGATGACCAAGAAGACAGGTCTTCCATATTCGTTGTTCAACAAGCCGTCTCGCAGCGGCGCGAGCGGTGCATTCGCCTCGCAGCGTGCCTTCACCGTCATTGAACTGATCGTCTGCATGGGGATCGTGGCGGTGTTGTGCGGCATCCTGCTGCCGTCGCTGCGCGCAGCACGGGAGGCGTCGTGCAAACTCAACTGCCAATCCAACAAGCGTCAGATTGGCACAGCGATCGTGGCCTACGGCATGCAGTCAAACAGCCGGATTCCACAGAGCGTGAATGCCGAGGGCAATCAACCACGGCGGCAAGAGTTGATGGCCTCTCGCTTGAAGGATGGCTCCATGCCCGGGTCCGCTGGATGGGACGGATTGGGATTCTTGGTCAAGGGTGGATACCTCGGCAACTGCCAATGCCTCTACTGCCCAAGCCATCACGGCGACCATTCCTTTGGTCGCTACGCAGACGACTACGCAAGCAAGGACTCGGCCAGTGTGCAGATCTATACGAACTATCACTACTCCGGGCACATCCTTCGGCAATTGCGCGCAGGACTGGACGACTCCCGTGACACAGAGATCACCATCGACTCCGGCAGTGATGTTCTCCTCCTCACCGATGGACTGCGAACCCGTTCCGATTTCAATCACGAAACCGGTCTCAACCGAATGATGGCTGACCTCAGCATCGAGTGGTGGGCTGACACGGGCAATCTGTTGCGCAACAAGATTCCGGTGAACGCGGTGATCGCGGGCGCATCATCAGCAGCGTCATCACCGACAAACTTCGACAACATCTGGGATGAAATTAACCCACAGCCGCCAGTTGCGAACCCCTGATGCAGCAACGCTGCGCAGCCGTCGACTCACGCTGATATCAGCACCACCATGATGCGCGATCGGCGATCACTGCTGGCCTCTACTTCTCAACACGCGGATTCGTCAGCACACCTTGCTGCGCCCGGTGTTCGCTAAATCCCAAGTCAAACGTGCGATATCCGCGCCACGCGAGCCGCTCACCTGCCAACATGTGATCGATCCGCAACAGCGCCCACGGACGTTCAAAGGTGCACAGCCAACCGCTCGCGCGCCATGGTGGGGCGGGATTACAACCATTGGCAAGTTCGACGATCACCCAACTGCCGGGCGTGCAATTGAAATCACCAAGGACAACATCCGGCGCAGCAGGCAACGCCACGCGCCGCAGAACATCGTGCACTGCGTTCGCCAATCGACCGCGCGCCACCCACGGAGCCGATGGCAGGTCAACAGCAAGAATATGAATCGGCGCCCCGGTTGGTGACTGCACCACCATCCACGCGAGCCACACCGTACCGATGCGCGCGATCGATTCGTGACACAGGATCCGGCACTCCAAGATAGGAAGGCGCGATGCAATGGCAACAACTCCAAGATCAACGCCGCGCATCCCATCCGGCAGCCACTCTTCACGAGCAGCCGTTCGAAACATGGAACCCGGTCCACTGATGACCGCCACATCGCCCATCACCCCAGCGAGCGCGCGACCACACGCCAGCGCATGGTCGCCAGGCCACTGCGGATTCCAGTGGGTAATCACTACATCTTCAGACGTGGCCGAGGCCGATACTGGTTGCCAACCAACATCATTGCGAAGAAATCGCGCAGCGCTCCAGACCGTGACGGCAGTCAGTGCAATGCACAAGACGCGCGCCGGCAACGGCGTTCCAAATGCGCGCCGCGCCATCCACGCACCGAACGCGAACACCACACACATCATCCACGCCGGCACCCAGAACACGCACTGGCTCCAGACCCATTGATCACGTGCAATCTGCGCGGCGATCCAGATGACGGCAATGAGTGATACTGGCAGTACCACCATCACCGCCAGCGCAAATGCCCAGCCGGTCAACGTTTGACGTGCTGGCTTCGGAGCGATCACGCTGGCACCGCTCCCGCAAGCGCCGCCAGCGCTGGCAACACGCGCGCTTCCAAGCCGCGGGTCGTACACACGATGCCGATATTCGCAGAGAGCGTTTCGCCGTGCGAGAAATCAAGCTCGCGCCCGTGCGCGTCGGTGATGCACGCGCCTGCTACTTCTGCAATCAGCGTGCCGGATGCGTGATCCCAGATGCACTCCGAATGTCCGGGCGCGCGTGGCATTCGAATCACTAAATCAGCATCGCCGCGTGCCAGCAGCGCGTATTTGCACTGACTGTCCATCTCTTGATTGGTGAACGGCCCAAGCGCCGCAATGCATGGCTCAAGCCGCGAAGGCACCGCACTCTTACTGCGATTCAATGAACGCGCCCAACGCGGAGCCGATCCGTTCCACGCGTTGAGTGTCAAGCGTGACTGCGCTGCGCCGGACGCATCGCATTCGAACGCGCCCATGCCGCGCGCGGCCGCGTAGATCACGCCCGGACCACCCGTGTGTACTGCCATATCTCCACGCGAGCCCATGCGCGGGCAGCCCAACACGCCCACGGTGGTGCGGCTTCCTTCAATGCGCGCCAAGCACACTGAGCACTGCATGCCCAGAAGAAATCCTTTGGTTCCATCAATCGGGTCGATCGTCCAGTACGGCTCGCCAGCGCGTGGTTCATCACCGTCAATCATGCGCAGTGCCGCAGCGCGATCGCGCCAGCCGAGCATGCTGCGAATGGCATCCACTACCAGTCGCTCAACGTCGGGGCGCCCACTGGTGGCCAACACATCAGCGTGCTCTTCTCCTAACAGCGGAACGCGTCCATCGGCGGAGCGAGCGCGCAGTCCTGCCACCACCAGCGCTTGCAACACATAGTCAGCAGCGGTCACGGGCGAACCGTCGCCCTTCTCGATGGGCGGCACTGATGCCAATGTCTCGCCCAGGAGTCGGACGGCAGGCAGCGCGGGAACCACCGCGGCAATCGCGGTGGCCAACAGGCTGTCATTTGGAATGTGTGGCATCGGGTCTGAGGCTGAGTGCATGGATCGGTCCGGTGCGGATGTCATTGGGGTTACCGATCCTAGAGTGGAACCCCAGCGTGGAAGTCCTGCGTGGAACTCCAGCGTGGAAGTCCCCATGGAACCGCCCCTGTACCCCCCGTCCAGACCGTGTGCTGCCAGAACGGCAGATTCCCGCCACGGCGGCACCGAATGGGACAGGAAATCGGCCCATTGCACCCCAAATTGGCGCCCCACGGACTGGCACGCGGGTTGCTTTATCACCATGGCGCGGGCATCCCGCCCCCTCCCCCACCAAAGAACCATCCTCACCGAAAGGGAATCAACTCACTATGTCAACCAAATCAATCATCATCGGAATCGATCTCGGCACCACGAACAGCGTGGTCGCCGTCATGGAAGGCTCCCAGCCCAAGGTCATCATCAACTCCGTCGGTCAGCGCACCACCCCCTCGGTGGTCGGCTTCACCGAGAAGGGCGAACGGCTCGTCGGCCAGACCGCCAAGCACCAGCAGATCACCAACCCCAGCAACACCGTCTTCAGCATCAAGCGCTTCATGGGTCGTCGCCACAGTGAGGTAGGCCACGAAGAGAAGTTGGTGCCCTACACCATCAAGGGTGCACCGGACGAAATGGTGAAGGTTGGCATCCGCGGCAAGGATTACTCCCCGCCGGAAATCTCCGCCATGATCTTGGCCGACCTCAAGCGTCAGGCCGAAGAGTTCCTTGGCGAAACCGTCACCCGCGCGGTCATCACGGTGCCCGCGTACTTCAACGACGCGCAACGCCAAGCCACCAAGGACGCTGGCGAAGTTGCCGGCCTCAAAGTCGAGCGCATCATCAACGAGCCAACGGCCGCGGCACTCGCCTACGGTCTTGAGAAGAAGACCAATGCGAAGATCGCTGTCTTCGACCTCGGCGGCGGTACGTTCGACGTGTCCATCCTGGACATTTCCGACGGCGTGTTCGAAGTGCTCTCCACGAACGGTGACACTCACCTCGGCGGCGATGACTTTGACCAGAAGCTCATCGACTTCTTGGCCGAAGACTTCCGCAAGAAGGAAGGCATTGATGTCCGCAAGGATCCAATGGCTCTGCAGCGCTTGAAGGAAGCTGCTGAGAAGGCAAAGATTGAACTCTCCACTCAGGTGGAGACCACGGTCAACTTGCCGTTCATCACCGCGGACCAGAACGGTCCGAAGCACTTGCAAGTCACGCTGACACGCGCCAAGTTTGAAGAACTCTGCAAGGATCTCTTCGAACGCCTTGCTGCGCCGTGCGAGAAGGCGCTTGCTGATGCCAAGCTCAAGCCGTCCGACGTGCAAGAGATCGTCATGGTTGGTGGTTCGATTCGCATCCCCAAGGTGCAGGAACTCGCCAAGAAGATCTTCCACACTGACAACCTTGACAAGAGCATCAATCCCGACGAAGTGGTTGCCATCGGCGCAGCCATCCAGGGCGGCGTCCTCATGGGCGATGTGAAGAACGTGGTGCTCCTTGATGTCACCCCGCTCTCACTCGGCGTGGAAACGCTCGGCGGCGTGATGACCAAGCTCATCGAGCGCAACACCACCATCCCAACTTCGAAGAAGGAAATCTTCTCTACTGCGCAGGACAATCAGAACGCTGTGACGATCGTGGTGCTGCAGGGCGAGCGCCAGATGGCTGCCGACAATCGCGTGCTGGGACGCTTCGACCTGCAAGGCATTGCAGCCGCTCCGCGCGGTGTGCCGCAAGTGGAAGTGGAATTCTCGCTGGACGCCAACGGCATCCTGAATGTCATGGCCACTGAGAAGGCCACTGGCAAGAAGCAGGAAATCAAGATCACCGGCTCGAGCGGTATCTCCAAGGACGAAGTGGAGCGCATGCGCAAGGATGCCGAGGATCACGCCACCGCCGACAAGGCGCGTCGCGAGCTCGTCGACACCAAGAATCGTGCGGAGCAGGTGGCGTACCAGGTCAAGAAGCAGCTTGAGGAGATGGGCGCGAAGGTCCCAGCCGAAAGCCGCAACAAGATTGAAAGTGCGCTCAGCAACCTTGAGGACAAGCTGAAGGGCGACGATCAAGCCGCCATCGAAGCTGCCCTGAACAACCTGATGAACGCCTCGGGCGAACTGCAGCAAGCTGCGGGTGCCGCGGGCGCGGGCGAAGCTGGAGCAGCTGGCGGATCCGCTGGATCATCCGAAGGCGGCCCCAAGAAGGACGACGTCATCGACGCCGAGTACGAAGTAACCGACGAGAAGAAGTAAATAGGTGCCGTTCACCCCTGTCCCCAATTTCCACAAAGGGGCGCCCACATGGGCGCCCCTTTGTGCATCTGTGGCTTTCGGTACCCAGAAAATAGGGACAGGGGTGAACGGCACCTATTTAATTTTGCCGCTAACCTGCATTGCTTCGGTACCGCTCCGCACAGCCTGATGCGCAACTTCGCGCATCACGCCGACCCGGGCGCAACGCCGCATGCACTATGCAGATCATCAAGGGTATTGCCGTCAGCCCCGGCATCATCGTCGGACGCGCCTTCTTGGTGGGAACAGCCGAACAGGTCGTCCCACACCGCATCATCGATCCATCAGAAGTCACCGCGCAACACGCGCGGTTGCATGCTGCGCTCGCCGCGGCCAGCGCTGAAATTGATGAACTGCGCGAACGCACCCGTCGCGAACTCGGCCCCGAGCCAGCCAAGATCTTTGAATTCCATGCCGGACTCCTCCGCGACCGCGTGTTGGTCTCTGCTGTCGAGCGCCGCATCGCCAACGATTTCGTGACTGCCGAACAGGCGGTCGCTGATCAGTTCCGCGTCTTGGTCGATCAATTCAACCGCATGGGCAATGAGGTCTTCGAGCAGAAGGCCAACGACATTCTGGATCTTGAGCGCCGCGTGCTCGGCCGACTCATGGGCGAAGAGAAGAGCCGACTGGCGCAACTTGATGCCCCTGCCATTGTGATCGCCCATGAACTCACGCCAAGCCAGGCTGCTGGCATGGACCGTAGCAAAGTCATCGCCATTGCTACTGACCTCGGTGGTCGCACTGGACATACCTCGATCGTGGCGCGCGCGCTCGGCTTGCCAGCGGTGGTTGGTTGCCAGCGGCTTTCAGTGGAAGTGGAAGACGGCGATCAGCTGATTGTTGACGGCAACGATGGCGTCATCATCCTGCGCCCCGACTCGCGCACGCTTGAGGAGTACCGCCGCAAGCAAGAGCGCTCGCAACGCTCCCGCGCAGCGATGCGCGAACTCTCCGGGCACGAGGCCGTCACCAAGTGCGGCGCGCGTATCGAACTGATGGGGAACATTGAGTTCCCAGAAGAAGTGGAGGCGGTCCTCGCCAACGGCGGCGATGGCGTTGGTCTCTACCGAACCGAATTCCTCTGGCTCACCCGCAAGGAGCCGCCCACCGAGCAAGATCACATGGACGCGTACCTGCGCGCCATCAACCTGCTCAAGGGCAAGCCGCTCACCATTCGCACCTGCGACCTCGGCGCGGACAAATACACACAGGCGCAAATGGAAGAGCCGGAGCGAAATCCCTTCTTGGGCCTGCGCTCCATCCGGCACTCACTGGCGAACCCCGCTGAGTTCAAACTGCAGTTGCGCGCCATCTTGCGAGCCAGCGCCCACGGCCCGGTCAAGATGATGTTCCCCCTGGTCTCCAACCTCATGGAGCTCCGCCAAGGCAAGCTCATGCTGGCCGACATCAGCGAGGAACTGGAGGACGAAGGCATCGCCTTTGACCGGCAGATGCCCGTTGGAGTCATGATTGAGGTGCCCTCCGCGGCCCTCATGGCCCGGGTCTTTGCTGCCGAAAGCAACTTCTTTTCCATCGGTACCAATGACCTGGTCCAGTACACCCTGGCGGTCGACCGCGGCAACGAGCGGGTGGCACATCTCTACCAATCAGCCCATCCGGCGGTCGTTTATCTGGCCAAATCGATCGTCCGCGCCGCCCGTAGCGCCCAGATCGACTGCAGCCTGTGCGGCGAAATGGCCGGCGAACCGCTCTTTTCCATGTTGCTGTTAGGCATGGGTTTGCGTACACTCTCCATGGTTCCTGACCAGATCCCCGTCATCAAACGGGTGATCAGATCAGTAACGATTGAACAATGCGAACGCCTGGCCCGACGGGTCGGTTCGTTCGACTCGGAGCGTCAGGTTGAAACAGCCTTGCGCGACGAACTCAGGAAACTTGATCCCGATGTATTTGGACACTGGGTGTCCGAATAAACACGGATCGCGGCTCCAAGGCGCGTGCCTCGAGCCAAGTAAGGACAACGGGTTGAACCGTCGCTCGAAACGACAGGTCTGCCCCACGGTGCGAAGCGGGACGATGCCCTTCCGGCGTTGACCCCCGACCCTCGGCGTGGCGGACCCCAAGAGCGCTCCATAGCGGAGCGCGCGAGACGACGGCACCCAGGCGGAACACACGGTGCGATTAACGAGCTTGTGTCACACGAATCCGACGGACCGACCGTCGCCCGAATTGGATCGATCATCGATGAACATCGATGGTCATGGATCCACCGGGCGCGCTTGTTCATTCGTCGAGTGCTGACTGACACGGACTTGCACCTGAAGGTTCCGCCACGAACCGCCGCTTGACGCGGCAAGGATTGAACGTGGCAGACGCCGATACCAAGCATGACGGACTCGAACCGCACGACGGGGATTCCAACGGAGCCAACTCCGAGGGACATCACGCCGCGCACGAGCATGAACACGACACCGAAGAGGAAAGCGCGTCGATCGACTCGGCCGCCTTCGCATCACTCGAGGCGCTCGAGAGCGGCGAGGATGCCCCCATCCTCCCGGTCCGGGCCATCGATGACGAGGAATCCAATGGCGCCGAAGCGTCAGCCGATGACTCAGATAACTCAGACGATGAGAGTGAAGACGAGTCCGATGATGAGTCTGAAGACGAGTCCGATGACGATTCTGATGACGACTCCGAAGACTCGGAAACCTCCGCTTCCGACGAGGATGGTGACGCATCCGCCGATACCGGCGAAGATGGCACCAAGCGCCGCCGCCGTCGCGGTGGGCGCGGTCGCAAGAAGGAAACTCAGCAGACTGCG
Source organism: Phycisphaera mikurensis NBRC 102666 (assembly GCA_945890745.1). Classification (GTDB taxonomy): domain Bacteria; phylum Planctomycetota; class Phycisphaerae; order Phycisphaerales; family SM1A02; genus UBA966. The sequence goes on from CAMDCW010000005.1 coordinate 21,023, forward strand.
CCAGCCGGTTCCAAGCGCCGCCAGCTGATCGTGGTGAACGACGTCCCGGGTGAAGAGTGCCGCATCGCCGTCCTTGAAGATGGACGCCTCGAGCAGATCTTTGCCGAGCGCGAGAACACCGCCACCCACGTCGGCAACATCTATAAGGGCCGCGTTATGAACGTGGAGCCCGCCATCCAGGCGGCGTTCATCGACTTCGGCGAAGGCCAGAACGGCTTCCTGCACATCAGCGATCTGCACCCGCAGTACTTCCCCGGCGAAGAGCGCACCGAGCGCGTCGGCAAGAAGATTGCGCGCCGCGATCGTCCACCGATTCAGGAAGCGCTCAAGCGCGGACAGGAAGTCATCGTGCAGGTCCTCAAGGAGGGCATCGGCACCAAGGGCCCAACCCTGACGAGTTACGTATCGATTCCCGGCCGACTGTTGGTGATGATGCCGCAGATGGACAAGGTTGGCGTCAGCCGCAAGGTGGAAGACGAAGATCAGCGTCGCGAAATGCGCCGCATCTTGGACAGCCTTGAACTGCCAACGGGCTTCGGATTCATTCTGCGCACTGCCGGTTTCGATCGCACCAAGACTGAACTGCAGCGCGACGCTATTTACCTGCAGCGTCTGTGGCAGGCCATGGAGCGACGCATGAGCTCCACCGGCGCGCCCTGCGCTCTGTACACGGAAAGCGATCTGCTGGTTCGCACCATCCGCGACATCGCCGACGACAGCGTTGACGCCATCGTGGTGGACAGCGAAAGCGCCTTCACGCGTGCCAAGACCTTCTTGCAAGTGGTGGCGCCGATCAACGCGCCGCGGCTTCTGTACTACGACCGCATTGCGCCAGTCTTCGAAGCGTTCGGCGTGGAACGGCAAATTGAGCAGATTCACGCGCGCGAAGTGCCGCTGCCTTCGGGCGGAGCACTGGTCATTGACCAGACCGAAGCGATGGTGGCGATCGATGTGAACAGTGGCAAGAGCCGCAGTGCACGCGATAGTGAAACCAACGCGTTCAACACGAACCGTGAAGCCGTTGATGAAATCGCCCGTCAGTTGCGCCTGCGCGACCTGGGCGGAATCATCGTCAACGACTTGATCGACATGCGCATGTCCAAGCACCGGCGCGAGATTGAAGCGCGCCTGGAAAGCAATCTGCGCCGCGATCGTGCCAAGACCACCACGCTGGAGATCTCTGACTTCGGCATGATTGAGATGACCCGCCAGCGCATGCGCCCGGGTCTTCACAAGGCGCACTTCATGGACTGCCCGCACTGTCACGGGGCCGGCGAAGTCCGCGTACCCGACGCAGTGGCTGCAGACATTCTGCGCCGCATCGCCCTGTTCTTCTGCCACGACCGCATTGCGCGCGTCGAGGTGGTGTGCAGCGCGCGCGTTGCTGGCGTGTTCCTGAGTACGCGCCGCAATGCGCTTCATGAACTTGAAGAGCGCTCCGACAAGCGTGTTGATATTCGCATCAGCGAAGCCTTCGCCATGGATCGCGTTGAGGTGTATGCCTACGACGACCGCGGCGCGGATATTGAGCTTGATCGTCTGCCGCGCGTTCCGGTTCCACGTCTGGCAGATCTGCCGGACAGCGTGGTCATTTCTGATGACGACGATGGTGATGATGACGTGGTGGATGGAGGCGGACACCGCCGCCGTCGCCGTCGTCGTAAGCCTGCGCCAGCTGACGCAACGGCTATGGCACTCGCTGGTGGATTTGACGATCTGCCAACCCCAACTGCCAACGAACCGAGCGTTTCTGAACTGATTCGTCGCTCGGACGCTGAGCGCGAAACGCGCCGTCGCGAAGATGACGTGCGTAAGCGTGAAGAAGATGCGCGCCGCCGCGAAGAAGACGCGCGCAAGCGTGAAGAAGACGCCCGACTGCGGCAAGAAGCCGCTCGTGAACGTCAAGAAGCTGCACGCGAACGCCAAGAAGCTGCAGCAGCGCGAGCCGTTGAACGCGCCGCTGCTCGCGAAGCACGCGATGCTGAACGAGCAACGCGCGTGGAAGCTGGACTTGATGTTGCTGACTTGGACGAAGCCGACGCTGCAGATGCCGCCGAAGAAGCTGCACTTGCACTTGAGCGCGAGCAATCCGGTGGTAATCGCGGACAAGGTAATCGCGGCGAAGGCGATGGCGAGGCCGGTCGCGGCCGGCGTCGACGTCGGCGTCGTGGTCGCGGACGCGGTGGCGATCGTGATGACGAAGCACCAGCCAACGGAAACGGTGGCGGCAATCGTCAAGGCGGACGCAATGCTCCGCGCAACGATGCAGCTGGTGCGCCAGCCGGCGCGCGCGCTGAAGGTGATGCAGGCGGCGAAGGCTCCGAAGGCGGCGAAGCTGCTGAAGGAGCGCCACGTGGTGATGGCGGCGAAGGCAATGAAGGCGGAGAGGACGGTCCGCGCAAGCGTCGTCGTCGACGTCGTCGCGGCGGTCGTGGACGCGGTGGCGATCGGGGCGAAGGCGCAGAGGGCGCGGAGGGCGCAGAGGGCGCACCTTCGGGCGACGGCAGTCCAGCCGCAGCAGGTGATGCGCCGGAATCTCGCCCTCGAAGCCAACCATTGGGAGTACCTCCGGGATCAGGCGGCGGACGTGCCCCGCGTGAACCACGTACTCCACGCGAACCACGTGAGCCACGCGGCGACCGTGGCCCGCGTGAACCACGCGAACCGCGCGGCGACCGTGGCCCGCGTGAACCGCGCGAACCGCGTGGCGACCGCGCCCCGCGCAATGACGCACCAGCAGCTCCGGCACAACCGCCGGCTGCACCTGCAGCAAACCCCGCCACGGATACGCCACTCGGCGCCGCCAAGAAGACCATTCGAAGCGTCACCGGTTGGATGCGACGACTGAAGACCACTCCTGGTAGTGGCAGTCGCGACGATCGCTAAGGACACTCGGGCGCTCATAGGCCCCTTCACTCAGGAATCGCATGACTGAAACGCGGCGCCTCATCATCCTCGGATCCACTGGATCGATTGGCACCGCCACGCTTGAGGTGGTGGCGCATCTTGCACAGCAGGATGATGGGCCGCGCTACACCGTTGTGGGACTTGCCGCGGGTAGTAACGCAGCACTTCTCGCTCAGCAGGCAGAGCAGTTCGGTGTTCATGATGTTGCGTTGGCAGACGCCCGTTCCACCAGTGCGCTTCCTGCATCACTTCGCATCATCACCGGACCAGACGCGGCCCTGGAATTGATTGAACGCGTTGCGCAACCCGGTGACATGGTGATGGCTTCCATGGTTGGCGTGGCCGGGCTGGCGCCGGTACTGGCAGCCATCGAACGCGGGTGTGATATTGCGCTTGCCAACAAGGAAACGCTGGTTGCCGCGGGATCGGTGGTTCAAGAGGCGGTCGCTCGCAAGGGCGTGAAACTGCTGCCGGTCGACAGCGAGCACAGCGCGGTATTCCAATGCCTGCGCGCCGGCACCCTGCGCGAAGTGGACCGACTGGTACTCACCGCAAGCGGCGGCCCATTCCGCACTTGGAGCCCAGAACGCACTGCCAACGCCACCCTCGCTGAAGCATTACGTCACCCCACGTGGCAGATGGGGCGCAAGGTCACCATCGACAGTGCCAGCTTGATGAACAAGGGCCTGGAAGTCATCGAAGCACACTGGCTCTTTGACCTGCCCAGCGACCGCATTGATGCCATCGTGCACCCACAGAGCATTGTGCATTCATTCGTCGAGTTCCGCGACGGTAGCACCATCGCGCAACTCAGCCCGCCCAGCATGAAGCACCCCATCCAGTACGCGCTGACTTGGCCGGCGCGGCTCACTGGCTGCTGCCCCACCATCGCGTGGGACGCCATTCGGTCATTGGAATTCGAACCCGTGGACCACGCTCGCTTCCCGGCCATCAAACTTGCCAAGCGAGTCATCGATACCGGCGGCAGTTCAGGCGCCATCTTCAACGCTGCCAATGAGGTCGCCGTAGAGGCGTTTATCGCCGGGTCGTTGCGCTTTGGAGACATCGCCGCGGTGGTCACTGATTCGCTGGACCGACTGCCTGCGCGAGCAGTGCACACGCTGGCTGAAGTACTGACCGCCGACCGCGACGCGCGGGAGTGTGCGCACGCGTGCGTGGCCGAACGCGCCGCGCTCAGCGCCGCCGCAACGCGGTAAGTTCGCCTACGCTTCGTGCGGCACATCCGTGCCGCATGCAACCATGGAAATTCTTACCAACGGCTGGAACGTCCTCATCATCCTTCTGGGATTTGGGGTTCTCATCTTTATCCACGAGCTCGGCCACTTCATGGCTGCGCGTTGGGCCGGCGTCCGCTGCGAGAGCTTTGCCGTGGGCATGGGTCCGGTGCTTGGAGCATGGCGCTCCGGCATCGGTTGGCGAGCGGGGTCCACCGATCCTGCCACCATCGCCCGCTTTGGGAAACCTGCCATTGAGATGACTGACGAAGAGCTTGCCCGTAACGGGATCGGCGAGACAGAATGGTCACTGCGCGCGCTGCCGCTCGGCGGATACGTGCGCATGCTTGGCCAGGATGACCTTGACCCCGCTCAGGTGTCTGAAGAACGCCGCAGTTTCCAACGCGCGCCAGTGTGGAAGCGCATGATCGTGGTCACCGCGGGCGTGACATGCAACCTGATCTTGGCGATCGCGCTCTTTGTGCTCACCTTCATGGTGGGCGTTCGCTTTGAAGCACCGGTGGTTGGTGCCGTCGCTCCGGGTTCCCCCGCGGCAGCGGCCGAACCAGCGGAGGGCGGGCCGGCCGGACTCAAGGCTGGCGACGCCATCACTGCCATTGACGGCGAGCCAGTACTCACGTTCGCTGACATTCAGATTGCAGGCGCTATGGCGCGGCCCGGCGAAGCGCTCACCATTGAGGTGCAGCGCGCTGATGAAACCGGGATGACTGTGCAACGCACCTTTCGCATGATTCCTCGCAAAGATGCGGTCAGCGGATTGTTGGCCATCGGCATTGAACCCGCCATGTCTGGGCTGATCGGTGCGGTCCGTGGCGAAGAGCGAGAGATCTTTGATTCAACCATGACATCCGCTGGTCTTGGGCCAGTGATGACTGGAACGAAAGCAGATCCACTCCGCGAGTTGACCGAGATCATCGAACCAGCGTCCGGCACCAGCGCCGCACAGGCGCACCGCGTCACTCAGCAGTACATCCCCGTTCCAGTGGGTGAACGCGCTCCCAATTCGCCGTCCGTCACCGTGCTGTTGGGTGAGGCCGCCGATCGCTCCGCTGGTGCACTCTTTGATACCAAGTGGACCACCGCTTCCGGCGCGGAAGTAACGCGCACCTTGCAGCCCATTCCGGAACTGCAAGTGATGATCACTCCCGCAAGTGAAATCAATGGCGCAGAGATCGATCGTGGGTTGTTGGGTCTGGTTCCGCTCATTCGCGTGGAGCGCGTGCCCGCCGGATCTCCGAACGAGGGCACCTTGCGCCCGGGCGATGTGCTGCTACGCGTTGAGAATGTCGATGGTCCACGCATGTCGCAACTGCGCACGGCGTTGGTGAGCCATGCAAGTGGTACGGCGGATGTAGTGGTATTGCGCGGCGGCGAGCCAACGCGCGTGACCGCGAAGGTGGATCGCGCCGGCCGGTTCGGAGTGGTCATCGCACCGGCACTGGATCAGCCCGCTACCACCGGCACTATCGATCGCCTTGCCGCAGAGAACAATGGCGACCGCGCCACTGCGGTTGCGGCACTCAACTTGCTACCGCGCACCACCGTTCGAACTGTGGCAGGAACTGCTGTCATCGACTGGGTCACCATGCGTGCCGCTCTCTTGGCGGCCACCAAGGATGAGGCGGTTCAGGGCGCAGGCGCATCAGTAAAAATTGAAATCGAAGCGCCCACGCCCGCACATGAACGGAGCACCGTCGTCTTGGTCATCGCCAAGGAAGATGTTGCCGCCATTCACGCGCTCGGTTGGGAGTCACCCGTGACGGCGGCGATCTTTGATCCGCTGATGACTCGGCTCACTGCCAACGGCAATCCCATCACTGCCGTTCGCATGGGGTTCCATCAGACCAAGACCATGGTGGTCATGACCTATCTCACGCTTGACCGCATCTTCCGCGGCAGCGTCGGCGTTGAACAATTGCGCGGCCCGGTGGGCATCGTGCACTTGGGGTCACGTGTGGTGGACCGGGGAGCCATGTACCTGGTGTTCTTCTTGGCAATGATCAGCGTCAATCTGGCGGTGTTGAATTTCCTGCCGCTTCCCATTGTGGACGGCGGGTTGTTCCTGTACTTGATCTATGAGCACATCACCGGTCGCGCGCCATCATTGAAGTTCCAGAACGCAGCCACCATGGTGGGATTACTACTCCTGGGCAGCCTGTTTCTATTCACTTTCTATAACGACGTGATGCGGCTATTTACAGGCGGTTAACGCCGACCGAGGTATGCACCGATGAGCACTCCAATCACCATCGTCACGGGCGCGGGAAGTGGCATCGGGCGGGCGCTTGCCATTCTGTTAGCAGAACGCGGACACGCACTGACACTGGTCGGCCGCACTGAATCGAAGCTGCATGAGACAGTGGCTGCGTGCGGCGTGTGTTCTGGCGGACAGCCCATCGTCATTACTGGTGACCTTGCCAACAGCACCACTGCACATGGTGTGATTGATCGAACCATTGCGGAACGTGGTGCGCTGGACACGCTGGTCAATTGCGCTGGCGTTGCGCCACGCGCGCCGATCGAAGCGACCGATGATGAACTGCTTGAAGAGGTGTTCTTTCACAATGCGTTTGCACCGGCGTTCCTCATTGCACGGGCATGGCCACATTTCAAGGAACGCAAAGCCGGGTGTGTTGTGAACATCAGCACCCTTGGCACCTCGGATCCGTTTTCCGGTTTCTTTGCGTACGCCGCCAGCAAGAGCGCGCTGGATAGTTACACACGCAGCATGCATGTTGAGGGTGCCGCACTTGGCATCCGAGCGTTCTGCATCAACATGGGATCCATCGATACCCCGATGTTGCGCCGCAACTTCCCGGAGACGGTGCTGCCAACTGCCATGACGCTGGCGCCAGCGACCGCGGCGCAGGTGATTGTTGATTGCATTGAAGGACGGCGCGATGCTGATCGCGGCCAGTGCATCATCGTCAAGAAGTAGGCGGTATCGGCTCTCCGCCGTTTAGCGGCGGCCGTGCATCGCGCGATCCATATCGCGCTTCATTTCCCGGGAGGCAATGGCGTGGCGCTTGTCGGACGACTTTCGGCCGGTGCCAAGACCAATGAGAATTTTGGCCCGACCGTCCTTGAAATACATCTTGAGCGGAACGATGGTGTAGCCCTTGCGCTTCACTTCCTCAGCAAGTTTCCGAATTTCCCGCTTATGTGCAAGAAGTCGGCGCACACGGACCGGTGCGTGCTGGAGCGCCTTGCCCGCTGCCGGATATTCAGCAATATGCACCGAATGGAGCGACAGGGATGGCGGCTCCGCAGTGGCGCTGACGTAACCCTCTGCCAAGCTCACCTTTCCGGCACGAATGCTCTTTACTTCCGTGCCAAGGAGCTCAATGCCGCATTCCAGGGTTTCGGTGATCTCGTAGTCATGCCGCGACTGACGATTTTCGATCGTCGGCTCGTTTGGGACATGTTCTTGGGAACTTCCAGCCACGGGGTGAGTATAGGAGGTTGTGACACTTGCCCGCCTATCGGACAAGACCATGTCAAGGAACCGTCAAGTCGACGCTTGCCTGAACGCCTAGTCGGTGCAACAATGAGATAGTCGCCGATTATCTGCACCCCACACCCCACCGCCGCTGATTCGCCTCCGAATGCAGCACTGCTCCAAGCAGATAGACCCATACTTAGAAGACCATCGATGAAATCCACTTCGCTCGCCGTCGCTCTCACGCTCGCCACGACTCTGACGACCACCGCACAGGTAGCGCCTGGACTTGGAGCATCGTCCCAGGCAGTTGAAGCCTTCCGACTTGCTTACCCACAGTCAGACGTCATGACGTGCGGCGATCAGATCGGCCGCGTCTATGGCAACTTCTCTCAGGGCGCTACCCCTTCGGAAAGCGCCAAGAAGTTCATCGAGACAAATGCACAACAACTCTTCGGCGTCCAGCCAACGGACTTGGCTCCGTTCGGACCCTTTGAGTCGGGCGAGCACTTGGTGCAGATCATGCCCAACCGCGATGTTGATGGCTTTAAGTTCACCGGGGTCTACTACACGCAACAGTTCCGCGGCATCACCGTGTTCCGAAGCAATTTGATGGTGCTTACCCGCAACGAGGCGGGGTTCCCCGCCGTGCTGGCTTCCAGTTCACTGTGGGATGTCACCGGCGTTGAGAAGCAACTTGAAGGCGTCGATGTGAACAAGTTGCCAAGCGCCAAGATCTGGACGCGAAACCCATTGAGTGCATTCCGCTCCAAGCCAGAAGTTGGACCGGCGCAATATGTGATCTGGGCCGGCGTCGATCGCGTCAAGGCGGAACCACGCCTCGCAGTGCTCTTCACTGCGGAAGCCGGCAGCCCTGCTGACCCGGACAATCATCAACGCATTGAGTTTGTTGTTGACGCGCAAAACGGATCGATTCTGTTCCAAGAGAGCAAGATCTATCACGCGGTGAGCGGCCGAGTGACTTCACCAGCAACCGCTGGATACGGCGCGGACACCTGCGCGACCGAAGTTTCCACCGGAATGCCCTACGTGGCAGTACGAACTGGCACCACCACTGCTTACACAGACGTGGACGGAAACTTCTCCATCGCTCCCGGCGCGGCTGGAGCCACGTACACGACGAGTTTGGTCGGTCGTTACTTCACCACCACCAACAACAGCGCTGCAACCGTGTCGCTGAGCACCACCGCCAATGATGGCGACAACTGGAGCCCAGTCTTCAACGCAGCCAACAATGTGGCCAACGAACTGTCGCAGGTCAACGCCTACTACATGTCGAACAAGATGCGCGACCTGGCCGTGGCCGCATCGCCAGCCTTCCCGTCAGTATCGACGCAGACCAGCACATTCTTGATCAACTGCAACTTGGCGAGCACGTGCAATGCGTACTACTCCGGCAACACCATCAACTTCTATATCGCTGGTGGCGGATGCGCTGCCACCTCGTTCGGTGATGTGGTCGCTCACGAATATGGTCACAACATGGTGTCCAAGGGCGGATCGGGTCAGCAACAGTACGGCGAAGGCATGGGCGACATCTGCGGCTTCCTCTTGTCGGATGACCCACGTACTGGTGTCGGCTTCCAGACGTGCACCACTGGTATTCGAACCGCGGCAAACACCTGCCAGTTCAACGCCACATCATGCGCGACTGGTTCCACTTCGTCCGGCGCAACCTGCGGCAGCGAAATCCACTCCTGCGGACAATTGATCTCGGGCTGCTGCTGGGATATGCGCAATCGGTTTGCAGCCACCTACCCGAGCACCTACCGCACTGACGTTGCTGACTTGTGCGTCAACTCCATCCTGCTGCACGGCAACATCTCCACCATCGCTGCGGACATCACCATCGACTTCTTGACGCTCGATGATGACAACGCGAACATTGCTGACGGAACCCCGAACTACTCCGCCATCAACGACTCATTCACGCTGCACGGATTGGCGGGTCCGCCGCTCGCGCTGCTGCAATTCAGCTTCCCTCAGGGACTTCCAACCGTGATCGCACCGGATGGCAGCACCTCCATGCAGGTGAAGATTGATCCGAGCGCGGGCGTTCCGAACACCGCGACCGCCAAGTTGTTCGGCAAGGTCAGCGGAACAAGTACCTACACGCAATATCCAATGACCTACCTTGGATCGAACCTCTACCAGGTGAATCTGCCTGGCGGAACGTGCCCTTCCACGCTGAACTTCTACGTCTCGGCTCAGTCCAGCACCGGCGTCACCAACTATTCGCCAGCGACTGCTCCAGCGGCCTTCTACATCGGCACCGTGGCGAACGGCGTTACCGAGGTGATGGCTGACGACTTTGAAGCGACGACCACCGGTTGGACCGTGGGCGCCACCGGCGATGCAGCTACCGCTGGCATCTGGAACCGCGTTGATCCGCTCGGCACGATCGCGCAGCCAGAGGATGACCACACCCCGACCCCTGGCGTCAAGGCGTGGATCACCGGTCAGGGAACTGGCGGCGCCGTGGGTGAAGCCGACGTTGACGGCGGCATCACCACCTTGGTGTCTCCAGCCTACAACTGCGATGGTCTGGCCGAGGCATACGTCAGTTACTCACGTTGGTACTCCAACAACAGCGGTGCTTCCCCGAACCTCGACACCATGCCGGTGGAGATCTCGGCTGACAACGGCGCCACTTGGATTCTGCTTGAGAGCGTTTCTGAGAACGCCGGCGTGTGGGTAGAGAAGACCTTCCGCATCAACAACTACGTCACCCCTTCGGCACAGGTGCGCTTGCGCTTCCGTGCGCAAGACTTGGGCGCCGGTTCCATCGTGGAAGCTGGCGTTGATGATGTGCGCATCTACGGTGCCAACTGCACGCCGCCGCTCATTGGCGACCTTGATGGCAACCTCCGCGTCAACGGCGCTGACATGGGCATCCTGCTCGGAGCGTGGGGAACACTCACCTACGACTTGAATGGCGATGGCGGCCCGGTGGGGGGTGGCGACTTGGGAGTTCTGCTCGGAAACTGGACCACCAACTGATCAAACTGGATCAGGAATGTCCCTGGGTGGCAACTGACCCAGTGTCCATAGTTATTACAAATGCCCCCGCCGTTGAACGGCGGGGGCATTTTGCTATACTCCTCGACCCTCCGCAGCAGGTTTCGCCTGCGCGGTGGATCCATCGCCCGGATGGCGGAACTGGCAGACGCGCCAGCTTGAGGTGCTGGTGGGAGCAATCCCTTGGAGGTTCGAGTCCTCTTCCGGGCATTCACGGGAGGCGCCCAACGGCGCCTCCCGTGTTGCATTCCAAAGCAGCCCGGAGACCGTACAGTTTGGAAGTCTCATGCAGCCAAACCCACTCCAGCACCTGATGCCCACCTGCTCCGGCGCCAAGGCCGCCGCTGCCGGCACAGTGCTCGGAACCCCGGCACCAGCGGACAGCGCTCATGCTGATCCACGCACCGGAACCGTTCGGCTGAACGAGATCTTTCACTCTATCCAAGGGGAGAGCACCTGGGCAGGCGCTCCGTGCGTCTTTGTACGCCTGACGGGCTGCCCGTTGCGCTGCACCTACTGCGACACCGAGTACGCGTTCCGCGAAGGACGCACGGCAACGCTCGGCGAGATTGTCGACGCGGTGCTGGCTACCGGCTGTCCGCTGGTTGAACTCACTGGCGGCGAGCCCCTCGCTCAGAAACGCGCCTTCGATCTCATCCGCCTGCTCTGTGACCGCGGGCTGACCGTGCTCATTGAGACATCCGGCGCCATGGACATTTCGCCCTGCGATGAGCGCTCCATCCGCATCTTGGACATCAAGACGCCTGGGAGCGGGGAGAGCGCGCGGAACCTGTGGTCCAATATTGCCAACCTGCGCGCCCGTGACGAGGTGAAGTTTGTGCTCACCGACCGCGCCGATTACGAATGGGCAGTGGCAACCATCGCCGAGCGCGGCTTGACGGAACGCGTACAGCGCGGCGAACTGGGCGCCATCCTGATGAGCGCGGCGTGGGCGCAGCCCAAGGGACTGGAGATTGCTGGTTGCCCTGGACTTTCGCCACGCTCGCTTGCCGAGTGGATCATTGCCGATCGCCTGGCCGTGCGGATGCAGACACAAATGCACAAAATCATTTGGGAACCGCAGACACGCGGCGTATAAAGATCCCACCGTGGAACATCCAGTCGACCTGAACAATCCGGATCGCCAGCGCGCCTTTGCTGAACTCATCGGGCGCCACTATCCCGCGCTGCGTGATTTGGCTGCGCGAACCCTGCGGGCTGAGCACGAAACCATGGGCTTTGGTGCTGCGGCGCTTGCGCCAACATCATTGGTCACGGAGACGGTGCTACGACTGATGAAGCAGGATGACCTGCCCATCAATGACGCGCATCTGCGTGGATTGGCCAGCGTGTTCATGACACGCGTGATTGCCGACCGCCGCCGCGCACGTCTCGCCATCAAACGCGATGTACGCATGACGCAACGGCTCGACACCGAACTTGGTGCCGGGCTGCGCGAAGACGCGCCGGACGCATCAAGCCGCGCCGACCTTGAACTTCTTGAACAGGCCATGATCGATCTGGCCGGCACGCATCCGCGTGAAATGGAGGTGGTCACGCTGCATTCCGTGGCCGGCATTTCCATGGATGTGGTGGCTGGCTTAGTGAATGTCAGCTTGGCCACTGCGCATCGTGACTTAGTAGCAGCACGCGCCCTGCTTGCGCGGCGATTGCGATCACTGCGCGACGTGCGGTGAATTACTTCGGTTTGTTGGTGTTTGCCAGCGCGATGACCTTGGTCGCCGCACCGGACCCTTGGAATACCGCTAAGAACGGGGCTGGATCGGCGGGAACGGTGTCCCAACCAACCTTCTGCCCCATCGTCAACGTGCAGGTGACAATCATCAAGTCTCCGCACTGCGTGGCGCGTGCATCCGCGAGCACGGGCGCCTCGGTGGTAGCAGCTTTGGCGCCGCGAATCATGTCCGCGCGCTCTTTTTGACCTTTGAAATTCACCACTTGGAATCCTTCGGCAAGCATTCCGTCGAAGGTCGGCAAGTCTTTGGCGTGTTGCGCCGTGAGAAATTTGGAGAGCAGCGCGGATCCAGTGGCGTTCAGCGCAGCATCACCCGCGAACCGCGGTGCAGTGGGCGCGGGACGGACAGCGGGCATTTCCAGGGACGCCCATGCAGCCAACCGCCATGCTCCTTCGACCTGCTGCCACACCGCGAGGCGCGGAGCGGGCTCGGATGGGAGTTTCTTGCCACCGACTGATTCTCCTGCCTTTACAAGGCAAGTAACCACTAACGCATCACCAACGCGCGTAGCCCGGACACCGCTGACCGTGGGAGCGGTGACACCAAGGGCGGTAATGGCGGCTACTTCCGCAGTGCGGTCAAAGGCTCCTTCGAAATTGATGCGCTGGAAATTTGCCTGCATGCCGGCTTCAATCGCCGCGCGATCCTTGCTCACCATCTTCTGGAACCAGCCATCAAGGAGACCGGTTGCCAGCGTGTTGAGTCCTGCTTCATCCTTGGGCCAAGCGATGGCTGGTGCCGGCGCTGCGGGCGCCGTTTGCATGGACGTAGCGATGGGGTTGCTTGCAACCGCAAAGAGTTGCGAAGCGGCCACGATCACGGCGACAGAAGTCATAGGTGTGTAATGCATGTGAATCTCCAACAACGGTGTACCACGATCCCTCGGGGTTCATGCGCACGTCACCAATTGTCGGATCCCTCGGGCAAACGTTGCACCCCAAACTGCGTCTCCACCGCGCGCGCACCCTGCTCGTCGCCCCACGCTGCCAGGACCCCCGCAAGCACGCGCGCTGACAGCGCAGACACAACCCCCTTGCCATCACTGCCAGCGGCCATTGCATCGCCAAGCTGGGTCATGGCGCATTCATACGCGGTGTCGTAGTCGCAGACTCGGTAGGCAATCGGGGAGAAGAATGCCAAATACCACGGGCGCAATCCGTCGGTTGGAATTTGGCGGTGGTACTCCGGCCACAAGAACCGCCTATAAACCAGGTATGCGTCGTCAAAGTGCCCCAAGTTGGCGCATGCGTACGCCAGATTCCAATGAGCGTTGACCGTGCGCGAGGCGCCGCTACCAAAGTGATGCTCCATGCGAGCACACAGCATGGTCATGCTTTGCACCATGTCATCACTGTTGAGACCATCAATCGACATCATGGTGAACACTTGCGTTTCCGCAAGCAGCAATTCCGGGTCGTTGGGCGAGAGGTGCTGCTCAAGGTATCCCCGCGCTGCAAACACTTCAGCGGTCCGGTTGGGATATCCGTCGGCGCGAACGAGTGTCGAAATTCTGCTGAGGGCATAGGTGCACCCCGCATCAATGGGATCATCAAGCAGCGAGGCGTACCACTGACCTGCCAGCACTCGGACTGCTGGATCAGTGAATAGTGAAAAGAACGGCCACGGCTGACGTTCCATGCACATGGTCGGAATGAGCGAGCGCGCCGGGTCGCTACGGATCTCGCCACTTGCTGAGAGGCGCGCAAAGATCATTGGACCGATCACGGCTGCACTGGCGCGGTCGTACTTCAAGGCCATGCGATAGTAAAGCGGTGCTAACTCTGCAAATGCCGTGCTTTCGCCGGCTGGATCAGCCTTGAGCACCCCGTCAAACGATCGATCTAAGAGCTCATACGCGCTGCGATGCTGCCACGCTTCCTGGTGACCACGGACAACAATCGCTGCCAGTCGTCCAGCGACCAGCGGATCATCAACGGCGACGGTTTCGACCAACTTCTCAATGCGTCCAAACACTTCCTTGCCAGCGGCGGGATCTTTGGTGGCACTCTGCTGCGCCACCATGTCTTCAATCATCGACTGCGCAAATTGCATCGTCCTTTCAGAGTGGCGCTGCGCCGTCTCCGACAACTGTCGTTGATGGCTCGCCTGCGCGGTCCAGAGTGCAAACTGCACCAATCCCCCGACGATGGCAAGTGCGGCTACAACGGCAAGTGCGGTAGCAAGTCGATGGCGGCGGACCATGCGCCATGTGCGTTCCCAGGGTGCGAGCAATCGCGCAGCCACTGGCAATCCATCCAAGTATCGATGGAGGTCATCCGCCAGTGCTGCCGCCGATGCGTAGCGATCCTCTGGATGCGCGGCGGTCGCGCGGCGGACGATGGCTTCCAGGTCACCGCGAACTACTTCGGCCAGCTCGTCCGGTTTCATTCCACGCGCGGCTGCCACGGCAGCGGTGGCATCCGGGTTCGCAGCCGCCATCTCGGCAAGCCACGCGCTCGGGGGAACCACATAAGGAACTTCCAGCGGGCTACGCGGTAGTTTGGACGGTGGTCCGCCCACTAACAATTCGGCGAGCACTGTTCCCAGCGCATACACGTCGCTGCGCGCGTCGGCAATCCCCGCGCCGTGCATCCATTGCTCGGGGGCCATGTATTGCGGTGTTCCCAGGCGCTGCCCCTCCGCGGTTCGAAGGCTGGCGGCATCCGATGGATCGACTGCCTTGGCAACGCCAAAGTCAATGACCTTCACAACGGCACGGTCAGCGTTACGCGTTACCAAGATGTTGCCGGGCTTCAAATCGCGATGAATGACGCCCTTTTGGTGCGCGTGTTGCACGCCGGAACACACATCAATAAAGAGGCGCACGCGGTCACGCGGACGCATGTGACGTTCGTCACAGAGGGCGTTGATGGGTAGCCCATCAATGAACGGCATGACAAACCACGGCCGGCCGTCTTCGGTGGTGCCAGCGTCCAGCACCGTAGCAACATGCGGATGATCCATGAGCGCCAAGGTGTGGCGTTCGTTTTCAAATCGGGCAAGCACTAACCGCGAGCCGGGGTCGCGGCGCAGCAGTTTGAGCGCCACCAGTCGACGCACTGGTTGTTCCTGAGAAGCAAGCCACACGGTGCCGAACCCACCTTCACCGATTTGCGTCACCAGCGTGTAGCGACCGATGCGCCCCACACCTTCCTCCATACCCAACTGCACTTCGGTAGCGGCGCGCGCGAGCAGTGCGTCAATCTCAGCAAGCGTGCGCGCGCTGGGCTCACCGAGGGTGGCGAAATCCGGGCCGCGCAGGATTGCTTCTTGCGGTGTTTCTGGCGGCGTGTCTGGCGTCAATGGCACGCCAATAGACGGCCCTGACTTGGAATGCCGGTTGGCAGATTGTGGAGCTGTACTGTCGTGTCCCGCCGGGATCATGCAGCAATGCTAAACCAATTGGCAAAAACCGCAAACATCATCAGCACCATGTTCGATCAGTACACCCAACCCTCAACCATGGCCACCTCGGGCACCACGGCGGCCACGGTTGGCATGGTCAGGATGATGGCGTCAAGCATGTCGCCTTCCTCGTCTTGAATGGCTTCGCTGACAATCTGCGGCGGAATGGAGACCTTGGAATCGCTCAATAAACGAATGATTTCTGCACGCACCTTCATAGGCGGATCGCCGGCGCCCTTGTAACCGCGCTTTGGCCAGCCCTTGAGATGCAAGATTGATGCCGGGCATCCTTCGCACACCACTACGTCGCCCGATGTGCCGGGGATGCAGGGTTCGATCCGAATGCCCTCTTCTGCGAGCGGCAAGAGAACTTCGCACATGAATGTCCACGTCTGCTTGAAGACGCGCAGGTTCAGTGGCGACATGGGGGTATTCATAGCGATGTCGCAGGCGCGACGTGGCTCGCGACGCGTGCGTTCGCGGACTGCTCCGCGCCACAACCGCGGCGATGCAAGACCCTGCATCCAGCGTGCCACTGCCATCCAATCGTTTGGTAATCCAAATTCGCGAACGATCTCCGCGGGGATTGACATCGGCGCATCCACGCGCCAAACATGCGCGCGCTTGTCATCACGCGAGGCGAGGATGGCACGAACAAGTCCGCGGCGGTCGAGCCGTCCCATCGACTCAACCGGTGTTCGGAGCGAAGACATGTCACGGGTGATGACACGAATCTTTGCTGCTCCGCCGGAATCGGCTCCGGAGAAATCAACACCGTGGAGAATGACGCCGTCGGCGAGACCGCTCGACTGGCTCTGCTGTGAGTTACTTGACTTCATTGATTCAACCGTTCCCGCACTGACTCTGTGATTTGCCGCATGGGCAACATGATCCGGTGTGCACATGCGCCTGACCAACCGACGAACCGGCAACGCCGAACACACTGTGTTTGCGCGTGAATTGACGTCCCTTGCCGGCCGGATCTTCGACCGGCGCATCCGCTTCGCGCATGGGGCGGAGGAGAACGATCACTTCACCATCTTCTTCGCAGGCATATTCGTACTGAGGCATGTGATTACTTCCTTGAGTTTCGTTCGCCACCAGCGCGTGGTGCTTTCACCGGTCCTGGTGGACGCGGTGGCTTGGTTGGTCCACGACGCGGAGTCGATGGCTTCGTGTCACCGCGACGACCAACGGGCGCTTCCAACCG
>CAMDCW010000006.1 GCA_945890745.1 Phycisphaera mikurensis NBRC 102666
GCGTTGGCACAGTTCATTGAGGATCCGCTTGCAGAGCGGCTGCTCAGTGGCGAGTTCGGCGAAGGCACTGCGATTGTTGCTGTGCACGAGACCGGCAAGGACTACCTGACCTTCACCGGTACTGGTACGGAGAGCACTGACGAGACTCGCAAGAGCGAGGCGCAGCCGACCTGAGTCGGTGCGATTGATACAGATTCCAGCTTCCACCGGCCGGTCGTATGTTGCGACCGGCCGGTGTGTTTTTGTAACTCGTATAGTTCCAACGCGATGACTTCTGCCATCCCCACACCCACGAGCGGAACAAACCATCTTGTGGTGGATTCGCTGCACGTCTATCCACTCAAGGGCGCAGCAGGATTTTCGCCGCGGAGTTGGTCTGTTGATGAGCGCGGCCTTCGTCATGACCGTCGCTTCATGGTGGTCGATGGGGACGGGCTATTCATCTCGCAACGAACGAACCCGCGGATGGCACTGATTGGCGCAGCGATTTCCGACGCTGGGCTACGCATTACCAGTGCCGCGGGAACGCTGGATGTTGCCTTCCCTTCCAGCAGCGCACCAACACTTCGCGCCACCGTCTGGGACGACTGCTTTGACGTTCGCGTCTCGGATCCCACCGCAAGCCGCATGCTGAGTGAAGTACTTGGTGTGCCCGCACAGTTGGTGTGGATGGATGATGATTGCGAGCGACTGACGAGCGTCAAACGCGGAGAGCCGCGACGGCATCTCAGCCTTGCAGACGCCGCTCCGCTGCTCCTCACAACGACTGCCGCACTGGAAGACTTGAACACGCGGCTGATGCGCGGCGGCTCATCAGCGATACCCATGGATCGATTCCGCCCGAATGTAGTGGTGCGTGGCGCCACGGCCGGCGACGACGATGAGTGGCGCGCCCTGCGCATTGGCAGCGCCGCGTTTCGCGTCAGTAACGCATGCAAACGCTGCAAGGTGATCACCATCGATCAATCCACCGGCGAGTTCACCGGCAACGAGCCGCTCGCCACCCTTGCCACCTACCGCGCCGAAGGACCAGGCGTGACATTCGGACAGCACTTGCTGACTGAGATAAGCGGCATGATCAGCGTGGGCGATACGGTGACGGTCTAAGGCACAACGCGCACCCCCGATGGGAGTGCGCGTTGTGATGTATGAGCCTCGATTTCTAAGCACCAGACTCAGCGGCGGCGGCGCGCGCTACTGAGCAGGCCGACCGCGCCGAGCAGCGCGATGGCGCCTGGAGCGGGAACTACCGCGGTGCCGAGGTACATGGTTTCAGCACCGACGAAGTAGGCAGCGGCCGTGCCCATTGGCTGCACCTTAAAGGAAGTGATCGTCTGGTTCGGATCAGCAACCCAGAAGCCCATGAATTGGTTGGCAGAGCTGATGGTGCGGAAGATCGACTCACCGGTGGAAAGCTTCAGCCAAATCTTGCCGGCAACGGCCTGACCTGCATCGTTCACAAACTGGAAGCCGCCCCCGATGCCGCGCACGCCGCCCATTGGCATTTCATACGGAGCGGTGAAGTTCATGGTGACCGTGGCCCCCGCTTGAGCGGCGTACAGACCAGTGCCGGTGGTCTGCAGCGAACCAACGGACGCTGTAGCCGTCCACGATGCCCAGCCTGCGCCACCAGAGACGGACGAGCCGGTCGCAAGGCCCTTGAAATCCTCGGTGTAGTACTCGGCGGTGTAGCCAGCACCAAAGAGATTGATGTCGGCGTCAGTCGGCGCGTTCTGCCACTCGGTGAGGTCGGTGAAGGCAATGACGTCTGAGGTGTAGCCAGCGTTGGCGGAGGCGATGAGCGAGCAGGCAGCGATGGTTGCGAATGCGAAGTTCTTCATGTGTTTACCCTGTTTCCCTGTGAAATACGAAATGTGTTTGCGTGTGTGTAAGGTGCCGGAGGAGTGAATTACTGATTGACGGAGCGGCGACGGCCGCTAGCGAACATGGTGGCGATACCTAAGAGCGCGCATGCACCTGGTGCGGGAACTCCCGCGAATCCGAAGTACAAGTTGGTGGTCGATACTGCATATGCCGTATCGAGCGGCTTGAGGAACAGGCCAGTGATGGTGACCTCTGGATCAATGACCCAGAATCCAGCGAACGACGCCTTGGCGGTGAAGTCCTGAATGACGGCTGCGCCGTTGGAGAGCGTGATCTCGATGCGCCCCGGCTGATAGTTGCCAGACGCGTCGATGAACCCGAAATCTCCGCCGATGCCGTGGAGTCCGCCGAGCGCAGCGGGCTTATTGCCAAAGGTGAAGAACAGCGATGTACCAGACTTGGCGGTCGACATGGCGCCGAACTCTTGGGTGACATCGCCAGCGCCTGCAGAGGCGGTCCATGATGACCAGCCCAGGCCACCAGAGATGGAAGGCTGCGTCAACGAGCGCTTGGATTCAAAGTTCTCGACACTGGTAGCGGTGGTCCAACCGGCGGGGAAGATTCCCGGCTCCGCAGCGAACGCTGTCCATTCAGCGAGGTTGTTAAAGGCGACGGTGGAGACCACGCCCGCGAACGAACTACCTGTGAGAAGTCCGACCGTACCGATCAATGCCAAAGTCTGCTGTTGCATCCCTGTTCCCTTTTCCGCGGGCACACTGCCCGCTCCTTTCACTCCCTGGGTGATCCTCGGCCCGCACGGACCTATTGGATCCATCACCTCACTGGGGCTGGCCGCTCCCTGCGACCTGCTCCGATGGGTGATCCCACGACACTTGAGGCGCAGAAATCCCGAAGGATGGATCACGTCTCATCGAGAAAAATGAAATGTCGCCGTTTCCAGTCAATAACATGAGGCGGACGTTGACCGTCCGCGCCCGAGCCCCCCAGAAAGCGGCCGTGGCGTCCCCGGCCGAGCGATACGATCGCCCTCATGGACCTACTTGTTCTTGGAGGAACCGCATTCCTCGGACCGGAAATCGTGGCGAGCGCTCAGCGCCGCGGTTGGAAGGTCACCCTGTTCAACCGCGGCAAGACACGTGCCGACCTGTTCCCAGACCTGGAAACCATCCGCGGCGACCGTGATCCTGCCAAGGGCGAGGGTCTGAAGGCGCTGGAAAAGGCCATCGCCGACGGGCGCCGCTGGGATGGCGTCATTGATACCTCCGGCTATCGACCGCAGGACGTGCGCGCCTCCGCCACGCTGCTGGCCAAGGCCGCGCGACATTACGTCTTCGTTTCCACGGTTTCGGTGTACGCCTCGATGGCCACCCCGAACGCCGACGAGAGTGCAGCGGTGGGCACTATTGAAACACCTGAGGAACAGAAGCTCAGTAACGAAACGTACGGACCACTCAAGGCGCTGTGCGAACAAGAGTCGCTCAAAGCATTTGGCGAACGTTGCTCGGTGTTGCGCCCTGGCTTGATCGTCGGACCCGGCGATCCGACCGATCGGTTTACGTATTGGCCCGTGCGTATTGCACGCGGCGGGCGCGTCTTGGTGCCTGGGCCCAAGGAGCCGCGCAAGGCGCTGATTAGTTTCGTTGATGTGCGCGACTGCGGGGAGTTCTGCGTTCGCTGCATCGCCGATGGTCACGGTGGAACCTACAACGTCACCGGACCTGCCGGACCATTGACGTTTGACGAAATGGTGGACGGCTGTAAGGCGTGTACCGCAGCGTCGGTGGAATTCGTCCCGATTGATGAGACGTATTTGCTTGAAACTGCGAAGGTTTCACCATGGATGGGGCTGCCGCTCTGGCTGCCTGAAGATCCACAATTTGCAGGCGCTGGCAACATCAGCCGTGCCCGCGCGGTTGCGGCTGGCTGCACGTTCCGTCCGCTGGCAGACACCGTGCGCGACACGCTGGCGTGGTGGGACAAGCAGCACCCCGAAGCTTATGTATGGGGCGCAAAGCCCGGCCAACCCGGTCTATCAGCGGAGCGCGAATCAACCATCATCACCGAATGGGAAGCGTCAAAGAAGTGACTCCTGAAGAATTCCCCGTTGGACCGTTGGCTGCGCCCGAGCAATTGATGCTCGCTGGTCCACGACCACGACTGGAGGAACTGTGGCGAGTCATTCGCATCGCGGTGGAATTCATTCGTGGCTTTCGACGGTTGCACTTTGTTGGTCCATGCGTGACGGTGTTTGGCAGCGCGCGCTTCCCCGAAGACCATCGGTGGTACGCCATGGCGCAACAGGTGGGCGCGGAACTTGGCCGGCGCGGGTTTACCGTGATGACTGGCGGCGGACCCGGGATCATGGAAGCCGCCAATCGCGGCGCGCGTGAGGTGGGCGCACCAAGCATCGGTTGCAACATCGCCCTACCGAATGAGCAGAAACCGAATCCATGGTGCGACCAAACCGTGGAGTTCCGCTACTTCTTCATTCGTAAAGTGATGCTGCTGAAGTATTCGTATGGATTCGTGGTGCTACCAGGCGGATACGGGACCATGGATGAATTGTTTGAAACGCTCACCCTCATGCAAACCGGGAAGATTGCTGACTTTCCAGTGGTCATCATGGGCAAGGACTACTGGGATGAACTGGATGACTTCGTTCAGCGGCGCATGATTCCAGACGGGACGATCGATAAGGAAGATCGCGGTCTTGTGAAGGTGACCGATGATCCGGTAGAAGCGGCAGAGTTCATCGCTGAAGTTACGCAACGGCAATTCGGGCTCCGCATCGGTGCACGCGCGCGCAAGCGTTGGTGGTTGTTCGAGGGCTGACCGATATCGGTCGCCCGCGCCGAATCGTCCGGCGTCGCTTGGGCTGGATGAACATAACGAGTATCACTTACCTCTATGACACAGGCGTTCCGA
The DNA here is from genome assembly GCA_945890745.1 of Phycisphaera mikurensis NBRC 102666. GTDB lineage: Bacteria > Planctomycetota > Phycisphaerae > Phycisphaerales > SM1A02 > UBA966. Next base: position 4,771 of record CAMDCW010000006.1, read on the forward strand.
ATCACGATGGTTGATGGCCCCCCCGGCAGTGCCGGTCAGTTCGAGGTCCACTCCGACCGCCCCACTGTCATCGGGCGAGCGGATGAATGCCACGTCCAGTTACCAACGCTCACGATCGGTCGTCGACATGCTGCGCTGGTCTGGAGCACCGACCCAGGCACCGGCGATGGGCACATGCGGCTGCGCGACCTCGATAGTCGGACCGGCACCATGCTCAACGGCACCCGCCTGGCACGGAGTACGGAAATTCGCGTCGAATCTGGTGACCTGATTGGTGTGGGTCCCTTCCAATTCCGGCTCGACGGCGCGGACAACACTCAGTCCCCGATGCACTCGATTCGACTTGGTGAAGAGAACGTCAGCACCGGAATGCTGGCGGAGGCGATTCTGCTTGAGCACCCAAATGCGCTTGCCGCCGATTACTTGGTGCATCTCCTCAACGCAACCGAATCGATGTCACACGCAACGGACCTGGCCAGTGTGGCGGATGCGGCGGTACGTTCATTGGTTGCAGCAACTAGTTTTTCGAATGTTGCCTTCTTGCTGCAAGGTAACACCGTTGATCGAATTGACGCACTCGCATGTGCTGGGCGCATCCAAGATTCCACGGGTGCCGTCTTAGTCAGTCGGACCATGCTGCGCAACGCACGAGACCGCGCGTATGTCTATCACCGCGAAAGCAGCAATGCGCCCATCCTTGCCAGCGAGAGTGTGCTGCGCATGGACATTCAAGAGGCTGCGTGCATTCCCGTGAAGACTGGAGCGACGTTCCATGGCTGGCTCTATCTCGACCGTCGCGGCGCGTCATCAAGCACAAACATTCATGAGGCTGTGAACTTCGCTGCTGCTATCGGCCACTTTGTGGGCTTGGCGCTTTCCAATGTGGCGCGTATGCAACTCCAAGAGCGCATGGATCGTGAGCAACGGGAACTGTTCAGCGGCACCATGCGCACGCTCATTGAGGCGATTGATGCCAAGGATCCCTACACGCGCGGACACAGCGATCGCGTCAGTCGATTTGCCGCGCTGCTTGCCGAACGCGCCGAACTCGGAAGTCCGTTCGTTGAGCAAGCGCGCTTGTGCGGGTTGGTGCACGACATCGGCAAGATCGGCGTGCCCGAGGAGATTCTGCGCAAGCCGACCAAGCTGGAAGTACATGAGTTCGCGCTCATCAAGCAACACCCCGAGCGGGGATTGTCAATGCTGCGTGACATTCCGCAACTGCGTGAGATCCTTCCCGGCGTGCTTGATCACCACGAGCGCTGGGACGGCCAGGGTTACCCCAACCAAAGTGCCGGCATGGATATCAGCTCCCTCGGCCGCGTGGTTGGCATCGCCGATGCGTTCGATGCAATGACAAGTTCACGGCTGTATCGCCCCGCGCGGAATACTGCGGCGGCACTGGACGAAATTCGCAGATGTGCAGGTACGCAATTCGACCCCACCTTGGCTGAGGTGTTTGCCAGCATCTCGCCTGAAGAGCTCGAGCCGATTATGGCACATCGCAGACCGGTGATGCCGGAGACCGATGCGCTGGGGACGTAACTAACACCGCGAGCATGCATGCTGCGCATCCCGCGCGATTACTTCTTCGCGTCGGCTCCGGCCTTGACCTCAACCTCCAAGGTAAGAACCTGCTTGGCCGCAATGTTCTTGTCGGTGAGGCTCACCTGAGCAAACTCAATCTTGGTCTTGCCGACCTTGCGGGCGTGCAGGTGGTAGATGGTTTGCATGTCCGTGCCAGCCGCGAGCTTGCCGTCCGGCTCGATATCAAAGGATGCGTCCACCAACACATACGCATCGTTGGGCGTACGGCATTGCCACTCGTATCCATCGCCGGACTTGGAAGCGAGAGAAACCTTGAAGTCTTCGCCATCAGTGGCAGTGCCGTCCGTGGACTTCGTGAGTTTCAAGACGTCACCCTGCGCGATCGGACCGCCGTTGTGATCCTTGCCCCCCAAGAGGAGCCGCACGGCCATCACCGGCGGCGGACCGTTCTTGCAGCCCTGCATTGGAACCGACATGCAGGCGAACGCAAGAAGAGTAACGGTGACTTTGGAGCAAGTTGGCATGGTGAGAGCGTCTTTCGATGGCGTAGGGATGAATCCTGGTTCGCAAGCGGCGCCGCCGCCAGGGAACGGCACTCTACCCCCTATCGGCGCACCCGCCCCACTCTCCTACAATTCCGCCGATGTTCCGCCTTCAAAGCCCCTACCAACCCACTGGAGATCAGCCAGAGGCGATCGAGCAGTTGGTGGCGGGGCTGGCGCGTGGCGAAAAGTTCCAGACGCTGCTCGGCGCCACTGGCACCGGCAAGACCTTCACGATGGCGAATGTCATTGCGCGCACCGGCAAGCCCACGCTCCTCATCAGTCACAACAAGACGCTTGCGGCGCAGCTCTATGAAGAGATGAAAGAACTCTTTCCAGACAACGCCGTCTGCTACTTCGTCAGTTACTACGACTACTACCAGCCTGAGGCGTACATCCCGCAGCGCGATATCTACATCGAGAAAGACGCCAGCCGCAATCAAGACCTCGACCGCTTGCGCCTGCTGGCAACCAGCTCACTGCTTTCGCGGCCGGATGTGATCGTCATCTCCAGCGTCAGTTGCCTGTATGGCCTTGGATCACCGGACGAATTCCGAAACCGCATGGTGGTGGTGGAGCGCGGTACCACGCTGAAGCGCCGCGACTTTCTCATCAGCCTTGCCAACATGCAGTATGTGCGCAAGGAAATCGAACCCGGCCGCGGTAACTTCCGAGTGCGCGGCGATTCCATCGAAGTCTTCCCTGCCAGTGAGCAACATGCGATCCGCATCGGCCTGTTCGGCGAAGAAGTCGAATCAATTGAAACATTCGATCCGGTCAGCGGCGAAGTTCTCAGCGAGGAATCGCGCGCGTGGGTGTTCCCCGCTGTCCACTACATGATGCCTGAAGATCGGATGAAGCGCGCGCTTGATGAGATCAAAGCAGAGCTTGACGAGCGCGTCCTGGAGTTGCGTGCGGAAGGCAAACTGCTAGAGGCGCAACGACTCATCGGTCGCACTAAGTATGACTTGGAGATGATCCAAGAGACCGGCTACTGCGGCGGTATTGAAAACTACAGTCGCTTCTTTGATGGCCGTGCGCGTGGACAACGCGCGTGGACACTGATGGATTACTTCCGTCGCGTGCCCGGACATACCGAGAATGACTGGCTGGTGGTGGTAGACGAAAGCCACGTCACGTTGCCGCAGATTCGTGGCATGTACTTCGGTGACAAGGCACGCAAGCAGACGCTTGTGGACCACGGCTTTCGCTTGCCAAGCGCCATGGACAATCGCCCACTCCGCTTTGAGGAATTTGAAGAAATCATTCCAGCAGTGGTATATGTCAGCGCAACACCCAGCCCGTTGGAGCTGGAGCGATCGCACGGCGTGATTGCCGAACAGGTCATCCGCCCGACCGGACTTGTTGACCCAATCATCACGCTCCTACCCGCGCGCGGACAGATTCCTGATCTCTTGGAGCGCTGCAAGGAACGCGCCGCGCGCGGCGACCGCGTGCTAGTCACCGCGCTCACCAAACGACTCTGCGAGGAACTTACCAATTACCTCCATAAGAACGGCGTGCGCGTTCGATACTTGCACAGCGAAATCGAAACACTGGACCGCATTGAAATTCTCAAGGAATTGCGGGAAGGATTGTTTGATGTGCTGGTTGGCGTCAACCTGCTGCGCGAAGGACTTGACCTCCCGGAAGTCAGCCTGGTCTGCATTCTTGACGCGGACACGCAGGGATTCCTACGCAGTCGTTCAAGTCTGATTCAGACCATGGGCCGCGCCGCGCGCAATTCCGGCGGCGAAGCAATCCTGTACGCCGACAAGATGACGCCCGAGATGGAAGCCGCCATCGACGAAGTCTCACGTCGTCGCGCCAAGCAGATTGCCTACAACAAGGAACACGGCATCACGCCAGAGACGATCGTGAAAGCGATTCGTCAGGGCATTGCTCTTGAGATCAAGGCCAATCGCACCGCGCGTGAAGCGGTTGGGGCCAAGGAGTCACGTCGCTTCGACAAAGCAGAAGCACTGCGTGAATTGGAAGAGGACATGCTCGCCGCAGCGGGCGCGTTGGAGTTTGAGAAAGCCGCCCGCCTGCGTGATCAGCGCAAGCGCGTCGAAGCACTGCCCGAAGTGGAGGGCATGGCCGAGGAGCCAGAAGTGGAAGAAAAGCCGCGACCCAAGGCTGGCATGCCCGGCACCCGCGCGGGTCGGGGGCGTAAGGGGAAGAAGTAGCGGATCAAGCCCAAATCGCGTAGTCCGAAAATCTCGGCGCGGTTGAATGAGGCACACTGATTTGCCAAGCGATCTTCGCTAACCTTTCAAGCAGTTCCCGCAAGATCGATGGTGGATCGACCCTGATACGTGAGTGCCGAGGCACCCTTGGCATTGAATCTAGTCCGAACAGTGGAGACTCGTCACGGTGGCAATCCTCATTACTGGCAGCGCAGGATTCATCGGAAGCGCGTTTGTGCATTCATGGTTCCTGCACAGCGAGGAGCCTGCTGTCACACTGGATCTACTCACCTACGCAGGCAACCCAGACAATTTTGCGGGCCTACCCTCAACGGCCGCCCACACGTTTGTCCATGGTGATATTGCGGACCGCAACCTGATGCAACGGCTACTGGCTGAATTCCAGCCACGCGCAATCGTGCACCTGGCGGCGGAGACTCATGTCGACCGTTCTATTCGGACCGCCGAGGCGTTCTTTCAGACGAATGTCATCGGTACTACACGCCTCCTTGACGAGGTAACAGCGTATTGGCGAACCCTGTCTGAGGAACGGCAACGCGCGTTCCGATTCCTCCACGTTTCGACGGATGAGGTGTTTGGCGCACTGACCGCACATGACCCAGCCTTCAATGAGTCAAGCCCGTATCGGCCGAGCAGCCCCTACGCAGCGAGCAAAGCGGCGGCAGATCACGCGGTTTCCGCCTGGCATACGACATACGGTCTTCCCGTACTGACGACCCACTGCTCGAATAATTACGGTCCGCGGCAGTTCCCGGAGAAACTCATTCCGCTGTGCATCGCACGCGCAACGAGCGGCGAACCCATACCTGTGTATGGCAACGGGGCGCAAATCCGCGACTGGCTCCATGTAGAAGACCATTGCGCCGCGTTACGTTTGGTATTAGAACGTGGCGCTGTCGGTCGGCGCTACAACATCGGTGGCTATGGCGAAACTGCCAATATTGACATGGTTCGTATGTTGTGCGAGATCCTTGACCGCAAGCAACCACGCCAGAACGGCGAACCGCACCATAAGCTGATCCGCTTCGTGACCGACCGCCCTGGACATGATTGGCGCTACGCGATAGACCCGTCACGTATTCGCGATGAACTTGGATGGGCGCCAACTGTCTCCCTTACCCAAGGGCTCGCAGACACTGTTGACTGGTACATCACCAATTCACAGTGGCTTGAACGGGTGCGAACCGGCGAGTATCGATCGTGGGTCAGGACCCACTACGGCCAATGACCATCCTGCTTTTTGGTGCGGAAGGTCAACTTGGGCGAGAGCTCGCGGTGTCACTTGCGGCGTTGGGGCCGATGACAGCGCTGTGCCGATCGCACGTTGACCTCCGAACGCCGCTAGCAGCCGCAGCAGTGATTCGCAGTAGTCGCCCGCAGTTCGTTGTGAACGCTGCTGGGTATACGAATGTCGACGCTGCGGAATCGGAACCGGAACTAGCGCAACGAATCAACGGCGATGCCGTGGGCGAAATCGCCGAGGCGTGTTCATCGTGCGGATCTCACCTGCTGCACTTCTCAACTGACTATGTCTTTGCGGGTACCGGCACCGCGCCACACCGCGAGGAAGATCCGGTTGGTCCCGTGAACGCGTACGGTCGCAGCAAACTCGAAGGCGAACGCCAAGCGATGAACGCTGGTTGCCAACTGACCATTCTGCGAACAAGCTGGTTGCATGCCCCGCGCGGCAAGAACTTCATTCGAACCGTACTAGCGTTGGCACAAACGCGTCATGAAATCTCCGTCGTGAGCGACCAGTTTGGCGCCCCCACATCGGCACGGTGGCTAGCGGATATTGCATCACACATCGCTCGCCGGTCACTGGTAGGAGATCGTCCAACACCGCGGGTGCTGCACGCCACCTCGCGCGGTAGCGCTTCATGGCATGAGGTTGCGCAAACTGCTCTTTCCATAGCAGTCGAGGCGGGCATGCCATCCCTGATTGCCAAGCACTCAATCACGCCGATCACTTCAAGTCAACTGCGATCACCCGCAGTGCGCCCGCTCAATTCGCGTCTATCAATCGAAACGCTGGAAAGTACCCTTGGCATTGAGTGCCAAGCGTGGATCAACGGCGTACGCGAAACGGCGTGCGCCATCGCCAGAGAATCATTGTCGTGAACAGCGCATCCAATCCACATCGCCGCTGCGGGACTGAGGAACGATGACTGCCAATTCTGAAAATCCTGCTCACGCCGTGACCCTAGTCGTGCCAGCACGCGATGCAGCGGCGACATTGCAAGCGTGCTTGACGGCGGCGCTGGCGATCAAGTCATCGCCCGGGTCCGCGCTGACGGCGATCATTGTCGTTGACGACGGATCTGTTGATGAAACAAACACGATCGCGCGCCGGCTTGGAGTAGAGGTATTGGCTGGTACCGGCCGCGGTGCTGCTGCTGCACGAAACATTGGATGGCGAGCCGCCGCCACTGAGCTTGTCTGGTTCATTGACGCGGACTGCATCCCGGATTTGAACGCACTCAACGCCCTGCTGCCGCACCTCCGCGATGCCAACGTCGCTGGAGCCGGCGGAACATACGACATTGAGCGAGACGCATCGCTCCTGCAGCGCCTCATTCACGAAGAGATCAAGGTCCGACATGCAAAAATGCCTGAGAATGTCGACTTTCTTGCTACCTTCGACGTTCTGTATCGGCGAGCAGTTCTCGCTTCCTTACACGGATTTGACGAGCGATATCTGAAAGGCCAAGACGCCGAATTTGCGTTTCGTGTGATTGAAGCGGGATACGCATTGCACTTTGACCAACGATCAATCGTGCAACATCATCATGCCGACCGGCTGAGTCGATACCTAGCCGTGCAACGACAGCAGGGATATTGGCGGGTGGCGCTCCATCTTGAACACCGCGGCCGCGGTCGCAGCAACTCTTACAGCAATGTCACTGATCATGCACAGCCATTCATCGCGACGTTGATTCCGATTGCCGCGATCGCCACCCTGCAACTCCCGAAGTGGTGGCTCGTGATGATCCCGATCGTCGCGCTCTTGCTATTGCAACTGCCAATGGCGGTAGCGATGACCAAGCGCGCGGGACCAGCCATGTTGGCGTTCATCGTGCTTGGGGCTGTTCGTGCCGTCTATCGGGCGGTCGGCATGTGGCACGGGGTCATTGATCGCGTCACTTCGTTTGTGATGGCGTCGGGTCGGAAACCCTAAAAATCATTGGCACTTCCATGACTTTCGGGTGATGAAAGCCGTGCTCCCATACGCCTCCCTCGCCCCACGCGTCGCCGTGGTCACCGCAAATCATGATGTTCGCCTTTGAGAACGCGCCCACCAGCGGCGCAATTGCCTGGTCCACCCAAGTCAAACACGCGGCCTGGCGCCGCGCGCTTTCCACGGCATTGTTGGAACTTGCAAACGCGCGGCACGTCACATCAGCGTTACTCCAGGGCGCACCTTCGTAGTAATACGGAACATGCGTCTCGCCAATATTGATGAATGCAAACACCGGCCGCCGAGCGCCACCGACAGTCTCCGATAGCCACTGTAACTGCTTGCGTAATGACCATGCATTCCCCGCATACATATAGTGCTGGAAGTCCTGAACAAGCAATCGGCCGACATCGGAGCTGTCGTCAAACCACTTCACTGCTCCAGTACCAGCGGTGATGTATCCAGCATTGTTAAAGCCCTCCATCATGCTCCGACCGCGCAACACAAATCGATCGTTTGCACGAGACGGCGACCCACCGCCGTGCAATCGCACCAACTTTCCACACTTCGGATTCACGATCGCCTCTTGGCTCAGACCATCACCTGGGGTAAATCCAACAAACATCGCTGCGTGGGACGCATAGGTGAAGTAACTCGGGGCCATGACTTTGTGAATTGGCCCGACCCCGCTGATGACCGGCACAGAACACGAAGACAATGTGTCAAACCGACACGAATCGAGCGTGATCAACAACAGTGAGTCCGGATGTTGGCTGCCCGGCACCCATGGGCCAGGAATACGCGGGCGCCCCCGGTTGCGCCACGCAGTGCGCGTAGCAAGATTGAGTGCCCGAAAGCGCCGCTTGAACGCGAAGTTCATTCGTGAATCCTACCTTCAATTCCTAGTAACTCAATGAACCGGCGCATCAGCATCGCGTGATCCAATTCGCGCACCGCAATCTCCCGCGACGCGATTCCAAGGCGCACCCGCAGATGGCTATCACTGAGGCGCACCATCGCCTGTGCCAATCCGGCTGCATCGCGCTCAGTTACTGTGAACCCATTGACACCGTCGCGAACAATCTCCGGAATGCCACTGTGGCGCGTTCCGAGCACGGGCAAACCAGCAGCCATCGCCTCCATGACTACTACAGGCATCCCCTCAATATCACCGTCGTCGGCGGTCTCGCTCGGGGCGATCAACACGTCCGCTCGCGCAAGCTCCGCCGACACCTGCGCGCGATCGCACCACCCGGCAAATCGAATACGAGTTTCGACGCCAAGTTCTTGGGCGAGACGGTGCAAGTCCGCGGCGAGCGGGCCATCTCCGATCAGTGTCAATGTTGGACCCCGTTCACCTGCGAGCGCCATGGCGCGAATCAGCGTCGCAAATCCCTTCTTGGGGACGAATCGACCAATTGCGACCGCGGACCATCCGCCGTCAACGCGATGTTCCTTAGGAATTGGTGAGAATCGGTTTATATCGACGCCCAATCGATGGACAAGCAGTCGATCCTGAGGCGCTCCCGCATCCCGAAGCCTGCTTGCCAGAAACTCTGAATTGGGAAGAATGAGATCAGCGTCAACAAACAGGTCCGTGTACAGGCCAGCGCCAGAATTCCGAAGCGCGCGCGTGGTGTCGTAGCCGTAGAAGGCAACCGATAGTGGTCCATCGATCAACCCCGCGCGACGCATGACGGCCGCTACCACTCCACTCGGCCCAAACTCGGCATGAATTCTGTCGAAGCGATGGGGTACGCCCGCCATTCCGAGCGCATCGGCCGCAGCAAGAATTTGACCCGAAGGGGCACGCCACCCAAGGCGTGGATCGATCGCTTGGAAAGCGAGCCGCGGCGAGGAACAAGCCAGACGCCCTGCTCGAAAGACTCCCCGCGCAAGACGTTCTGCAATGGGACGGTTGATGTTCGCATAGCGCACACAGCGCGGCAATCCGATTGCAATTTCATTCGAGTCCCACGGCGAACCATCGCCGCCATCGAGAGCGAGCACCGTAAGGTTGCATCCCGCCTCAATCAATCCCGAAGCATGATCACGAATGAATGTCTCAGACCGCAGCGGGAAGCCGCCACAGACCAGTAGAACTTTCGCTGGAACTTGAGGCATTACTGCCGCTCTCCAGGACGAGGCATGCCAACCGCCAGCATCGCGACACCAATCCGCGTGACTGGTTTGATACCAATGAGTAACTCCACGCGACGCAGCGCGTATCCCATACAGCGAAGCGCGTAATAGAGTGCCAGCGCTGGGCTCGCACGCAGGAGTCCGAACGGAGTCTTGCCCTTGCGGGTTATCTCGTTCCAGGAAACTGCGGCGATACCCGCAAAGAGCGGTAGCAGCGACAAGACCGGTAGCCACTGCGCCCATGGTGAACGGATAACGAGAGCCACCGGCACCGCGATACAAACGGTCAGCAGCGCCAGCAGAAACGGCGCGACATCAAGCCGATCGGGCAGGGAAAATTTCCAGACCAATTCCGCTGCTGCACGTCCGCCGTGATAGGCCTGGCGCATGAAACTACGCGCCGAATATGGATGATGATGCCGAAGTACCGCAGAAGGCTCGGCCAGTACCTTCCACCCGGCAGCGCGGATTGCCAAGTACAAACCTTCTTCATCACAGCGACCAGAAAATGTTGTATCTGGCGGGGCTCCGTCCCGGCGCGTGGCATCGGAAAAATCCTCTTCCCACTGATGCGCAAGCAAGAGCTCACGGCGAACGCAGAGGTTGCAAGACGTGAAGCGTGAAACTGGACCGCGCCGCGGCAATCGGTGCGTTCCAGAGAATGCTCGCTCCCAGATGTTGCTCTGACAAGTGTCTTCGACAAGTCCAGAAACTGCACCCACCGATTGATCGTGCAGCGGCGACACTAGGTTCTGAATCCACGTGTGGCCGGCGACGCAATCGGAATCCAAGAATGCAACAATATCGCCAGTCGCTGCAGCAACCCCAACATTTCGGCTGGCATTGGCACCGAGGTTGCGCCGATTTCGAATGACCCGAAGCAGTGTGGAGCCTGCATGCGGCAGCAAAGCGTGCAGCGCATCGGCTGTTCCGTCCCGGGAGAAATCGTCGACCACCACAATTTCTACGGGTGGCAACGATTGCCGAAGCAGGCCCTCCACGCAACTAACAATCTGGACGCGTCGGTCGCTCGTGGGCACGACAACGGTCACTCGCGCCTGTACCGAAGACTTGGAATGTGACGGGTTGTCAGCCATCGCAACCCGGGCGATGCTACACTTTTCTGGAAATAAGGGTCAATCGCATGCATGTGGTAATCGGTGTCATCACCCGCAGGAGACCAACGGGAATAGCCCGACTCCTTGCATCGATCAATGCCCTGCCCAACTTGTCTGCTGCCACTGGAACAGCCGTTGTAACACAGGTGCTCATTGTTGAGAACGATGAGACAACATCTTTCAGTACTCCGCTGCACTGCAGCGTGCCTATTCATTACGCCATGGAGCCGCGGATAGGCATTCCCTGTGCCCGCAATCGTGTCATTGCGGAGGCGCTATTGCTGACGCCCCGCGCAGACTGGTTGGCATTTGTTGACGACGATGAAACCGTCGACGCCAACTGGCTAAAGGCCATGGCTGACCTGGCCGCTCGAACCACCGCCGACGTTGTTGCTGGACCTGCGATACCCATGCTGCCCGAGCCAGCGCCCGCATGGGCAGTACAGAGTGGCGCGTACGAGCAACCGCGCTACCCAACCGGAACGTCCCTGCCGCACGCATACACCAACAATGTTTGGACGCGGCTTTCGTGCCTTGAAGACGGGGCAGTTCGATTCGATGAGCGTCTACTGCAGACTGGCGGTAGCGACACACATTTCTACCGCCGACTTGCCCGCAGGGGTCACAAGATTGTCTGGTGTGACGAAGCCATTTGCCGTGAGTGGTATCCGCGCACCCGCATGACTCGCCGCTGGGCGCTCCAGCGTTCGTACCGAATTGGCGCAACAAATGCGTGGATCATGCGTGACCTTGGCGAACACGGACAGTTGCGGTGCATCTGGCAAGGGGTTCGATTCATCGCGCGTGGTTTGGTCGGCACGACACGCGCGCTCTTGCAAGGTCGGTTCGCTGCTGCTTCAATGACACTACCACTCGATGTCGCGCGCGCCACCGGGCTGACGCTGGGAGCGCTTGGACTTGCGCGCCATCAGGAGTATCTGGTGCTCCATGGTGAGTGAGATCCCCGCCATCACCATTGCTGTTTGCATTTCCACCTTGCATCGCCCTGCTGGACTAGAACAGACACTACGGAGCGTGGCGAAACAACGGGATTCCCTTCCAATTGGCCACGCACTTATGGCGGTGGTGGTCAGCAATGACCCTGACGATCCTGAACCGAAACAGGTGGTCATGCGCGTAGCTAAAGAGTCCGGCCTACGCATTGAATTTGCCGTGGAGCCGCACAGAGGGGTCGCTCCTCCGCGCAACTGCGCCCTTGGAATTGCGCAGACCGCTGTCGGCGCCAAGGGATTGATCGCATTCATTGATGACGACGAAGTGGCTGATCATGGGTGGCTAGCAGAATTGCTTTCTGTCAAGTTGCGATGGGGAGCAGCCATCGTGACCGGACCCGTTGTGCCAACATTTGACCACCAGCCAGCCGATTGGATTGTCCGCGGCGGATTCTTTGCACCCACCGTGCTACAAACCGGTGCATCACGGCGGTGGGCATTTACAAACAACGTCCTCTTTGACGCCGCGCTTCTAGCGAGTGTTGATCGCTGGTTTGATCCGCACTACCTGCGCGCAGGTGAAGATCGGCATTTCTTCCAACGTCTGGCCGCACGTGGCGCGCGGATCGTGTGGGCGGCCAACGCACGTGTGACAGAATCGATCCCACCAGCACGCGCGTGTGCGCCGTGGTTGGTGCGCCGGCAGAGATCGGTGGGCCGATGCGTTGCGCCAATCGAACGCGATCTGTACGGCACTCCATATGCGGTGCTGAACTGCTCGGCACGGGGGATCGCCTGCATTGGGCTTGGTTCAGTGCTCACGCTCGTCGGCTGCTTGAGCAAGCGCCGACGTGTGCGCGGATTGATGTGGACCGCGTGGGGAATCGGACTCATCGAAGGCGTATGGCGCCCTTCTGTTGCCGGCGCGCCAGTATCAATCGCTGATTGACGCGTTTGGCCGCTAGCAATTTTTACGCAGAAATACTGCGCGAATATGTGACGGATCCCACGGTATCCCCGCGGGGCTGACCGACACCCGCTCAATCAATGCTGGTTCAACCAAGTCTGCGAGCGCCATCGCAACGTCAATCGCTTTGGAATTTCGCGCCGCGACCGCAAAGCGCCCTTCGTCCATTGAACAGTCCCATTGATGAAGGCCGGTGTACGAGGCTCGCCTTCCTTCTCGGTCAGCCACTTGCACAATGATTGCCCCGCCAGGACGAGTAACCAGCGCCATCTCACGCAACACCAGCAACGGATCCTGAGCGTGATCGATCGCATTGTTTGAGAATGAAACATCGAAGTGTCCTCGTGGAAAGTATGAAGAAAGCGCTTCGCCCGCAACAGCTACGACGGTGTGTGGTGGCGCGATGTGATGACGCTCGAGGAGCAACTGGTACTCCCGCGCTAATGGATCGCAACATGAGATCTCTATCGTTCCGATCGCACTCCTTCGACCGAGGACCGATAGTGGACCTGATCCAACGTCAATGATTCGCTGCACCGAACGACTTGGATCCATCCATGACTCGATCCACGGCTGAAGTGGCGACGTGGGATCCATCCGGAACCGAAATCCCGGAGAATCTGCGGCTCTCAACCATCGATCCCAGAAGGCCTGTTCATCGGCAAGCCCGCTATTCCATGCAGAGGACGCACTCGACGGGCCAGCGAACAGTCTCCGCACTGCTCGCGCAGGTCGCATGAACCATGACTCACTGGCAACCCATTTCATGCGTTAGTAATCCACGGTGGCGCATGGCCATTCCAATGCAATAGATTAGCTTCGGGAACATCAACACGCAAACGTTCAAGCGTTCCATCATCCCAACCATGACAATTCCGAACGGCGCGGGTGTGCTTGACGCACATATTCCACGCCCAGGTATTCACCACGCGGTGCTCGAGCCCGCAACGCTGAATTGCCCAAATGAGCGCACCTTGATCCCACCACGAAATCGCCTCCGCCACTCGATGATCAGCACAGGCAGCACGAACCGCTGTCATGTACGCGTCCAGCGCCGCCCGATCAATCTCCCTGGAGAGGTCCCACCCCGATACGCCAGCATTAATCCGCGGCTCCAGGGGATTGAACGTCCTGGCAATCGGCAACAACTTGTAGAGCATGGGCTTATTTGGCGTCACCTGCGGTGCAAAGTTCTCTGGTGTAAACACCGGTCCATCATCAAGCAACGAGAACAAGTCGCGCAGATTGCGCAGCACCACGATGTCACTATCCACCCAGAACACCCGCGGGAACGGACTGGCGGCAATGAGAAATGGGCACGCCCAAATGGGCCAAACACGCTTGCCAGGTTTCGCCAGCGGGCCGGCACCGGCAAACGCGCGCCGCACTGCCGCCATGTCAGCGGTATCAGGTAGTGGCAGGATGGATAGATTGGAACACTTCGTGCGCGCTTGGTCAATCTCTTCCGGCGTGAGTCCAAGATCAAAGCACGCCACCGGCACATCGCAACTTTCCTGCACCGATTGGCAGAGTAATTTCAGACCAGGCAAATACCGGCTGTCAGCAAGGGTGACGATGCCGATGTCGCTTCGCTGCTGAGCACCGATCGTGCCGTGAACGGCATCAACCATGGGGTATCACCTCCTCCTGAACGGATCCGCCCTCGATGCGCAACACACGGTCGCAGCGCGCCACCGTTGCGGCTCGGTGCGCGATGACCACAATCGTCTTGCTGCCGTGTAGAGCGTCAATTGCCTCCATCACAGTTGCCTCCGTCTCGCCATCGAGCGCGCTGGTGGCTTCATCAAGCACCAGTACCTCTGGATCGTGATAGAGCGCACGCGCAATTCCGATGCGCTGGCGCTGACCACCGGAGATTCGAACCCCGCGCTCACCGACGACTGTGGCAAGACCATTTGGCAAATCTGCCACAAATCCATCCAAATGAGCCAAGGAAATAGCCCTCGCTACTGCAGCGTCATCAATTCGATCCTCCGCGATCCCGAACGCTACATTTCGCCTCACACTATCGTCCAAGAGATATATCACTTGCGGCACATATCCAATACGCCGCTGCCACCAATCCATGCACGTAGCAATATCGGTCCCGCCAACGAGCACTCGCCCCGACCCGGGTGCAAGTAGCCCCAGCACCACATCAACAAGGGTGCTCTTGCCAGATCCGCTTGGACCAATGAGGCCGACGGCCTGTCCGCGCACGATTGAAAGAGATACGTCACGTAGCACTGTTGATGGCGGCGATGGATAGCTGAAGTGCAGTCGATCAACTTGAATGCAATCCCAATCTGCTGGCCCATGGCGTGTCGTTACGGTCTCAGGAGCGCTTGCGTTACTCAATGTCACGCTGAGTGACCGCACCGAAACAAGTCCAAGACCTACGGCGTGCACTGCCGTCAGCATGCGACTGACCGATGGTACGAGTCGGAAGACAGCAACTGCGAAGAGCCCGGCAACCGGAACGATCGTGTCGGCTGGTCGCCCGCGCATGGTCATCACCACCACCAGTACCGCAAGCCCTGCGACTGCAAGTACCTCAATCCACAGCCGCGGCAGATCCCGAAGCGTCTGAACATGCCGGCCGATTCGCGCGCTTCGCTCCCCCGCGGCTGAAAACTGTCGGATGAACTCGCCCTCGCGATGCAGAAGCCGCGCCTCTTTGATCCCCCCAAAACCCTGCTGCAGGACACGAAAGCGCAGCCGATCAAGCCTTCGCCGTTCGGTAGTCAATCCGTCCGCCCGCGCGTCCGTCACTCGATGGAAGCCGTATCCAACGACCCCAAGCACCCCGATCACTAGCAATCCACCCGTCGGCTCAATCAACAACAATAGCGCGCCGAGCGCCGCGACAACCAAAGCCTCAGATACAAATGCGAGTGATGGAACTACTACACCGAATGCAAACTGATCAACCTCCTGAGTAACGGCCTGCACGAGCGTTGCTGAGTTGTGTTGCAAGTGAAATGACCACGGCCGATGCAAATACGCAGCAAACAGTCGATTGCTTAGGGACCACTGCACTCCAAACGCATATCGATTCTGTTGCCAGGTCAGTGCTAGGCGGTATAGAGCCTTGACGAGATATGCAACAAGAAGCGCTAACACTCCAGCGAGCACTACGTATGACCGATCTTGTTCCGCTAGCCAAGCCTGGACCCCGCTTGGAAGTAGTTCTAACGAACCACCCCCCGCCAGCAACGCAATGACCGGTATGGCAAGACCGACGCCGATTGTCTCCAGCGCTGCACCGACAACCATCAACACCAACAACACCACTGCACCGCGCCTTTGGCGAGGTTCAAGCAGTTTCCATGAATCTCGAAGATCAGCGCCGTCCATTACTGAAGCCTTCCTGAAGATTCGCGGATCAATCGCAGCGCATCGCGCAAACGAACATCGTGCTGCAGGCGACCCGAAGATACCTGCGCATCCACCTCACCATCGTCGGGATTCAGCCGCCGAAACTCCTCGGGGAGTCGACCGGCAAGCAGCGCCTGATAGAGAATCCGCCAAGTAGCGCCCACGGATGGCTTGAACTTTGTGTTACGAGCGTATGCGGCCCCACCCAATTGAATCTTGTTGTGAAACTGAGCGTAAGAGCGGATGGGAAAGTGCAAAATTGTGAGGGGAACAGCTCCGCAATCAACAACCGCGCCATCGCAGCGTACCGCGTGATTCCCCTGGTCAACTTCTATGAGCGGATTGGCGCGATGTGCAACCTTTGGCGGCAATGGCTTTCCAACAGCCTGGATCGACTGCGTATCACGCAACGTCAGACGTTCAAAGAACGGCGCTGATAGAGGTAATGATGTCGGGACCACCGGAAAATTCACCCGTGCAACACTTACTGCTGCCATCGCCGCTGCTGAACTTGCAAACACGTCCTTCAGGCTTGCGCCGGGGATATCGGGGAACCAGAATTCGTCTGCATCACTATTGATGACCCAGTCAGCACCATGCTCGGTGGCGGCTAACCGAGCCATCCGAGTAACCCACGCGGTTTGCATGTAGTCATCTTGCGGCTCATGTAACACCCGTACCACGCCACGCCGTCGATACTCATCGAGGATCGCAGGCGTACTGTCGCGCGATAAGTTGTCTGTAACGATAATGAAATCGACACCACGGGACAGATGAAAATCCAAATTCTCCCGCAAGATGTCTTGCTCATCGCGCACTAACAGTGTCATGACAATTTTCAACGATGGCTCCAATTCCGCATATGTGCACAGTCTGCACATGCAATGGCGCAATCATTCGATCGTGAATTCATATGCATCCTGGCTGATATCCAAACGCTTCGAAGTCGCACTTATAGCGCTCTGCCACCAACGCAAGAGCGCGCGCGGTAAACATATCGGCTCGGCGCGACCGAACTCCGCGGTTTCGATGCGGCAACATGGCACGAGCGTTTATAGCGCCACAAATACGCGCAAAGTCTTGTTGCAGGTTCTCAAAACGACCGATTTCCTGGACCGCCAAACTTCCATCATCGCCCTGTAAGAATTCCAGTTGCGGTCGCAAGTGCGGATGATCAAGCCGAACTGCACGGACCACGAATTCTTCAAACTGTAGTCCGCTCAATTCAACACCGCGTGCGCGCGCGTAATCCAACAAATCACCATCCAAATTGGCCCACTCAGAGGCGAGGCGGTGGAGTGGATGTCGCACAAATGCGAACGATCGGTAGCCGTGGCGCTGATCTTCAGGGACCGCCTGGATGAATTCGCGCCAAGTGAGATGTTGTAAAAAGTTTGATCGCCACTGCATGGCTAACCAGGCCGGCGAAGTAACTCGGCCGTACATGACGTCCGCATCCTCAGTCCGCCAATCACGCAACATCCCCAACGCATCCTCGAGGCTCGTGCCTCCACACTTTGGAACATGGATGAATATGCAGCGATACTGGTGTGAAATCGGCACGTTATGCCACCTCCGCACTTGCGGCCTGCAGGCGTCGCGTGGTGGCAGCAACGCTCGCTCGTGCGCGTGTTCGCAGCATGAGATCGAGCGGCGGACGTGAATTCATGAGACTGGGATCAGTGCGGGTAGTTGTCGAGTGTTCTGGAAGCAGTACACCGCGTGACTCGCGCAGCCACCTCAGCAAACGCGGCATATGCTCTCCTGCGCGTGCACCATCAATGAACGCCACTCGACCAGGAAATCGCATCGCACACGCCAAGGCCCGATTGTTGTAGGTCTCCCAAAGCCGTATCGCCGCGTCATCTCGAGTCATCGGCAGCCCAAGTTTTCGAAGTGGCCACGCCCCACGAAAGTGATGCTGCAGCGGCAAGTCACGCCGGCGGCGCAAACTTGCCACGACGCCAGCCGCATCACGAAACGGAACGACAACCGTTAGCGATGGCAGCAATTCAAGCCAAAATTCAAGAAATAACGTAGTCCGCGGATCCTTCCACCCCCACGCCGAAGCCTCGGGCGTACCCATGGCGGAGTCAACAGATGACCTTCGCCGCGCCTCGTTCACGCGTTCACAAATCAATTCACGCGCTCGATCGCATAGGTCACCTGGCACCGACAAGGTGTGCGGCACATCAGTCAACGCCCAGTCCGTACCATTCGCTGCCAATATCGCGTCGTGCAAATCCACAACTCGGCGATCCTCAAAGTAGCCCCGCTGGTTGTGCAAATTTGCAGCGATGAAGTTACGCCCAAGATCGACTCCCGCATCACCCAACATGCTGGCAATCAGTGATGTCCCGCTCCGGTGCATTCCCGCAATTGCCACGCAGGCGCCGCATGAAATCTCTGAGCTCATGCCGACTTCCTCGCCCGTGTACGCAGCAAGTACTTGATCCAAAGAAACGCCTTCCGCCGAGTGGACGCGTTGCGCCGCGGCATCGGTGGAACATTTCGCAGGAACGCCGCAGACAGCCCCAGGAGATGCAAAGCAGTGGAAAGTGCCTGTCCCGGGCGGCCAAGTGTCTGCCGCGCAAGGCGGCGGTGGCTCTCAATGAGGAGTGCTGGATTATGACCGTGAAATGCATGCGAATCACTCAAATGCGAAGTGCTCGCAGCACGAATGTGCGTCACCACAGCGCCCGGCTCATAGCGACCAATCCAGCCCGCGCGATGCATGCGCCAACACCATTCGATCTCTTCGGCATAAAGAAAATATGCCTCGTTATAGCCACCAATGTCGGCTACGACCTGGGCACGGGTCATGATTGCGGCGCCAGTAATCCAGTCAACACCGATGGCGGTGTCGTAACCGTATTGATGATGCAGCGAGAGGCAGTGCCTTGACTTTGGAAAGCGCCGGTCAAATCCGAGCATTGACCAGCTAAATAAACCAGAGAGCACTGTGTGGAATCGATATGCCGAAAGCTGATGGGTTCCGTCTGCATTCAACAGCTTTGGACCGACGTACCCAACTCGTGGATCGCGTTCAAGTATGTCCAGCAGAAACGAAATTGAACCAGGGTGACTCACTGTGTCTGGATTGAGGCAATAAACGAAGCGCCCGGTGGCATGGCGAAACGCACAGTTGTTGCCGCCCGCAAATCCAAGGTTGCGCTCAGTGCGGATCAGACGAACCCACGGGAACTCTTCCGCAACCATGTCCGCCGAACCATCATGCGATTGATTGTCGACCACAAATGTTTCACTTGTGCGTCCCGCGCATGCTGCGTGAATTGAACTCAAGCAGTCACGCAACAAGTCACGTGTGTTGAAGCTGACGATCACAATCGACACATCGGGACATGAATCAGCAGGTGCGGCCACGCCGGAAATATACCAATTTCCTAGGCTAAATACCAAGATTGGCCATGTCTGTGCCATATCATCCAACCATGGACATGCACTCCCATTCCACAACCATGATTCGACTCACTCGGCTGACGGCGCCTCAGGATCCTTGTGGCGCGCTAGCAGCAGGTGCCGAGGGATCCCGATGAACCGTCGCGGAATTGTTCTCGCTGGCGGCTCCGGAACACGGCTTCACCCTGCGACGATCGCCGTGTCAAAGCAGTTGCTACCAGTGTTTGACAAACCAATGATTTACTATCCGCTGACCACGCTCATGCTGGCCGGCATTCGCGAGATATTGATCATCACCACGCCCGTGGACGCCCCGCTGTTCCGATTGCTACTTGGCGATGGCGCCCAGTGGGGAATCTCGATCTCCTATGCAGTTCAACCGAGTCCCGGTGGCATTGCCCAGGCATTCATTGTTGGCGCTGACTTTGTTCGCGATCAGCATTCGGCACTGATTTTGGGAGACAACATATTTTACGGCCATGACCTTCCAGGAACGCTACGGACGGCATCAGGCGCACGAAACGGGGCCACGGTGATGGCGTACCGCGTGTCGGATCCCAACCGCTACGGTGTCGTGGAATTTGATGCGGCGGGTCGCGCCATTGGCATTGAGGAGAAACCGGTGAATGCAAAGTCACACCTTGCTGTCACCGGACTCTACTTCTATGACACGCGTGTTGTGGAGTTTGTGAAACAACTGCAACCTTCAACGCGCGGGGAGTTGGAAATCACAGATCTCAATCGAATCTACCTGGATTCAGGGGATTTAAACGTCACCGTGCTCGGGCGAGGATTCGCATGGCTGGATACGGGAACGCATGACACGCTCCTTGAGGCGGGACAATTCATCGCTACCCTGGAACGCCGCCAAGGACTAAAGGTGGCCTGCCCTGAAGAGATTGCATTTCGACAAGGATGGATCACTGGAACTGACATTGAGCGTATTGCGGCGCGCATGGTCGGGAGCGGGAGTGCTGCTGCACGCAATGACTCCGCCGCTGGCTACGGGCGGTATTTGCGTGGCTTGCTCAAGGAGAGCGGCCAGTGAAATGGGAGCCGCTATCGATCCCTGGTCTCATGCTCGCCACGCCGCGCATTCACGGCGACGAACGGGGATTGCTCTTTGAGAGCTTTAACGAGAGTGAATTTTGCAACGCCACTGGCGTCAACCCGCAATTTGTCCAAGAGAACCACTCGCGATCTGCATGCGGCGTCCTTCGAGGTATTCACTTACAGGCATTCCCGAGAGCGCAAGGCAAACTCGTGCGGGTAGTGCGCGGCGCGATATTTGACGTCGCGGTTGATGCCCGACGACATTCCCCCACATTTGGCAAGTGGTGTGGCGTGGAACTTTCCGAAACCAACCCCCAGGCGCTGTGGGTTCCCGCCGGATTCGGCCATGGCTTCCTATCGTTGCGCGACGACACCGAAGTCGTATATCGACTCACTGACTACTGGCAGCCCACGCTGGAGCGGTTCATCCGATGGAACGATCCCGACCTCGGCATTGAGTGGCCGCAACACCTGCAGCCGATACTTGCCCCACGCGATGCAAACGCCGGAACACTTTCGGACATCCCAGACCATGAGCTCCCGCCGTTCTGACGCGGAATAGCGCTTTAGTTGCAGTATCTATTCACTGACAGGGACCCCAATCGCCCAACAGCCGACCAAGGTCCGCCCCATTGACGACGCCATCGCGATTGAGGTCACTGGCAGTATTCATGCCCCAGTCACCCAGCAGGACTCCAAGGTCCGCACCAGCCACAACGCCGTCCCGGGTGATATCCGAAGCACACGTCCCGCATCGATCAGGAATTCCATCTCCGTTGGCGTCCACCAACGTCCCGTCCGTGATGTCACAACCATCCGGCTTCTGATTCTGATTGCAATCATTCGGCAATGAACCCGAGAATCCATAGGCGCGAATGAGCCCATCGCCTTGCGTGAGAGTTCCATACAGGGTCGAAACGCTCAGATTGTTGGGGTCAACCGTAACTCCAATCGACACCCATGTTCGTTGATTGGGCTCACTGAGGTCGACGCCGATCGGCGCTTGATTACCAAAGATGTCCCGATAAATCACACCGACGAAGAACGACGTTCCGGCTGGCCCGATGTAGGTCGCCGGGATTTGCACCGTATCGAATTGATTGCTGTTTGCGTAGTCCGCAAGTGTTGGCACGGAAGTGATGACTTGTGCATCATCCGGTAGGCCGTCTCCATTGGGATCGCTCCACAGTGCCACTCGGTATTGAACCCCTGAAAATGCACTTCCGAGCATGACCCGAATCGCGCCGATCGTCTCGCCGCCAGTCGACGTGGTGCACGCGTTGAGCCAGATCAAGTCAGCTGCGCCGCTCACGCCATAGTTTCCATCGCGGGTACCGTCGTCGTACGCATACTCAACATCAAGCGGGGCATTGCCAAGCTGGCACTCGTCGGGAATGCGGTCCGCTTGACAATCAGCACTAAATCCAGTCGCCACATCACTGCTATCAAGCACGCCGTTTCGATTGCAGTCTTCGCATTCGTCCGGAATCCCGGTGCCGTCGAGGTCAGTGCTACTGCCGGACGCAACGTCACAGCTGTCGATCACGTTGTTCCGGTTACAGTCGCCGCCAACCAACTGACATCCATCAGGAATGCCATCGGCGTTGCAGTCGAATTCACCGCCAAGCAATTGACACTCGTCGGGGGTGCCGTCCTGCTGGCAGTCCGGGCTCGTAGCGTTGGCAACATCGACGCTGTCAAGTACGCCGTTGCTATTGCAGTCTTCGCATTGGTCAGGAATACTGTTGGCATTGATGTCGGCACTCGTGCCATCAACAATGTCGCATACGTCCAAGATGGAGTTTCGATTGCAATCACCGGTCGTCGACAGTGCCACGCCACGAACAATCCACTTTCCTGGGAAGAGTGAATCCTCAATGGTCAAGATCTCCAACGCGTTACCTGCAAGATTGTTTGGATCAATCTCGCCTGAGGCCCCAACGAACCAAGCCCTGCGCAGCGCCGGAACACCACTCGCATCAAGGGGCGCCGGGTAGTAGCTCGCCTGATCGAGTGACACAATCGCACCGACAAAGAACGACGTCCCATTCGGGCCAATCGCCGTGTCTTCACACTCAATGCGGCGAATGACTCCCTGTGGACCAGCGAGCGTATTAATCACGCGCAACGCCTGAGCGTCCCTCGGATCACCATCATTGTTTGGATCGGACCAAATGCAAATCGTGACCGGCTGGAGTTCGGTCATGAAGACAAACTCGATATCAATGGCAGTAATCGTGGAAGCGTTATCCGCTACGCGGAATTGGTTCATCCACGCCATATGGGTTCCAAGCGAACGAATGCCGAATTCTGCACCACCGTCATCACGGCGGTACAGATAGTCGAGATTCATTTGGCAGTAATCAAGTTCTGCATCACCATTGCAGTCCGCGTCCGGGTTCGCGGTGATTTCGCACGCATCAACAACGTTGTTCTTGTTGCAATCCTGCGTCGGCCATTGACACTCGTCCGGAACACCATTTGCGTCACAGTCGTTGCCCGACAATTGGCACTCGTCAGGGACACCGTCGTGGTTGCAATCTTGCGCCTGTCCGCCGCCGATTTCGCAATCATCAGATTCGCCGTTCTGGTTGCAGTCGGCTTCGCATACGTTGGGAAGACCATCGAGGTCGCAATCTTGGGTGGTACCGCTGGCGATGTCACATCCATCGGGGACTCCGTTGCCATTGCAGTCAGCGCTCCCACTCCGTGCAAGCAGAATCGGCGCATCAATGAGGCCAGAGGAAATCCGGAACTCGTCAATTGAGCCCCTCAGTCGTTGATTGATGAGCCCAGCGGAGTCAGTATGCGCGCCGACAAGTAGCGGCGCGGCAACCGCTACATGTCCATGATCAACAAATGGGACGAACTCAATCAATTGGTCGAGCACGAATCGTACTTCTTGATTCTTTGCATCCGCTGATACCGATACGTAGTGCCACTCAGTGTCATTGATGTTCAGATTGGAGGTCACCGTCCAGAAACTTCCTGAAGTGGCTCCGTTGTTGCCAAACAGAAGCACCAATTCCCGACCGTTGAACTGTGACGACTTGCCGTAGTTGAACAGTGCAGCGCTCGGCATGTTGCCGCCTTGGGCAAAGACAATAAAGTCGGCCGCCTTGTCGCCAGTGGTAAGCACCTTGCGTTGCACCAACACCTGACGACTGGCCGCATCGGCACCGGTAGCCAACGTATCGAGGCGAATCCAGGCTTCGATGGTGAAGCTATCGCCTCCTATAACGAGAACGCTGGCGGGGTCATTCACGAGGAATGTTCCGTTGGCAGCAAGATCTACTGACTTGCGGTTGACTTGCGCAGTCGCCGGGATCATGGCGAGCGGTACTTCCTGAGATCGAATGATTCCGGTCGGCACACCATTGAGGGCGTTGGGGCTGGAATCCAGCACGTTTCCAGAGTCCTCTTCAAACCGCCAATAGCCGAGGGTGGCACTTTGTCCGATTTCACACTGGTCGAGAATGCAGTTTTCGTTGCAGTCGAGCGCGGTTCGCCCAAGAATCTCCTGTGCATCGGTCAGACCGTTTCCATCGCAGTCGCTACACGCGTCCGGCCAACCGTTGTTGTCGGCGTCGGTCATTGGCCGCAGCGCACTGCTCGGCACTACCACACGCTGTTGACCTGTTGGCTTCCACTCCAGAGTCGCCTCCGCCCCGCCACCCGCCTCTTGATAGTCCATTCGCAATACATAACTCTGACCTTGCTGCAGCGTGATCGTGCCACTCCAAGTTGTGGGACTTTGCGAAATCCACTTGTCCACCAACAGTTGCCCATCGATCCATAGACGGGTGCCATCGTCGGTCGTGGTGTAGAAGGTGCAGGGCCCGGTGGTTGGCGCGGTGATCGTTCCAGTCCACCGTACAGAAAATGCGTCGACGGGTACCAACGGATCGGGACTTCCATCGTTCCAATTGAAGTTAATGTTCGAATCAATGCGCGTCAGCACCCGTGTGCGAAAGTCCCCGGTGTTCCCGTCATTACTGAAGTACTGCCCGACAAGTCCAGAGGCGGCGGCGCGCTCGATTGACTCCGGCATCCCGTTGCCATCGCAGTCGGTGCAGTCTTGACACTCGTCGGGAATTCCATCAATGTTCGAGTCAGCCGAGACCCCCTGCGAAATGTCGATCGAATCGTCGACATAATTACGATTACAGTCAATCGGCGGTGCGACTCCGAGGATGCACGAGAGGTAGATCGATGTGACAAGCATGGCAGTGCACGAGTCCTTCAACTAGTTCCGAGCGGCGACCGAACCGTCCGCAACGAGCCCGAATGGCACGGCGCAGACCCAACTTCTATGTTCAAGGTACGCAGCCCGTTCGGGAATACAAACGAATTTCCGGAAATTTAGTCAAAGACCGGCCAGCCGCCCCGAAACCCCCAAATCCAGCCGGCGGCGCGCTCTTACCATCCACCGAAATGTTAGTTATCGGACCCGAAAGCCGGAGTCCTACGCCCCCGGCTGCGGTACTTCGAGGGCCAACGATGACGGAATTGGCGGGAAGTTCACCTCGGCGCGGAACACCACGAATTCGGACGGATCCCACGCCAACCCCCGCATGCGATCCTCGAGGAACGCGGCGAGCCGAGGCACTCCATCAACCCGAACGCTGGCGATCCCCTTCGGCAAACGCGCTAGTTCCACACCGCAATGCAGCCGGTCTCCCAAACTGTATTGCATCGATCGTTCCGGCGCGGCGTTGAGGTCGCTGTACACGGTCGCGTCTGGCTGCACTCCGTCGGCAAGCAAACTGCGATGCACGGCAAACACCATGACTTGCGCCTCGGACGGCGTTCGAAGCCGGAATACCTGAAAGATCCCCGAGTGCCCAGCGGAATTACCAATCGGCTGAATGCGACGCATGCAGCAGCCATGAACCACCGTGGCAACACTCGCACGACCGACTTCGCCTTCGCCGAGCTCAAGCCCCTGCATCTTTCCAAGCATCGACGGGCGCAATTGTGGGAGCGCCGCAGAGCACAGTGATGGAATCAAAAACGGAGGCTGAGAACTCGGGCACGGTTCAAGTGGAGTGAGCGTCCGGCGTGTGTTGAGCTTGCCAACATCGTCGATCACTGCCGCCGATTCCAGACGCCACGAAGCATCAAATCGAAGCCGCTCCAGGTCCACGAATCCGCGCACGGTGATGCAATCAACATGCTTTCCGCGTGCATCAGGAGCAATCACATCCACGCGAAATGCGGTGCTCGCTCGCATGCCCCAAACATGCATCCCGCCTTCATAGAGTTTCCGGCGGTGCTCCGAAATAAATCGCCCGTCTTGCGCGGTGGACAGGTTGGCGCTCAAGAGTTCAAACGCGCGCTTATTGCCGGCCCACTTCAGGCCAACTTCCTGCGCGAAACTCATCGCAGCGATCATTTGAGTGACCGTATCTCGCGGCACGCCACATTTGGTAGCCGCCTTCGCGGTGATCTTGATCCCCAACGGACCTGGCAGGTGCCGAACGCACGCAAACGGATCGCCAGACTGCGCAATGTGCGTTAGTTTCCATGCCAATTTCAAATCAACGCCAAGAGCCTTCTCGAGGTCAACCGGTCGAAACCCTTGCATGCCCGGTACCGCGGCCAGAAGATCGCGCATCGACGCCTTCAGCGCTTGCAGCGCTTCGCGGACATCGCCAACGGCGGTGGTACTGGATCTTTCCGGGGATCTCACGCGACGCAGTTTACCTCGCCGATCCCGCAGTGCCAAGGATATTCAGTGCTTCCGCTGACTTCTGATGCTCCGGATCAAACTGCAGGGCGCGATGAAATTCCGCTTCTGCCTCCGGCTGCCGACCAGCGCGTATGAGCGCACTTCCAAGGTTAAAGCTGCCAGATGCAGCCATGCCGTCGTCCCGCGCGCGAGTCGCCAAGGCGACCGCTTCGCGGAATGTCGCCATCGCCTCCGCAAGCCGACCCTGAGCCTGCAGCGCATTGCCGAGCATCAATGCGAACCGCGCGTCCACTGGGTTGAGCGATCGCGCCATGGAATATGCGCGCTCTGCAGCACCAGGGCGACCGAGGGTCATCTCCGCATTCCCAAGTTGATACCAGCCACCAGCGATGTCCGGATACTGCTCCACCAACTGCAACAACTGGTGGTGCGCGTCTTCCGCACGGCCCCGAATGATGTCGCGCCCCAAATCCGCAATCTGCGATTGAATCCGCATTGCTGGGTTCGGCTCATCTCGTAACTTCACAATGGTGTGACCATGTTCCGCGGTTGTGTCGAGTGCCCAATACTCAACCCATGCCGGCACACGACCAGGTAGCACAGCATGCGTCACCCCATAGTGGTGAAAGAGCAAGGCTCGCCGCGCTTCATCGGTTCGATCGTCAAGCATCTCTGCCGTTTGACGTACCCGCGTTGCTCCGCGAGGCACGCCAGTACTGCTGCGCTCCGAACAAACCAACGAAGATCCCCGCAGCATTGCCACCCACGTGCCAGTCAATCGACCGCACGCCACTACTGCGCCATCTGGAATTGCCATCCTCATCCACTTCTGTTGCTCAATCAAGCCGATGTATCGATCCGACGTCGGTGCGGAATCATCTGAGGTCGCTCGCTCCCACCACCGTTGTAATGAATACGGAGCAGTAAACGACGCATGCGCCCATCCAAGCAAGAGTGCCAGCGCCGCCATGGCTGATGAAACCGCCAGCGCCGCGCCAGTTCGCCATGGTCGCATCGCCTCGCCAACCGCTGCAAGCGCTGGAACTGAGAGCGGAATCCAGAACACGAAGGCGAGCGCTTCAAATCGGGCAATCATCCACTGCGCCCCAAGAAATCGAATCGCTTCCGTACACAGCGGCGGCGTCAGCATCACCACCTGAATGATTCCAATCGCAGCAGCAAGTAGCAATGCCTCACGGCGCCGCGCCAATCTCACCGCAAGGAATGTGCCGACAGCCATCAACAGGAGTCTCCAGCCCGGTACGCCCAATATGCCCCCAGAGAAACCCCGCCCGAACGTACGACTCACCCACTGGCTGTCCCGCGCTTGCCACATGGTGAATCCATCCTGAGCGTGGAGAGCGGAATCGCGAGCATTCCCCTCAGCGTCCGCGTTGCCTTGTACGGTGTTGGAACCAGCGCCGCCCGCACGGGGTCCAGGTTGCGGCTTCGCTGCAAGTTCGCGCGCGCGTCGCGCCGCCTCGCGCGCAGACGGCGGCGCAACATTTCCGGTCGCACCTCCAGGGAAGGCCATCATGCGCGAGGTCAGTGGGAACATGCCGCCCGCTATGACCACCGTCACAGTCACCACTAACGCGGTGGATGCCCCGGCCTTACCACGAACCAGCCGCCAAACACCAACAGCACCCGCAATGGGCGCCACGATCACTAGCAGAAATCCTGCGTAGAGCGGGTGAATCATCCCCACCACAGCAGTGGTTCCTGCAACACGAAATACCGTAGCCCAAGCACTGCACACATCGCCGCGCCACGGCGCACTCAGCAGACGAATGACAACAGCCAATGCGATTGGCAAGGCAAACCACGGAGCAAGTTGATTGGGATAGAGCGTGTAGTCGTACGGTGCGCGATTGACCACCACCATCAGCGCCGCAATCCACGGCGCCCATGATCCGCCGAGCACTACCCATGCGAGGTATGCCGCTGAACTAGCAATCATCAGCCGCGACGCCCCCAGCGATCCAAACCACATTTCTAACGGATCCATCGCCATTAACTTGCAGGCGATTGCTTGCAGCGCATGAATGACATTGGTGTGATAGATGGGATACGGAAACTCCAACGGCACCTGAATGAACGGATCACAATTGGAGAGGCCATGTTCAAGTAGAAATCGAATACGAGTAATGTGCACGCGCGCATCGTTGTTGAGAATGGCACCAACGCGTTCAGCAAGCACCACGTCAAGCAGCAGCAACGCTCCGGCGATGCCAATGATGGAAAGTAAACCTGCCTGCGCACCACGCCACGCTCGCGCGCGAACGAGATCCACTACTCCCCAAGCGATGAATGCCGCTACCAACGCGGCCAACGCCGTTACTGGCATTCGCAGGAGGTAACCAAGAATCACCGCTGGAGCTAGCACTACCAAAGCGGTCATCCACCAAACCGCCATGGAAGGAAGCACCCCACCCCGCAACTCCTGAGGCAACAATCGACGCGCAACGGCCGCTCCCGGAAAGAGCAATGCCAACCAGAACAATAACGGTCCGACACTCACTGCGATGCCTCCGACGTGAACTTGTCGAACGTGCGCTTCGCCGCTGGCGGGTGATCAGCACACTCCGCTCGGCACATTTCCTCAAGCGCATGCCACTGCGCCGCGCTTGGGGCGAACACCGCCGCTCGGCGAAATGCATCAACCGCCTCGCAAGGCCTTTCAAGCGCGCGCAGCGCCTCGCCCCTTGCGCCGTGAAGTGTCGCACTACGATTCAATGACGGCGTCACTTGATCGAACAATTCAAGTGCTTCCGCAGCGTGTCCGCGCCGCAACTCAAGTATGCCCCAGTAGAGCCCAAGCAGTGGGTCCTGCGGACGCAACCCAGCGGCAATGTCAAGATCCGCCTGCGCATCATCATTACGACCGCGTTGCATCAACAGTCCCGCGCGATTGATCCGCGCGCGTACATGCTCAGGACGGCGAGCAATCACTTGGTTCCAAAGCAGGAGTGGATCCGCATAGTCCTGATTTCGCAAACTCGTACCGATAGTTTCCATCGTGACCACAACGACGAGAAGTACGGCCATGACCACGGACATCCAATGCCCGATCCGCGAACTGCGATGTTGAGCAAAACTCCAAAAAGCCGCAGCGATTGAGACAATTCCCGCCATTACTATCACCAGCGGTAGGTACATCCGATGGTCGGCGGCAACGTCCGCGAGCGGCACGAAACTCGAAGATGGTGCCAACAGCAGCACAAAGCAAACCGGCAGTACTCCCCACCATTGCTTGCGCGCCAAAGCAACTACCACCAGCACCGTCAGCAGCGCCAGCGTTGCCACCCCCACTGCGAGAGACCACGGAGCAACCAGTTCTTCTGCACCATGATCAATGGACATCAACGATGGACAGACCACTTCGCCCATGTACAGCCCAACGGCTCGCACTTGCGTCGCTGCGTACTGAAGTGGCGAGGTGCCTGCGACACGAAGCCCGGCACCAGCGTTTCCTGCCCCGTTCGCAAAGACGCCGCGCACCACGCCAAGCGGGAGCAGCACCAACGTTGTCGCCCACAGCGCACCATGCAAGAGCCATCGAAGCCGAAGCGTGGCAACCAGCGAACCAGTCAGGATGAATGCATCAACCGCAAGAAGCAGCGCGGGCCCACAGGCGGCGGTTGGCTTGGCAGCGATGGCGAGTAGGCAACACCCCACCGTGGCGGCATGCCACACTCCGAAACTACCACGCGTGCGAGCGATACCTGCTGCCCTGGGCAACTCTTGCGCCGCACAACAGAGGCACGCCACCGCAGTAAGAATGAACAACCCGGCCATCGCCTCAGCACGCTGAATGACGTAGGTTGCGGCAGCAGTTTGCAGTGGGTGCATCGCCCACAGCACCGCCACGGCAACAGCAGAAAATAGAGCCGCATGTTCCGAAATGGACACCAAGTGTCGCACGCGGAGTCGATCCACGCAGCACAACGCCGCGAGAAATGCAGCAACCGCCGCGGTGGCATGAACAAGAATGTTGAAGGCGTGATATCCCCAAGGATTGAGTCCCCCCAGCAGGTGATTCAAGCCAAGCGACAATTGCACCAGCGGACGCTGGCCGGAGACCATCGTCTGCCACGAGTTCCATGGAGCAACAATCAGACGCTCTTCTCCCAATATCCGCACGATGTCGTCGAAGACAAAGTCCGCCCCGAGCGCTCCGCGCCACGCAACCAATACCATCAACCAAATGCCGGCCGCTAGCAAAAGCACTGCTATAGAGCGCGAACGCACCCACGATGCTGGTACCGAATGGTGCAGCGAATTCATGTCTGCGCTGGGCGGACATGATCCTTCCGCCTGATCGGAATGCGGGATATTTCCTAGCATCGAGTGGTGGGCATGGTACCTTCGAATCACCCGTGACTGCCCAGATGCACCATGAACCAGTGATTGATCAACAGGCAAATGCGGGCACATGGGTGGTGGTTGCCGTCTACAACGAAGTCAACACAGTCGCTGGCGTGCTGACTGAACTCCGGCAGGTCTTTCCAAATGTTGTTGCCGTTGACGACGGATCGCAAGACGGTTCATGGGAGCACCTCCGTGCGATTGCGCCCTACGCACTTCGCCATGTCGTGAACCGTGGGCAAGGTGCGGCGCTACAAACAGGTACAGAATTTGCCTTAAAAATGGGGGCAATTCGCGTTGCCCACTTTGATGCCGATGGACAGCATCGAGTCGAAGACCTCGTTCGTATGGTCGCTGCGGTAGCGCGCGGCGAGTGCGATGTTGCACTCGGCGACCGCTTTCGCGGTCAGTCGAACCTGCCCGCCTCACGGGCCGCGCTCATTCGCGGAGCCGCGTTCATGCATCGGTTTACGAGCGGCATTATGCTTTCGGATGTCCACAATGGCTTACGCGTGCTGACCCGCCATGCGGCCTTGAAGTGCGAGATCACTGCTGATCGCATGGCTCATGCCAGTCAATTCATTGACCTCGTCGCCAGCAGCGGCCTGCGCGTGCGTCAATATCCAACGTCCATTCGTTACACCGAGTATTCCATGGCGAAGGGCCAACGCGCGACGGAAAGTTTCCGCATTCTGTTCCACTATGTAATTGCAAGGATCTTCGGATGACATCGTTCCAAATCGTCTTACTCAGCTTCGCACTCGTGGGTGCCGTCACCAGCATCGCCCTCGTGGCCAAGAACATCATTGGGCGCGCTACCGGTGCCGTGCTTCTGGTGCTCATAGCACTGGGCGCGATGTTCACCGTGGTTCCAAATTGGACTACCGCGCTCGCGCATGCACTCGGCATTGGCCGTGGTGCAGACTTGCTTCTTTACCTGCTAGTGATTGGCAGTTCGACGGGATTTCTGGTGTTGTATGTAAAGCTCCGGGCGGTTCGAAGAGAAGTCACCTTGTTGGTTCGCAAGATCGCCCTTGACGGGAGTGCCGGGGCGAGCAGCGATGCCACGCACCGGAAATCGTGAGCTGCGAATATACTTATCGGACAATCAGGTTCTAAAAAAGTCGCCTTAAATGCGGTAAAAACATGTTATTATTAGACATATGGCTGTGGAAATATCTTTCTGGAAATGCTGTCGTAT
>CAMDCW010000007.1 GCA_945890745.1 Phycisphaera mikurensis NBRC 102666
GTAGACCTTCCGGGGTAGCGACAGCACCCGGGAAGCGCCCATCTACATCCCAAGGTAGCGCAAGTTCAGTTCTGAACAAGTTTTTAGTGCCCGGAATGCTTTTTATCGGTGAATTACTTGACCGGGGTGGGAGACGATTTCCTGGGGTGAATGGGGGTCTGAGGTCCTGGGAGGGGAAATTTGTGGGTCACCCGACTTTTGGCTGCGTAATCGGGGGCAATGCGGACCTGCATGCTTCGTTTGGGAAACATGGTCAATCGGTTCGCTTGCGTCGGCGCACTGGGTATTGGTGCTGGATGCGCGATCGCGTTGATGGCAGGTGGTGGGGTCCAGCGCAGTGCAACCCCGCCGCTCGGCGTGGCTCCAGTGCAGGTCCCGGCTCCGGCGCCCGCGCTGCCGAACTTTGTGTTTATCTTGGCTGATGACCAAGCATGGAACGGTCTTTCCGTTCGCATGATTGCCGGGGATGATGCAAGTAAGAGCCGCACAACTCACACGCCCAATACGCAGAAGCTGGCCGACCGCGGCGTGACTTTTTCGCAGGCGTATGCGGCGCATCCAAAGTGCGAGTGTTCGCGCGCTTCAATCATTTGTGGGCGAACAACAACTTCGCTGAATGCAACTTCCAAGTCAGTGCGCACATGGGCAGCACCGGTAGCGGATTCACTGGCGAATTCTTTGAAGCGTTTGCGCCCGGAATATCACGCCGCACACTTGGGTAAGTGGCAATGGTCACAGACGCCAGCATCGATGGGCTATGACTTGAGTGATGGAATCACCCAGAATGAAGATGGCGATAGCAAGGATCCTGCTGATCCGAAGCAGTCATTTGGAATCACCAAGCGCGCGCATGCATTCATGGAGCAGCAGGTCAAGGAAGGGCATCCTTTCTATATGCAACTTTCGTACTACGCGGTGCATCAGAAGCCGCAGGCGCTTGCAGAGACGCTCAAGAAGTATGAGGGCGCAGGCGCTGCCGATGCAAAGGGCGGCAAAGGCCCGAAGGGTGGCGCGGATCGCGCGGTGAGTGCAGCGATGGCAGAGGATCTTGATACATGCGTCGGTGCAGTACTCAAGGATCTTGAAGAGCTTGGAATTGCCAAGAACACCTACGTCATTTACATGTCTGACAATGGTGGTCGCACCGAGAACCTCAAAGGCGGAAAGGGGAATCTGTGGGAGGGCGGAATTCGCGTTCCACTGATTGTGGCGGGGCCTGGTGTGCGTGCAGGCGAGTATTGCAATGAGCCGGTGGTTTCGTACGACCTTCTGCCGACCGTGCTTGACCTTGCAGTCGCTGGCACCGTGGCGCCCGCAGGTGTGGAGGGTGGTAGTTGGAAGAACGTGCTGACTTCATCCGCCGCAACCGCGAAGGTGACCCGACCGATTGATCGCATGGTGTGGCATATGGGAGTGGAGGTTGATCACCCGCAGAGCGCTATGCGTCAGGGTGACTTCAAGATCCTCTATTACTGGGACACCAAACAGGTGCAACTCTTTGATGTTGCGAAGGATCGCACTGAATCGAAAGACCTGTCCGCTGAACAGCCCGATCGCGTGGCAGCCATGCTTGCCGTACTCAAGGAACACGTTCGCGCGGGTATCGGTGAGCCACAAGTGGCCGCGCTCGAACGCGGGGAGAAACCGACTGAAGGTGGTGGGAAGCGCGGACAGCGCGGAGATACGAAGGCGCCGCGCGGAGAGGCGCAGTCGCCGCGCGGTGATCAGCCCGCGCCGCGATAGCCGTTCGGTTGCGATGAAATCATCGTCGCCTGGCGATTCAATCACCGTTGCCTTGAGATTCAACCATCGCCGCTGTTCACGCCTTGTTGCGATGCAAACTCGGGTCAACGGCGGCGCACATCAGCTGCTCGTTGAGCGTGCCTCCAAGGAACGCATTGATCTGCGGCACGAACGCTTGGGGATTGGCGACCAGCGCGGCGTAGGGAATGCGCAGTACTTGAAAGTTGGGGCGCGCAGCAAGCCACTGCTCCACAACCTTCAGTTGCTGTTCGTAGATAGCCATCAGCCGCTCGGGGGGCAACTGCGCGCCGGTGCGCCCGCTGCGAGCCAACATGGTTGATTGACTCTTGACTACCTCGCGCACGTCGCGCTCCATGAAGATCACTCGGTAGGGGCGATCGTCGGGGAGCTCAGCCAGGAGCATGTGGATGACCTTCACTACTTTGCCTGCCGCATCGTCAATCCAACCCTTGTCGGACTTGAGTTGCTTGACGCGCTCAAACTCAAAGTAGCCGCGCGGATTGTCATCATCATTGGTGCGTTGGCCATCGGTGACCGCGGACACGCCGCCGGCATGGATCATTTGCATCGCCAGGCTGGTACCTGAGCGAGGGAGTCCACTGACCACAATGATGGGGGCTTGGGAAGTCATCGGTGGCAGGAATGTACGGGACGCGCCATACTGCTGCGATGATCGGCGCTCTCCTACCGCTTGTGGCTGTGTTCGCACTGCAACTTGAACCGCTGCCAGACGCCGCGTTTGCGCGGCCAACTGGGCAAATTCGCGCTCGCGCAGCGTCGGCGTGCGAATTGGTCATGATGGATGCGGATGGGCGCGTCCTCGCGCGCGCGGCGGCGCCTGCCGGCGAGTTGGACTTGGCGGCGTTGCTGCCCACCCTCCGCGACATTCCCAGCGCCGTGCGCGTGCAGGCCGTTGTCGCCGGCGTGCCCACCGACGCGCCGCTCGTGGTGGTGCCGCTCCTTGGGCGACCGACCATTCGCACCATTCAAGATGTTCGTCCGGATGGCAAGACGAAATTCACGCGCATCATCGGATGGGGCGATCAATTGCTCGATCCTGCCAATGCAGCGCATGTGGAAGCGAAGCGAACCTGGAGCAAGGAAGATCCCGCGCCGCGTTCAGGTTTTCGTGTGGCTGTTGATATGGATGTGCTGTTTGACACCAGCGCTGGCGCCATGCGATTTGCCATGCGCCCTGACATGGCACCGAACACCGCGCGCAACTTTGTGGAACTTGCCGCGAGCGGTTTCTATGACGGCACGATCATTCACCGCGTGGTTCCGAAGGGGCGCGGCGGTACGCCGTTTGTGATTCAGGGCGGGGACCCAATTGGTACCGGAGATGGTGGCCCTGGTTATGACATTGCGCTTGAGCCGTCCACGCTTGCCCATGATTTTGGCGTACTTTCGATGGCTCGCAATGATTGGCCGGACAGTGCGGGTAGCCAGTGGTTTGTTGGGCTGACGCGCGCAGAGACGGCGCGGCTTGATGGGCAATACTGTGCGTTCGGTGAAGCGATCGAAGGCGCGGAGGCAATCATCGCGACTGAGCGCGGCGCCATTGCGGATACTGAAACCGGAAGGCCAGTGAGTCCAGTTTCTGTGAAGCGTGCAACGGTGATTCCTGCCGCGGCGTGGGTGCCGGGGGCCGGTCGCTCGGCAAAGCGTGTGGTGCGACCGGAGGCAGTGAAGTGACCGCGCCGACAGCCGATGGTGAGGTGACACGTACAGTGGACCGGCAAATGCTCGATGATCCAACTGAAGACCGCGGTATTGCTGGAAGCCCTCCACTTTGGAATCGTGGCTTCGTTTCGCTGTTAGCAACGCAATTTGTAGAGGCGTCAACCGACAACGTGGTGAAGACGCTTCTCACCATTGCCGTGGCAGCGGGTAAGCCTTGGGAACTTGTGTTTGGTCAAGGCGGCGGTGGGTGGATCGGCGTGGCGTTTACGGTGCCGTTCATCTTGCTTTCGGCGTGGGCAGGGCGCATTGCCGATCGCAATTCCAAACGCTCCGTGACGGTGGTCTTGAAGTTGGCGGCGTTTGGGGTAGTGATTCTGGCTGCGCTCGGATTTGGATTTGGCCACGCATGGCTAGCCATGGCCGCGTTGATTTTGTTTGCCATCATCAGTGCGTTCTTTGGTCCAGCGAAATACGGGATGATTGCGGAGCTGGTGGCGCGCCGAGAGATTGCGCGCGCGAATGGCGTGATCAATATGGCCACGAATGTCGCCGTGATATTCGGCGTACTTCTGGCAGGCATCTTGGCCGATCACTGGGAGGAGAGCTTTGTTGCTCCTGGCGGTACTGTGGATCCGGGCGGCAGCGCATCGATTGCAGCAGCGACGATGGGCGCATGGTTCCCAGGAATTGCACTGGCGGTGCTCGTACTTGTTGGCTTCCTGACGTGCTTAACGCTGCCGCGGTTGCGGCCGCAGATGCCCTCCTTGCCGCGTGCGTGGAATCCAATCAGTACCTATGTGACCACCATCCGCGAAATGTCGCACTCGCCACTTCTTGCAGTGGCTCTCGCGTGGACATTCTTCTACTTTGCGGCAGCAGTGGCGCTTTTGGTGCTCCCGGATTATTCGCAGATTCTTGCCGTCTCGAACGCCAAGGTGAGTTACTTGATGGGTGGCCTGGGAGTTTCGATCGGCGTGAGTTGTGTGCTGGCGGCTTGGCTTGATCGTCCGCATCGACGCCGGTTCTTTGTGCCCGCCGGCGCGCTTGGACTGGCCGCTGGATTTCTTGCGCTTGGACTGGTGACGCCCACGTACACCAACGTTGCAATCCTGGTGAGTTGCACGGGTTTGGTAGCAGGCTTCTACATCATTCCCTTGCAGAGCATGTTGCAAATGCTGGCGCCGGACGAGTCGCGCGGGCGATGCTTGGGAACCGCCAACGGAATGAGCTTCATGATGGCGGCGATCGGTTCAGCCATGTTTCTTGGCTTGCGTAATACAGGAATGGAATCGAACCGAATCTTTGCGGTCCTGGGTGCGCTCTGCGTTGTGGCGGCAGTGATCACCTGGTGGCGTTTGTGCCGCAAGGATCTGAGTGGCAAGCGCCACGCCGCGCCGCGCATTGATTAGTTGTTGATTGGCAGTTCGCCGCCGTACGCCTGTAACAAGCGCTCGCGCGTGAGTATGCCCAGCAGCCGTTTGCTTGGCTCATCAATCACCGCGATGGCATCAATATCTTTCGCACTGAGTTTGTGGAATGCGATTTCCATAGACTCGTCTTCAGTGGTGACAGGGATATCGGTGCGCATGAGATCCGAAGCAACCGTGGCGGAAAGCGCTTCGCGAGCAAGGAGCGCGGATTGCAATTCACGCGCAGTAATCATGCCGCGGTAGCAACCGTCGGAATCGATCACCACCGCATCGTGCGCGCCATGCTTCTCTGCCAGTTCAAGAAGCGCGGTACCGGAGGCACTATCAAGGATGACCACGCCGGGAAGTTGTGCGACCTGACGCACCGCCATCTTGCGCAGCTCCACCAGATCCGCAACGACACCTTGGCGCACACCAAGCGCAGCCAATCCAGCCGTGTACACGCTGAATGGATGCATGGCGCGACACGCAAGTGTGGAGATCACCGTGGCAAGCAGCACCGGAAGGATCACCGACTCTTGGTGGCACAGTTCATAGACAAGCATCGCGCCGGCAAGCGGGGCGTGTGTGGTGGCGGCCACCATGCATCCCATCCCGGCAAGCACTAATTCTGACGATGGCGTTGATTGGAAGCCCGCGGCGCGCAGTGTTTCCGCGAATGCGCCGCCGAGCATCGCGCCGCAGGCGAGACTGGGCGCAAAGAGGCCGCCAGCAGATCCCGAACCAAGCGTGGTGCCAGTTGCGAACACTTTGCCAACGAACCAGACCATGAGAATGCCTGCATAGGCGAGGTTTGGCGTGGCGAGTCCGGCGTGTTCAATTTGGTCGCGCGCCACCCAGTATCCGGTGCCAAAGAATGGTGGCAGTGGAGATTCTGGGTGCATCCACACCCATGCAGCGCCACCGATACCCAGCAGGGCGGCGCCAATGATCGGCTTGATCATGCGCGGTACCGGAAGAATCACAAACGCGCGTTCAATGACTTCAAACGAGCGCATAAAGAACACCGCGCCGACGGCACACAGCAGGGCGAGCACCATGAAGAATGGTGCAAGCCCCATAGTCATGCCGGTGAGGCGTGGTCCAATCTCGCGTGCCGCTGGGCCAAACAGCGAATCAACTGGTCCCAGCACACTTTGCACGGTGGCAAATGCCAGTACGGAAGCAACCACGATCGGCGCAAAGGTGCGCGCGGAGAAATCCTTGAGCACCACTTCGACTGCAAAGAAGATGCCCGTTAACGGTGCAGCAAATACCGCAGACAGTCCAGCTGCGGCACCGCATCCAAGCAGCGTGCTGGTGTTGCTTGCCGATGGTCGCAACATGAAACGGGCGACGTTTGAACCAACTGTTGCGCCGATGGTGACGATCGGTCCTTCCGGACCTGCGCTGCCGCCGGAGACGATGGTGAGGGTAGACGCAAGCCACTGCCGGACTGCCAAGAGTGGCGGGATGCGCGAGTTGGTTCGCTGCACCGCATACATCACTTGGGTGACTCCGTGCCCGCGCTGCCGCATCGGAAGAATTGCAAAGACAATCACCGTTCCGATGGCGCCGAGTACGGGGGCCACCGCAATAATCAGCGCCGCACTTTCGCGGCTTCCGCGCAGTGCGGACTCAAGTGCGTGTTCGCCCCAACGAATCGGCAGAATGAATCCGAGCGCTAAGAAGGCCACGATCACGCCAATGGCAGCGCCCCATGCAACCAATGCCCAGTCTGCATCCAGGCGCAACATGGCAGCCGCGCGCTGCGTTGGGCTGAGTAGCCCCGCCATGAATGGATTGCGCTTCGTCCGAGAGATTGGCTCGCGGCTGTTCATGTGCGGAGTTGTTGCGCGCGACGGTGCATATCAGTTCATTGCCCCTGCGCCAGTGTCCAACCGCGCACTCCGTTGTAGGTACGCAGCAATTCATACTCGCTGACGACGGCGTGTTGGGCGATGTTGCCAAGCAATGCGATGGCGTCCGCTTGCGTTGCGGTGCGACCGTCACGCAATTCAAAACGAACGCGCCAGTAGTCGACGCACTCGGTGAACGCGGAGCCACGTGGCCAGACTTGCATTCCGCGGCAGGAAACGAGAGTGATTTGAAACGGACTTGTTGCGCACAGGTGCTGCATCTGCACCGCGGTGTCGGCCGCTGGATGCACGGCTTCGACGTAGACATCCAGTCCGGCGACTTCCTTCTTCACGTCGGTAAAGGTTCGCATCACCAGGGCCGCCTCTGGCTTTGGATTCGCCACCCGCGTGATGCGGTCGCTGGTGCCGGCAGGCGCAGGCTTCACCGTCTTCGGCTCCTGACCGAGGCGCGCAATGATTTCCTTGATGAAGGCATGCGTGTTCAGGGTCGGCTTGCTGCGGTCGCCAAAGTCGCCGGTGTGCGCGCCGTCCTCAAGTGCAGCGAGCAATGCATTCTCAATAGTGGCGGCTTGCTTCTCAAGACCAATGTGGCGAAGCATCATCAGTCCGGAGAGAACCAGCGCCGTTGGATTGGCAATTCCCTTGCCAGCAATGTCTGGCGCGGTGCCGTGGACTGCTTCAAAGATGGAGATATTGCGGCCAATGTTTGCACTCGGAGCGAAGCCGAGGCCGCCGACAAGGCCAGCGGCAAGATCACTGACGATGTCGCCCTGCAGATTGGTGAGCACCACCATCTTGTATTGCGATGGCTTCATCACCAAGTTCATGCAGAGTGCATCAACGATCACGTCGGGCGCGGCAATGCCTGGGTATTCCAAGGCCATGGTGCGGAATCGTTCCAAGAACAGGCCGTCAGTCATCTTCATGATGTTGGCCTTGTGGGAGCAGTGCACGGTGTCAATCCCCATGCGCTTGGCAGTTTCAAATGCGAAGCGGAGCACTTCATCACAGCCCGGCGCGGTAATGATGCGCTTGGCGACCATCACATCGTTACTGAGGCGATGTTCAATACCGCCGTAGGTGTCCTCGATATTTTCACGCACGATGGCAAAGTCAAGTTGAATGCCCGCCTGGCTGTATGGGGTGACCACGCCCGGCAGTGTGCGAAAGTGCCGATAGTTGGCGTATGCGCTCCACATCTTGCGCGCCGTGACGTTGATGGACTTCCCGCCACCGCCGGTCGGCGTAGCCATGGGTCCCTTGAAGAGAACGCCAAGATCCTCGACGACGCGAATCGCCTCATCAGTCATGCCGCGCGTGTTGCCGCGTGCAAAGATGGCTTCGCCCAT
This sequence comes from Phycisphaera mikurensis NBRC 102666, assembly GCA_945890745.1. Lineage (GTDB taxonomy): Bacteria > Planctomycetota > Phycisphaerae > Phycisphaerales > SM1A02 > UBA966. The sequence goes on from CAMDCW010000007.1 coordinate 8,086, forward strand.
TTCAACAGGAACGAATTCCACCAGCTTGCTGACTCCCGCCGCAGCAAAGAGTTCCAAGGTGGCAGCCATGATTTCTGGTCCGATTCCGTCGCCAGCAGCAAGCGCAATACGCATGAGTCAATTCCTAGTCGTGAGGGTGGTTGGCCGCGTGGCCGTGGGTCGTAAAGGATAAGGCGCGCCGGGCTGTGCGCGGTACGCTTTGCAATTCGGCTTTGGATCCCACTCGACGTGCCGCACCACGAACAACACCCCCCTGCCGCCCATGACGCATTTGCGGCATTGCGCATCGCCAGTTACCGGCGGTTTGCGGTGGGATTCCTGTTTGGGTCCACCGGCCTGCAGGTGATGAACACCGCCATTGCGTGGGAGATATGGGCTCGCACCCATGATCCGCTGGCGCTGGGCGTGATGGGTCTGTGCCGGGCTCTTCCGGTGGTGCTCCTTTCGCTGCTGGCCGGCCATGTGGCGGACACCCGTGATCGCAAGGCCATCGTGGTAGCCACCCAGGCAGGATTTGCGGCGGTCGCGGTGGGCTTCTCACTGCTCTCTTGGATGGATGCGCCAGTGTTTGCTTTCTATGTGTTGTTGGTCTTGAGTGCGTGCGTGCGCGCATTCAATGGCCCGGCGCGGCAGGGCTTCTTGCCGCTGATTGTTCCCAACTCCATTTTCCAGAATGTAGTGACGTACCAGAGTGGCATCTTTCAGTTTGCGGCAATCGTGGGGCCGCTGACGGCGGGCGTATTGATTGCCTATTTGCCGGCGATATGGCCGGTGTACATATTGACGGCGATTGGTTGCGTGATCTTCTCGGTGACCGTTGCCGCCGTGAAGCCGCGCGCTGCGCCCCGTGGAAACAGGGCGGTGACCGTCAAGGCGATGTTCGCGGGGATGTCACACATGTGGCAAGAGCGCCCAGTATTTGGAGCGATCCTTTTGGACATGCTGGCGGTGGTCTTTGGCGGAGCAACCGCGCTTCTGCCGCAGTACGCGGACGAACTGCTTGGAGCAAGTTCTGAACAGGCACCGATACTCCTTGGAATTCTGCGCGCTTCGCCCTACGTGGGCGCACTTGCCATGGCTGGTTGGTTGGCATTCCGACCGAATTTCCGAAACGCTGGCCCGATGCTTCTCTGGAGTGTTGCTGCATTTGCCGGCGCGACCATTGTGTTTGGATATGCAACCGTGCCCTGGGTGGCAGTGTTGGCACTGGCAGTTGCGGGTGCCGCGGACAACATTAGCGTGGTGATTCGTCACGTCTTAGTACAGATGCGCACCCCGGATCACTTGCGCGGACGTGTTGGCGCGGTCAACACCATGTTCATCGAGTGCTCAAATGAACTGGGTGGATTTGAAAGCGGGGTAGTTGCCCGTTTCTTTGGGCCAGTAGCGAGCGTGGTCAGTGGCGGAATCGGCACGTTGGTGGTGCTTGGCGTGATCGCCATGGCGGTTCCGCAGTTACGGAAGTTGCGGCACATTGAGCCACTGCGCGAGCCGGATCCGGCGTGATGGCCCGTGAGCCGCGCAGCGAATGGACGCTAGTATTGCGGCATGGAAAGTGAACGCTCAATGGACGAAGGGACGCGCGCAGCTGGCAGCGATCGACCTTCCAAGAAGCCAATTCGTGTGGTCCGGGTGGTGGTTGCTATTGGTGTGATTTCGCTGGGAATGGCGGTGATCTTTGGGTTGTACTACCGCCCGCACACTGAGCCGGAGCTGCTCCCGCCGGCAGGCCGCGGATATTTGGCGTCGCTTCCGATCCAGACCGTCGGCGGCAAGGTGGACTTTGGTGACGTGAAGCCGTGCGGCAATGATTTCACACGCACCGCAAAGATTCGCAATCAGTCCACCGAGCCAGTAGAGATTCTGGCGTACTCACCCAATTGTGCCTGCCTCACCGCGAAACTGATCGGCGACCGCACCCTGGGACCGGGCGCAGAGCGTGATGTGGAATTGACCATTCATCCTTCTGGTCACGGGTCACGATCAACCGCCGTTGAGTTTGCATCCAAGGGAGGATTCGCCGGTTCGGTTCGCGTTGACTTTGCATTTACGCGTGGCGTGATCGCCTCACCAGACGTGGTGGATGTCCATGAGAGCGATCGTGACTTTGCCATTGATGTAGAGGTGTTCTCCGGCGACCACAGAAGCGTTACCGTGATGGCCGTTGATCCACCGATTGGCTCGTTTGAGGTCATGCCAGCCGCCGTTGGCAAGGTGGCGCTCAGTACCTATGAGGCGATGCAGTTTGCCAATTCGCCGGCGGGGCGGGTTCATCCCGGCGTGACACTGGGTGCCGATGGCAAGCCGGAGCAACTGGTGGTCACCATCACCACCAACCACCCAGATTGCCCGTTGGCACGCTTTGTATTCAGTTTCTTGAAGTGATTGCACCGGCACGTTTGACGGTGACGATGGTCTTCCGTGCTGCCCGTTGAGCAAATCCAGCGAGCCACTGCATGGGTGCGCGCGGCGCGCGATGCTTGCCGCGTCGGCGCGAGATGATGATGTGCGCCAGGCCCATCAGGCCAACCACGGCGAGCGTTGCACCGATGTAGAGAATCCAACGATGCGCGGCGCTTTCAAACTGGCTGCCAATGTGTGCCACACCAACGCCAATACCCATTTGCAGTGGGGCGGTGATGAGTACACCCGCCGCTTCCACGGCCAAGATCTTCCACCATGAAAGTTGCATGACGCCGCTCATGGTCACCATGGGCGTTCGTGCGCCAGGGATAAAGCGTGCGATCAACAGCGCCCATGCGCCGCGGCGGTCCATCTCATACTTCACTTCCAGAAGTGTTCGCGGGCCGATCAGCTTTCGGAATGCGCGCCAGGCCAGCAACTTGCCACCGAAGTGGCGACAGATCCAAATCCATCCCGCATCACCGATGACGATTCCGAGCCATGCGGCGAACGCTGCCTGGATGAACCAATTCCATGAGCCAGTTTCTGCCCACTGTTGATACGCAAAGATTCCTGCCGGAACCAAGATGAAGTCTTCGCTGAGATGCAGGCCGATGCCCGAGATCACAAACGCTACGAAGACCGCGATCGGGCCAAACTCCACGAGCCGCGTGCCCCATTCGCGCAGTGTGCCTGCGTCTTGAACGGCCGGCGCGTCCACGCCACCAGTGATGGCAGCGGCGGCAACGGCGGCGATAGCGAGTTTGATAAGCATGCTGGAGGTATGCGAGTATAGGCAGGAATGAAAGCGGCCCGCTCCGAAGAGCGGGCCGCGTGGTTGTGTTCAGGTTTCGTTGCGTCGTCAGTCGGCCTGGTCGACCGGGATACGCATCTTGTAGAAGCTTGCCCAGATGAAGTACAGGGCAGCCGTGAACAGCGCGAGGCCGATCCACATCTTGAGTGCCTCGTTCTGGATGGTCAGCACGATTTCGACGGACAGGAGTCCGAAGAGGGTGGTGAACTTGATCACCGGGTTGAGGCTGACCGAGGAGGTGTCCTTGAAGGGATCTCCGACGGTGTCGCCGACCACGGTCGCCGCGTGCAACTCAGTGCCCTTGGCGCGCATGTCCACTTCCACGATCTTCTTGGCGTTGTCCCATGCTCCACCGGCGTTCGCCATGAAGATTGCCTGGAACAGGCCGAAGAACGCGATGCCGATCAGGTAACCGATGAAGAACACCGGGCTGAAGAAGGGCAGACCAAGCGAGAGGCAGAAGACCGCCAAGAAGATGTACCACATGCCACGCTGCGCGTAGATGGTGCAGATCTTCACAACTTCCTTGCTGTCCTGAATGCTCGCCTCGGCCTTGTCAAGGTTGATGTTCTTCTTGATGAAGACCACCGCGCTGTATGCGCCCGTGACAACCGCCTGCGTCGATGCGCCCGTGAACCAATACACCACTGCGCCGCCCATGAGAAGACCGAGCAGGATTTCTGGTCGCACGATGCTCAGGATGCTCTCGATGTTCTTGCCTTCTGGCACGATCATCTTGTTCTTGCTGAGGGCAAGGATGATGCCGAAGATCATCGTGGTTGCACCAACGACTGCGGTACCAATGAGCACTGGCTTGGCAGTCGCCTTAAAGGTGTTACCTGCGCCGTCGCCCTTCTCAAGAAGGTGCTTGGCGTGCTCGAAATCGGCATGGATGCCGTAATCGCGCTTCAGCTCTTCCTTGATGTTGGGGACTGCTTCAATGCGGCTCAGTTCAAACACGCTTTGTGCGTTGTCGGTCACTGGTCCGAAACTATCGACGGCAATCGTCACTGGGCCCATGCCCAAGAAGCCGAATGCAATCAGACCGAACGCAAAGATCGGTGCAGCAAAGTCACGGTAAGCGAGCGGCATGAGCAGGGTCAAATCTTCGTTGCCACTGAGTTTCCAGCCAGCAGCCATCAGCACCAGGATCAGGAGGCCTGTCCAGAAAGCACTGAAATTGCCTGCAACGAATCCGGACAGGATGTTGAGGCTGGCGCCGCCCTGTGCAGATGCGTTGGTCACTTCGTTCACGTGCTTGGAGCTGGTGCTCGTAAACACCTTGGTGAACTCAGGGATGAGGGCTCCCGCAGCGGTTCCGAGACTGATGATCGAAGCCAAGATCCACCACAGGTCCTTGAGTTCTGAACCCATGTACGTCAGCGTTCCAAGCAGCGCATGGCTGGCAAAGAAGGTGGCGATGATGGAGATGATCGAGGTCACGATGACCAAGCGAGTCAGCGGTGCTTCCTCGTCAAACTCCTTCTTACCGGAGAACGATGCCTTGGACCACGCTTCGGTGATGTAGTAACTGACGAGACTGCAGATGATCATCAGCGCGCGCATGGTGAACAGCCAAACGATGAGCTGCATGCACATCGTCTTCTCATCAGGCGAGCCGCCGCCGAGGGCGTAGGCCAAGAATGCGATCAATGCAACGCCGGTGACGCCGTAGGTCTCAAAGCCGTCAGCGGTTGGGCCAACCGAGTCACCAGCGTTGTCGCCGGTGCAGTCAGCAATAACGCCGGGGTTCTTCGGATCATCCTCAGGAAGCTTGAAGACGATCTTCATGAGATCGCTGCCAATGTCGGCGATCTTGGTGAAGATGCCGCCGCAGATGCGCAGCACGGTTGCACCAAGGCTCTCGCCGATGGCGAAGCCGATGAAGCTTGCACCCACGAGTTCCGACGGGATGAACATCATGATTCCGATCATGAAGAACAACTCAACGCTGACCAAGAGCATGCCGATCGACATGCCGGACTGCAGCGGAATAGCCAAGGTCTTCAGGGCGTCGCCGCGCAGACTTGCAAACGCGGTGCGGCTGTTGGCGCGGGTGTTGATTCGGATACCGAACCATGCCACGCTGTAGCTACCGAGAATGCCCAAGATCGAGCAGAGCAGGACGATGCCAACGGCCATGACGTGGCTCGTTTGCGGGGCAGCGCCTTCAACGGGTACTGCTCCGTGCGCGGCGCCAATCGGATTCAGGAATCCGAAGTAGACGATCATCGCACCGGCGATCAAGAACCACAGGAGCGCCAGGAATTTGCCCTGCTGCGCGAGGTAACTCTTGCAGGTCTCCCAGATGATGTTGGAAACGTTGCGCATGGACGGATGCACCGGCAGCGCGTCCACTTGGACGTACTGGATGACTCCGAACAGGGCTCCGACCAGCGAGACCACAAGACCCGCATACATGAGCGTGGCGCCCATGATCGGCTTGCCGAACACGCTGAAGACGATCTTGTCGTCGATGGGAGGCAGTTGCAGGTCAGCCTCGCTTGCGAATGCAACGGGCGCGACCGCCAGCGCGGCGAGCGTGGCGGGAACGATGAATCGGGTCCAGTTTTGGGCCTTGGCCATTTTTTCGTCCTACGGGTGTGTTCAAGGGCCGAAAGGCCCTCAGATGAGGTTGGGATTGTACCGAACGTCAGACTTGACGGCGGGGCGGTGGAGTCATTGCCAACGGATTGAATTGCCAACATTATCAGTCAATCTGAGGCGATGGTGCTCACAAGACCGAAATGCGCAGGCCGCCGGGGTCAAGTTCGAAGGCAAACGGCCGAGCCAGTGGATGGCCAGGGTCGGATTCGAGCTGATTTCGGACTGAATGGGCGGCCGAGGCAGACCGGCACAGGAGGAGCAGGAATCCACCCCCTCCAGCGCCAGCCATGGACCAGGAGGCGACCCGATCGCCCAGTTGGCGAACGTTGGCCTCAATTTCCGGGGTGACTGACGCGGGGTCAACGGTTCGCTTCAGTTCCCGATATTCCGCGAGGCGATGGGCGAAGGCTGACACATCGCCGCGGGCGATCTCGTCTGCCATGGCGTGTGCGCCGGCCACCAGTCGTGCGCGGGCGTTCATCACGGAGTGCTCGCCGCGCAGGTAACGAAGCACCACGGTTTCCAGAATGTCGCGGGCCATGCGCCGCCGACCGCTATAGAGGAGCACCGCGCGTTCGTGCAATGTGCGTACGAAGGCGGGCGGAGCGGCGATGGGGGCCACGTGTGGAACCTGATGAACGCCGGCGCGCGTGGTGCACAATTTGATGCCGCCCCATAGTCCGCCCACTTGGTCCTGCCAACCGCCGCGCGTTTGAATCATCTGCTCAAGGAGCGAAGCATTGCGCGCCACGTGTTCTGGATCCGTGGAACGTCCCGCCACTCGGTCGAGCGTGGCGAGCATGGTTGCTCCAAGGATGGAACTGGTGCCGAGGCCGCTGCCGCGTGGCACGGCACTGAAGAGTGTGATGGCCAGTCCACCGCCGGCGCGTTCAAGGTGCGTGCGCAGATTTGCTTTGGGGTCGCGCGGCACAAGCCCGCTGAGTACCAGCGCTGCGCGCGGCAGTGCATCCCATACCGCGGGATCATGATGATCAAGAAGTTCGCTGGTACTTCGATACCGGCCGGTTCGCCCTGAATCAACGGAGTGCACAGTGATTTCCGGGGTATCGGTGACGCGAACCATGACTTGCAGGGGAAGCGTTCCGCCGAGCGTGACTGCTGCGTTCACCACGCTGCCGCCGTGCTCAATGCAGAGTGGAGGCGTGTCGCTCCATCCGCCGGCAAGGTCAATGCGAACGGGCGCACTGGCCCAGACTGCTTGATCTTGGCGTACTGCAAAGGCGCGTACTTCACGCGGCATGAGTGCGTCGCGCGCGACGGCCACTCCGACGGCAGACATCGCCGCCGTTCGCGCAGCCGTTCGCGCGGTGCTTGATTGAGCAATGGCAGCGCGCGCGGCATACTCGCGGGCGCGATCAAGCGGCGTCATAGCAGTCGGGCGCCACGGCGCGTATGCCTGCGCGTTGATGTGCCCCCGTGCGAGTGCATCTGGATTTGCAAGCAGCATCAATTCTGCAAGCGACAGTTTGCGCATGCGTCGCCACGCGGCTGGAGCGCGCGTCTCTCCAAGTATCCATTGCATGGCGCGCCATGCATCATCTGGCTTACCAACGGGATAAATCCGTGCGTTCCACAGCGTGTGTGGTGCACTGCCCCAGATGGCGCGGGCGCTGCTGCCGGTTTGCAGTTCCAACGTCCGCAGTGGTTTGCCGCACACGGTTCCGCCATCGCTTGCGGAGGTCTTGCAATCGTCGTCAATGCCATGCAATACCCAGCACTGTTGCGTACTTCCGATTGGCACTGCGTAACGAGCGATGCCGCGCGGGGCATGCGCATCCTTACCGGTTTCCAGGGCGAGCACGCTGTCTGCTCCCGTGTGCGTGCGCTTGTTGAGTAGGTCAGGAAACATGCGCTCCGGCATGGTTGACGAAAGTCGTTCGATGAGTTCCCGCGTGGTGCCAAGATGAAGGAAACTTCCCTTCTTGAGGAGGGTGGCGTGCAGCGCTACTTGATGTGTTGCGGTGAAGAATTTGCCAAGCATGCGCTCGCGGGCGATGCTGCCGCCAGCAGCAAATCGAGTCACGAACGTGGCGCGCTCCGCGCTGCTTGACATGGCATGGGCGATCTCTTGATAGAGATCAAGGCTCGCACTTCCGCGTGTGAGTTCTGCAAGAAGTGATCCGGCAGGCGCGCGGCCGGTGCGCGGTTCTGCCCCGGCGCCGCGGAGAAGTGCGTGGCATGCTGCAGTTGGAAAGAAGAAGATTCCGCTATCGATCGCCGCGTGGCCGCTCGCGGACAGCGCTCCGGCGGACTGCAGTTGCACTCGCGATGGTTTCTGCAGCGTGGTCACCACGCGGTTGCGTTTGTCAAGAACAAACACGCCGTGTCGCGCAGCGCGATCTGGCCCGCCGGGGAAGGCGAGCACCGTCGCGCCGCCGGTGGAAAACGTGATGTGCTCATCGGCAAGTCGCAGTGCCGCATCGCCGCTGGCGACGAGCACTCCGCCGGCAGTAGGAAGCGTGAGGCGCGAGAGTTCCGCAAGAATCAGGTCAAAGAGCGTGGGAACATTGAAGGGGCCAAGTCCATGGGCCGGGGTCTCGATGGGCGCAGTGCCGCGAGTAGCGGTTGCATTCGGCTTTCCGCGAACGCTCTTGGCACGCCCGGTGCGCCCCAGCGGCACCCAGATTTTGCCGGGAGCGCTCCATGATGGAAGGCGCCGCGAATCGCCGCCCGAGTGGAGGATGAGGATGCGATGGCCATTCACTGGCGCGCGCGCGTTCTTCAGCATGCCGCGCTTCGCCAGCTCCGCCATACAGAGGAGGGTGCTGCCGCCACTACCGATTCGTTTGCCGGCGGAATCGGCAATCACCAGTGTCTCTAGGCCATGCGGGAGTGTGCCGAGCGTCTGGCGGATGTCCAGCATCTGTTCGGCGTAACGCCGCTGCACATCGTTGGCCACTGTGAGCACCAAGAGATCAAACCCGCACGGCGCAAGCCCGGCGCCCGAGCGTTTTAGGCGCGGGGCGGCTGGAAGTGCGGCCGCGCGTGGAACGCGTGCTGTAACCGGGGAGCGAGTGGTGCGTTCGCGTGCCATGCGTGGTGCGAGTGTACGGAAGGCGCGCGCGGTAGCCTCACCCGTATGCAGTTCTTTGCGCAGGCAATTGATTTACTTGATGACCCGGATTTGATTCGTGTCTATGAGGAGCACCACCGCGCCGTCTGGCCAAAGGTGGTGGTTGCACTGCGCGCCGCCGGTATGCAGCGGATGCGGATCTTTCGGCATGGAACTCGGCTCTTTATGTATTGCGAAGGTCCTGATGGCTTTGATCCAGCCCGCGACTACCAGCAGTACGCCGCTGATCCAGAGTGCCGGAAGTGGGACGAGTTGATGCGTCGATTCCAGCGTCCCGTGCCCGGCGCACGTGCCGACGCGTGGTGGTCGCCGATGGAGGTGGTGTTTGACTTGGAATCGATGTCCGACGGTGGCGCGATTGGCGCGGTCGTTGGAGAACCCACATGCTGATGCTTGCCAACCGACTTTCCAAACAACTTCGCCACCTGCGTGGTTGGGCGAAGGCAAGTGGCGTCACCTGCTACCGGCTGTATGAGCGGGACATTCCCGAGTTTCCTGCGATCGTCGATTGGTATGACGGCGAGGCAGTGGCGTGGGTGTATCAGCGCACGCGCGATGACACGCCGGAGAAGGTTCGTGCCTTTGAAGAAATATGCGAAGGCGAAATACTTGATGGATTGCAACTCTCTGGATCAAAGTTGCACATGAAGTACCGCGGTCGAATCAAGGACCGCACTGAGCAATATGACCGAGTCGGTGATACGGGCATGGTGCGCACGGTGGAGGAACAGGGGCTCAAATTCGAAGTGAATCTCACGGATTACTTGGATACCGGGTTGTTCCTTGACCATCGAAAGACGCGTTCCATCATTCGCCATTACGCGGCAGGCAAACGCATTCTCAATCTGTTTGCGTACACCGGAAGTTTCACGGTGTATGCGCGTGCTGGTGGCGCGGCGGGAACCACCACCGTTGATATGTCGAAGACGTATCAAGACTGGACGCGGCGCAATCTGGAACTGAATGGGTTTGCTCTTGGGCCGGACCACCGGTTAGTCAAGGCTGATTGCTTGCAGTTCTTGCAAGCAGGCCCCGCCGCGGATGAGCGGTACGACTACATCGTGCTTGATCCGCCGACGTTCTCAAACTCCAAGCGCATGGAGGCAGAGAGCTTTGCTGTTGACCGTGACTGGCCGCACTTGGTTGCCTTGGCCACGCAGTGGTTAGCGCCCGGCGGCTGGCTGTATTTCAGCAGCAACTCACGGCAATTGAAATTTGATCCCGCGCAATTACCAGCAGGATTTGTGTCGCGCGAAATCAGTGAGCGAACAGTTCCTGATGATTTCCGCAATCGGCGCATTCACCGTTGCTGGACGATCACTGCTGCGAAACCGGAATGAAGAACTCCGGGTTGGATGGAAGGTTGGCAAACACGCCAAGGAATGTTCCCTTCTTCGCATCAAACTTCAGGATCTGTTTGGTGAGTCGACTTCCCACGTACAGGACGTGATCGCGGACGGCAATGGAACTTGCAGCACTGAGTCCGCCATCGCCGGGTTGCACAAGCTGACTGATGTTTCCGGTTTCAACAACCAGTTTCCACACGCAGTTGGCTTTATTGTCGGTGACCAAGAGGTCGCGGCCATCAGCGGTAAACATGGCCTGAATTGGATGCTGAAGCCCGGTGGCCGCAGTCATTTCACTGCGGACATAGCGACCGGTGACGGGATCGTGGACGGCGATACGCGAGCGTTCGCGGTCACACACGTACAGCAACCCATCGGGCCCGAACGTGAAGCCGCGGACTAACCCCAGCCCTTCCGGTGACTGCTGATTGTTGGGAACCACGGTGCCGGGCGGAAGCGTTCCGAATTCTTCAAGACCACTGGCAACCGGGAGTGGTTTGCCGGCGTTGCCGCGACCAAGTCCGTGGTAGCGAGTGATGGTGTTGGTGTCTTGGTTGGACGCGTACAACGAACCGTCTGGTCCAACATCAATTTGGTAGGTGTGCACCATCCCGGGATTTGCTGTTCCACCAGAAATCCATGTGGCTTTGTAGGGCCGGATGCCAGTGCGATCATCGGGGGTGCCAAAGACGATCACCCTGGTGGATTCACGCTTGGCGCTCATCACGGCGAGGTCGCCGTTTCCAAGAATTTCCATTCCTCGTAACTCGCTGAGTGGTGGTTCCTTGGCGGGGATTGGCCCCAGGATCGGCCCGATGACCTTGCCGCTTCCGTCGATGGCAAACACTTGTGCGAGTGCGCCGGCATCGCCGTGCACGGTGACGTACCAGTGCGGGGCGGTCAGGGCCAGTTCGTGCCCGTGCGCCCGCTCGCCTGCCGCCAGGGCAACTCCGTCGGCAACGGTTCCAGCGCGTTCCGCGGTGGCATCGCTTTCAGCCGCAGCGCGCTCCCGGAGGTACTTGCCCTCCTCAATCAGGGGAAACACATAGGGGATCGACAGCATGCCAATGAGGGCGACCGCTGAAATAAACACGCCGATGGATGCTTCGCGCTTCATGTTGCACTTGCAAGATTACCGCCAAACGGGGACGATGCGTGTGTACATGGAGGTACGCATGACACTCAACGATCGCATTGCATCGCTCGCTTCGTTGCGCCGGGGCGCAATTCCATTCATCACGGCGATTGTTGCACTCGTGCTGATTGCCGCCTGTTCAGCGCGGACAACGGATGGCTCGCGTGGTCGCAGTGGCACCGATGCACTGATTGAGAGTGCCAATGACCTGGGCTTGGAAATCGGCGATCGCCCCCGCGAGACCAGCGCTGCGGCCATGAGTGGCGGCAAGCATGAAGCAGAGAAGGAACTATCGATTCTGGCCGGAGGCTCGCCGTCTTCGCACACGTCGTCCAAATTGCCGGGGCCCGATGATTGGCGCGTCATTACCAATTCACTCACCTTGTTTCGGCACGCTCCGTATGTGACGGACTTGGTGCTGGGACTGGTGTGCTCCATCGGCGTGGCGCTGACGCTAACGGCTTCGCCGCGGCGCGCGGTTCGCTTTGATCCAGTGGGTGTTGCCGAGACTCGCAAGGCAACCGTGATCTGCGCGTTGGTTGGTTGCATTGCGGCAGAGTTGGTGCAATCGAGCGAACAGTTTCTACTGGGAGCCGAGATCGCATTAGTCTTGTTTGGTATCGGAGGCTTGGTCCGTTTCCGCACCATCTTTGGTGACGCGCGGCAGACGGGTGTGGCCATCATTGCCACCGTCTTGGGTCTGGCATGCGGCATGAGCGAGTACTCATTGGTGGCACTTTCATTGACCGTGGTGTTCATTGCCAATTGGTGGATGAACAGCACGGCGTTTGTGCACGTGCGCGTTCGGGTTCGCAAGAATGGGGACCTGGCCCAAGTGCAGGCGGCGATCACCACGCTCTTGCAAGAGCAGCATTTCTCGGTACTTCGTGCGACCCCTAATAGCACGGAGCGCACCATAGAGATGTTTGGGCAGACGGCTTCGGAGTTTGACATCGATGCCTTGGTCAGCTCCATTGAAGGTGCGGTTCCGGGTGCTCGTGTGCGTGTGAAGGCGTCTTAAAGCGCGTTTACCAAGTGCGTGGCTTGTTGCTGTTCCTTCGGACTGCGTAGTATTCCTTCGTGCTCCAGCGGATTGAAATCTCGCAGGTTGGTCGCGTCTATGACGACGGCTTTGTCGCATTGGCCGGCGCCTCGTTTGATATTCGCGCTGGTTCGATGACGGTCCTGGTGGGGCCATCCGGTTGTGGAAAGACCACGCTGCTTCGGTTGATCGGCGGACTTGATCATCCCACAAGCGGCCGCGTGATCTTTCATGGTGCTGCCGGTGCGCTGCAGCAGCCGCGTACCGCATTTGCATTTCAAGAGGCACGTTTGCTGCCGTGGCGAACAGTGCTTGACAACGTGGCGCTGCCGCTGGAACTTGCCGGCGTCGCACCTGCTGAGCGAATCGAACGTGCCACGGCCATGCTGACACGCGTTGGACTTGGCGGTGCAACGCGCAAGCTTCCGGGGCAACTCTCCGGCGGCATGCGTATGCGTGCATCCATCGCGCGTGCGCTGGTGACCGCGCCGCAACTGTTACTTCTTGACGAACCATTCGGGGCGGTTGATGAGATTTCGCGTCATGCACTTGATGATCTCTTGCGATCACTCTGGGCTGAACTAGCAATGACCGTTGTGATGGTGACGCACTCGATTGTGGAAGCCACCTACGTTGCCGAACAGGTAGTGGTGATGGCCCCTGCGCCGGGACGCATTGTTGCGCAGTTCACGCCGTCATTCGCCCATCACTCCCCGTTGTTGCGTGCTACTCCTGAATTTGCTGCAGTGAACGCTGAAGTGCTGCGCTCCTTGGGCGAAGCCATGGTGGGGGCGCAGCGATGAGTAGAAGCGATTCCAAGCGCGCGGTGCCGCCAGTGTCGTCCGTTGTGATGCGTGCTGCGCAGGCAGTGGTTCCATCGTTGACGGTGGTCGTGGTGTTGCTGGCGGCGTGGCAGGGCGCCGTGTCACTCTTTGCGCCGAGCGAGTTTCTGGTGCCCGCGCCACTGGCAGTTGTTCATGCCATGATTCAATCACGTCACGCGCTCCTGGCAGCGGCGTGGATGACTGGTAGTAGTGCGGTGCTTGGATTTCTGATGGCTGCAGTCATCGGCGTGACGCTGGGCAGCATGCTGGCAGCGAGCAAGTTTCTGATGCGCGGGCTGTACCCCATTGCCACGCTCTTACAGATGGTGCCACTGGTGGCGATCGCGCCACTGTTGGTGGTGTGGTGCGGGTACGGAGCGCGAACCAGTATTGCCAGTGCAGTGATCGTTTCAGTTTTTCCGGTGCTTGCGGCCACGCTTGATGGAATGCGTTCCACGGATCTTGGGTTGGTGGAACTCTTTGCAGTGAATCGCGCCTCGCGTTTGCAGCGGTGGTGGAAGTTGGAGTTGCCGTGGGCGATTCCGTCCATCGTCACCGGGCTGCGCATCGCCGCGGGGCTCTCGGTCATCGGCGCGATTGTTGGAGAATTTGTTGGTGCGTTCGCTGGGGATCAGTCGCCGGTAGGAATTCTGATTGTCAGTGCTATCCGCGAAAATCGCACCGATCTGGTGTTTGCCGCAGTGAGCGTGGCCGCCCTGGTGGGGTTCGCGCTCTTTGGGGTGGTCAGTCTGGTGGGTTGGATTTTGCTGCGTCGGTGGCATGCCTCGGCGGGGTGACCGCGCTAGGCTTCCCGCATGAATATTGACCGCCGCAAACTACTGATCGGTTTCATTCTTGTTGACGCAGTGGTGGTGTCCCTCATCCTGCTGTACGTGCTGAATCGCCCGAACGCAGGTGTTGCGAACACCGCCAGTGGCGAGCGTGTTCGTATTCAATTGAATTGGGTTCCCGAGCCGGAATTTGGCGGTTTCTACGCTGCGTTGCAAGACGGGCTGTATGCGCAAGAAGGCATTGACGTGGAGATCATCAAAGGTGCGGCAGGAACGCCCGCGCCGCAGATGGCTTCAAGTGGGCAGGTGGAGTTCGCCATTGCATCGGCAGATCAGATGCTCACGCTCAATGAGAAGGGCGGCGATCTCACGGCTGTGTTTTCTGTTTTCGAGACCAGCCCGATGGGCATCATGGTGAAAGCCGATGCGCCGTGGACTTCATTGGAAGAGTTGTGGAAGTCAGACGCAACCGTAGCGGTGGAAGCGGGGCTGCCGTACCTCAAGTACCTGAGCAAGAAGATTCCGGATAGCAAGGTGCGCATCGTTCCCACCGGCGCAGGGCTTGCAGGATTTGAACGTGGTGCGGTGCAGGGGCAGCAGTGCTTTGTCACCGCGGAACCGGTGCAGATGGAACTGAAGAAGGTTCCGGTGCGGGTGTTCTCACTCGCTGCAAGTGGCTACGACCCGTACGCCGTGTTGGTGGTGACCAAGGCGTCATGGCTGGCTGAGCACCGAGAAGTGGCAGCAAAGTTAGTGCGCGCCTTGCGCGGGGGTTGGACGCGTTACCTGGCGGATCCTGCCAAGTACAACGTTGAGATTTCCAAACTCAATCCGGCCATGAGCGTCGAAGCGATGAATATTGCTGCAGAAAAACAGCGCGACCTCGTGGCCCCGCCCGGAACCGGGGCGCACGAGATCGGCAGCATGAGCAGCGAACGTTGGACGACGCTGGTCGCTCAACTGCAAGAGTTAGGGACTATCAGCAAGCAGCCCGCGTCGATTGACGCCGTGTTCTGGAACGCCCCGAAGTAAGAAACGCGAGCATCATCGGTACCAACGCAGCGGGCGCTGGGACGAGATTCGCCTCAACCCAAGCGGTGGCTGCGCCGTGCGCTTCCTCCGATTCATTCAGGTTGAGCACTGCCCAGAAGGTGTCGCTGGTTGCGTAGCCCTGTGCGCCCATGGTGAATGAGACGAGGTAGATGCCGTTGGCCGGATCTGCGCCGCCGGTACCGAGGAGTGTGTACTCGGGGTGCAGGTCAAGGCCTTGCGACACAAGGAAACTGAACGAACCACCAGCGATGCTCGATGCATCCTGGCCGGCATAGGAAGCCAACATGGAATACGGCGACGCGGTGTACCCACTGCCGTTCCAGACGCTGATCCCCTGGAGCAGGTTCATCGTGAGCGTGGTGCCTACTAAGTCTGATCCGATTCCTGGTGCATCACCGGAGAATGGGAACAGCGGGTCAAGGCCAAGTTCACCTTCAAAGACGCGAAGCGATGGGGCGATCACTTCGCCAGTGATGTGGTCCCATCCGCCGGTGACAAGCGAACCGCCGAGTGCGGTGACCCAGATATCTGCATGCGGCTCCTTCTTATCTGCGAAGGTCACTGATGCAATGGAGGCGGCAACGATGGAAGAGACAATGAAAGTACGTGACATGATGAGAAACTCCTGAAAGAAAGGGAATGAAAAGAAAGAAGTGAACAAAGGGAGGTTGTGCAACATTGTGATGTGTTGCGTAGGGTTGAGTGACAGCGCACTGGCTTGCATTAAGGACACGCCCCCCATGCGCCGAGCATCGTGCCGAGATCAGCACCATCAACAGCGCCGCTGTTGTCAAGATCTGCGCTGCCGGACAATCCCCATGCACCAAGAAGCATGCCAAGATCAGCGCCATTCACGGTTTGATCACCGTTGAGGTCGCCAATGCAAGCTGGTGGATTCATGGCGTCTTGTGCCGCTGCAAATGCCTCGTCAAAGGTTGCCTGTGATGCACCACCATTCAAAATGATCCAGTACTCCTGCGAGGGCAGCAGTGTTGGCGAGGTGGAATACATCTCAAACGGTGCCAGATACACGCCTACATCGGGCGTTGCCGAGCCTGCCGCTGGCTGCAATGTCATGGAAAGATGCCGATGCCAACCGCCATCGGATTGCACTGCAAGATCAAAGCCAGCAACCGGACCGCTTGAACTTGTGGCATTGGCGGTGAGGTAGGAGATGCGCAGACGTTCGCCAGTAAGTGGGCCAGCAGCGGATGTTTCCACAAATGTGGCGCCATCCCAGACCAAGATTGGTCCAGTAAATCGGAATCCGATTCGGGTGCCGGCTGCGAAAGTTCCAGGTAAGGCGTCATAGCCTGGATTGCTAGTGAACCACGTGGAACCCGTATCACCGAACGCGCCAGCAAAGACGCGTTGGTCTTCGCCGTATCCGGTAGCAGTCACAGCCGTCGTGGCTACGCGACCGTCCACGGTCCGCAAGCCAATATCACCCGTGTGTTGTGCGGATGCGGAAGCCGCGGCAGTCAGGATGACCGCAAAGCACGTGCTGAGCGATTGAATGTGAAGTTGCATGTCATGTCTCCGTAATTGATGTAGTGATGCAGATCAGTGCAGATCAGTGCAGATCAGTGCAGATCAGTTCAAATCAGGGTCGAATTTATTTTCCTGCATGCTGCGATAGACATCCTCAAACTGCAGGGTGCCAACGTGCCCATCCACGAACGCATAATTGCTCTGGCTTCCGCTACCAGGAGTCCGCCGGTCGATCGCATTGATCTGTACCTGCGAAGCCGCGGTCTGGGCGGGGTCTGGGCTTGAAGCCCAGTCCTCGATATGCGGATGGTCGGCCGAGGCAAAGCTGCCTTGTTCCGCCATCAGCAGGAAGCAGACGATCCGGTCAGGATTCTGCACCTGCTGAAGCCGGTCGGCACCTGCTCCTGGTCCATCAAGGGCAACCAGTGGGGAGTAGGTGCGCGAGAGGTAGTTGTTCATTCCATAGCTGGTTCGTCGATACAGCGCGGGAGTGCTGTTGCCCACGGGTTCGCCTTCCCCACCAGCCTCAAGTGGCCAGTGCGGACTTTGATCAAGCGGACTCTTCAGCGCAATCGGGCTATTCCCGAAGTACGGGCGGAGCCGTTCGACAAACGAGTTCTGTGCATTGGCAAACGAACCGTGCGGAAGTCCAACATCGACAAACCGTTCCTCGTTCATATTGATGTAGGCAAAGTGTGCCACAGTGAGCCCGCGGAGGTTCGAGAGATCTGCCGTTGCTAAGGCTGTACGCCGCGCGCTGGAGATCGCCGGAATCATGACGCCCGTGAGGACGCCAATGATGCCGATGACAACAAGTAACTCAATGATGGTGAATGCCGAGCGTTGCGCTCTGCAGTCAAAACGAGAATGCATATGGATGCCGACCTTCAGCGTTCTGCTGATGCAGAAACGCAATGTGTGCGTAGAAGTGTCCGTGCGCACGAGCGCCGGACGGCATTGCCCTTCAGGCAACGCGGCACATCAGGTCAGCAGGTTGGGGGTGGTCGAGCCGCGAGCGCCGAGATCGGCAGCGGTGCAGCACTGCGCGCGGGTGCCGGCCAACTAACAACGGCTACAAGCGCGTGGAAGGCTGGTACAGGTACCTCAGCACCCGTAGTGGTTGCGAGCGTCAGAAGCAGTTCGCAGGTGGCGCAGGTGGATTCGTCGTGCTGGTGTGGGGCAGCAGCATGATCGCCGTGACCATCATGATCACCATGACCATCGTGATCATCATGATCACCACTGCCGTGATCGCTAGGGTTACGAGCCGTATCGTCGTGGTGAGCGTGCTCCGTGTGGCTTGCGCAGGCAACGCGGGCGTGCCCGGCAGTTGATTCGGCCGTCAGATGCAGCGCTCGAAGACCAACTCCACCCGCCGCGACGAGGGTCACGGTGATGAGTGCAAGCAGGAATCGGAGGTTTCGTGGCACGGGTGGGTGAGTGTATCCAACAACGCACGCACTTCCGTCATTGTTCGCTCGGTTTGGCGCGCCGGTAACCATTTACACTCGCCACATGCCTCGTCCTGACCGCCCCGGTTCTTCTCATCGTCCTGCACGCTTTGGTCGCACTGAAGGGGCGGCCCGTGTCACTCGACCGCCGCTGCAGGTGATGCCAACAACGCTGTGGGAGTACCCAAGCCAGCATTACGACTGGACTGATGCCGACGGCAGGCGCCACACCATGCAGGGCGACAAGGATTACGCGGGCGCAACGCCTTCGTGGGTGATCTGGCAATTGCTCATGCGTTACTCGCGTGAGAACGACCGCGTGATTGACCCGATGTGCGGCAGTGGCACCACCATTGATGTGTGCAAGAGTATTGGTCGCCCGGTGAAGGGTTATGACTTGGTACCGCGCCGCGAAGACATTCTGCAAGCCGACGCGCGCAAGTTGCCGCTTGAAGATGGAAGCGTGGACTTCGTGTTCTTGGATCCGCCGTATTCAACGCACATTGAATATTCCGACGACGCGCGCTGCATCGGCAAGCTTGACGCTGCCGGCGATGACGGTGGCAAGGCGTACTACGCGGCGATGACCAAGGTGATTTCTGAATGTCACCGAGTGATGAAGAATCGCCGCTATTTGGGTCTCTATGTGAGCGATAGTTGGAAGAAGAAAAAGGGCGCACCAACCGGCAGTGGCGCAGGAACATTCATGCCCATTGGCTTTGAATTGTTCGCCATGATGCGCAAGCTGTTTGTGCCTGTCGACATCATCTGCGTGGTACGGCAGAACCAGAAACTAGAGAAGGGCAACTGGCGCAAGACCGCCGTTGAAGAGAACTTCTACTTGCGCGGATTCAACTACCTGTTCATCATGAAGAAGGTGGACGATGTGGTACAGGGCGCTGGCACGCATGGACAAGCGCCGGGACGCGATCGCAAGTAAGGGCGGCCCGGCAAACACGGGAATGATCAGCGGCTGCAAACGGTCACGGCGCCCAGGTTGCGGGACGTGGCACTGCGCCCGCGCCGTCATCGTTACGCATGCGCGCATCCGGGGCTTGGCCTTGCGCAGACGCTGCCATGCGGAGCAATCGCCAGGCGTTTTCGTCGCGCAGGGTTCGGAGTGCAGCAAGCTCTGGATCCGTGGCAGCTGCGGTCACTAACTCGGCGCCATCGGAAGGCGCGGGTGTTTCACGTCGGGCATCTTGCCATTCCGTGAGACGGCGGATCATGTCTTGATCAACAATCTTCCAACGATCGATTCCGCCGTCAAGGACTGCTGAAGCTGCATCACTTGCAGTGGCGGGACTGCCTGCATCAGCAAGGTCCGCCGCATCGCGTCGTGCGCGTCCCTCCGCAAAGAACTGCGGGAACGTGGCGTTCAACCACGCGGCGGTCAGTCGTTCGCCCAGCGCTTGGTCCATCGCGGCAATTGAAGCGATGGCGTCTCGCTGCGATTGGCGTCGCGCCTTTCCAGCCTGATGGACGCGTGTGACAATGCCGCGCACTTCGGGGGCGTTGCGGAAGGACTCGGGACTGCCATCCTTCCCGTCACGCTTAGCACGCACGCCAAACAGAAGAAAGTCGCGGAGCGCTTCCAGTCCGACCCGGCGTGCTTCATCGGCACTGGTTTTCAAGCGCTCAGCATGCGCAGTCAGCAACACTAGTGCGGCGTTGCGTTCCACCTCATTTTCCAGCATCAGCGCCGCTGATATTGGATCGGCATCGGACTCCCACAGTGGACCAAGGAGCCACGCTTGCCGAAAGCGCTGCCATGGAAGCGATGCTCTGCGAGAAGCAGAGACCGCTCGAGCCAGAACAAATCGAGCGTCATCTTCCGAAAGGCCAATGGCGATGGCAACTTCGCGGAAAGTTTCATCATCCGCTTGGCGCCGCTCTCCATCGGCGGCGAGCAGGGATTGCAAATACTCGCCGAGCGACCGTTCAAACCCGGTGGGATCTTCGGTGGCGCGGTTGGCGGCCTCGGATGACTTTGCTTCAAGGGCGCGCATTTGCTCACGTTGCCGCACCAGGAGCGCATCAACGCGGGCTTGGTGTCGATCCCAGATTTGCTCCACCAGTGGATCATCATCTTTGGCACCCACCGCGCGAGCGGCCAGATGAAAGGCTTCGTGGTCCATGCCGGGCGCAAGCAGCAATTGCTCGGCAATGGAGTGGTCCGTGTTCCATGGCACTTCACTCCGCTCGCGGGAGCTTCGGAAGATCCCGCGGCCGGCCGCGCGCACCACTCGGTCGGCATTGCCTGCGCCCAACATCGGCGTCAGCAGTTCGCGCATTTCATCGGAAGTGGTACCGATGCTCTTATCCAGAAGCTCTTGGGTGCCGTCATCAATCTCGCGCTCGGCGGCGGCGCGCAGTTTCTTGAAGGCTGCGACTGCTTTGGTTTGCTCCGCATCCAAGCGCGCCTTGGAGCCGTCATCGGTCGGCGCTTCCCCGCGGTCCGCCGCACTGAGGCGGGTGCGCTCATTCTGAATCTTGAGACGCACGACGGATGCAAGGGCGGTGCGGGCATCTTCGACAGCGTTGCGTGTCTGGCTGGCACGCCCGCTTCGAACAAGTGGGTGCCGTGCGTAGACATCCAGCATGAAGCGTCCGCCTTCAATGTACGGATCGGTGCTGGTGCGACGGCGTTCGTCGTCGGCGGTGAGCCGGGCGGCGGATTCGGGCGGCAGAGCAGCAATCAGGGCCGCCAGTCCACGGCGATTTGCTTCGTCTACCTGGGAAAACGCGCGGGCGATGGGGCGCATGCCTGCGCGCTCGGCGGCGGAAAGCGCTTCTGCAGCTTGAGCGTGTGCGTCGCGTGCAGCGTCGCTTTCTTTGACGTGCGCGGCAAGTTGCTTGACCGTTTCCGCACTGACACCCGCGCTGTTGAGCGCCGCAAGTTTGCTTGCCGGCAAGGCCACCTGTGCAGAGGCAAGTTGTTCCGCAGCACGCGCAAGATCGCGGCGATACTCGGCGAGTGCTGGCTCCACTGCCGCCTGTTCTGCGGCGTTCAGACCCAGCGCGCGTATGGATGGCTCAAGGTCAAGCAGAGTTGGCGTGCGATCGTCGCCATTCGAGAGACCCTGAATGATGCGCGCACTGCGATCAACGGCCCGTCGGCTGGCCACGCGATCAACGAACGCCGCTCGTGTATGGAATGCTTCGGACACGTCAGCTGTGAAGCGGTCATCAAGTGCCTTGATGCGACCAAGGACGACAGCGTGCTTGCGTGAAAATCGCCCCAGCGTTTCCAGGTCGCCAACCCACTCGGACTCGTCACGCGCACGGACTTCGCGCACGAGCGGAGCGATCGCCTCAACGCGGAGGCGGTCGAAGTCGGTCAGGTAATGGTCATGCATCGATTCCAGCGAGGCCCACTCGTCGGCGCTGAGCGGCGCGGCTTCATCGGCAGCAGCAATCGCCAAGTCAAGAGTGCTGATTGGCCCTGGCAGAGCATCAAAGCGGGGGTTCGCTCCGGATCCACAGCCAGCGAGCAGCACCATGACGGCGAGCGCGGTGGAGAACAGGAGAGCGATCAGCCAGTTCGGACGCACGTTGGCAGTGTAGGTGGTCGGTAATTTGTTCCGCCGCGGGCGCCAGATGCCGAAATGGGCCCTTGGGAGAGCAGAATTACCTGAATTGTTTACGGAATTCTGGTTGTTTGCTCCGGTCTTGCCTCTGCAGAACCGACAGTCCTCCGTGCCAAGCGAAATTCTCGCCCGGCATTCAGGAGTTCCCGCATGAAACGCATTGCATCAACCTCAACGGTCCGCCACTTCGGAACCCACGCAGCCACCAGTGCCGGTATTGGCACTTTCTTGCTGGCCGCGGTGTTCATTGCCATGCGCGGTGGTTTCTTTACGCGCGGCGCGAACGCTGAGTTCATTCGACCTGCCGTGGCGTTTGATGCTCTTGACGATGGCGTGATTGACGTGCCCACCGAGGCTTCGTCTATCCAAGCCGCCGCTGACTTTGCCAACAATGGCGCAACCATTCGGATTGCCCCAGGAACCTACGTGGGTGCAGTGGTGGTGGACGGCAAGTCCTTGACAATCACTGGAGCCGGCTCAGATGTCACGGTTGTTCGTGGCTTTGGTCGCGGCGCCGTGTTGAGTTTCAGCGGCAGCGCTGAGCAGCGGATTTCCGTGACCGGCATTTCCGTGGTTGGTGGTCGTGGCGAAACTGGCACTGGCATGATCTTTGACGGCGTGTCCTTTGATGTGCGCGATTCACATATCGCCGGCAATCAAGGCGGCGGCGTCACCATGCGCGACGGCCTCGGGACCTTCAGCGGTTGCAAGTTTGATGACAACCGCAGCGAGAAGTCCGGCGGCGCAGTGAGCAACGAAGGTGGTTCGCCAAGCTTTGTTGCATGCACTTTCCGACACAATATTTCAGCTACTTTCGGCGGTGCCTTGTACAGCAAGGGTGGAAATGTCTCCATCTTGGCGTGCACCGTTGAGGATAATTCCACTCGCAGCGGCGCCTGGGGCGGTGCTGTGTTTGGTGAGAACACCACCTTTGAATTGCACGGCACTGACTTCACCCGTAACCGCTCCATTGAGTCGGGCGGCGCGGTGTACCTCTTGGGTGGAATTGCGGATGTTTCGCGATGCACCTTCACCGGTAATTTCAGCGACGAGGCACGGAGCCTCTTCAGCCGCGGCGCTGGTGTGCGCATTGCGTCCAGTCGCCTGTGCGGCGCTGAAGCGTTCGCCTTGGGCGGAGACTTCGCGTTCGGTGATGGCAACGTCTTTGATACATCGTGCTTTGGTGATTGCAATCAGAACGGTGTGTCTGACGAGGAAGAGATCGCCATGGGTTGGATCTCTGATCGCGACGGCAACAGCGTCCCTGATTCCTGTGATCCCGACTGCAATTCCAATGGTTTGCCTGACGGATACGAAGTCAGCGCTGGATTTGCACAGGACATGAACGCCAACGGCCTCATTGACATCTGCGAGATTCGTTCAGGACTTGCACTGGATGTTGACAATGACTGGATCCCGGATGACGCGCAGATGCCAGTGGTTGCACCAACCGTTACTTCCCCTGCTGCTACCCAGTCCAACACTGTTCCAGTCCCCGATCCGTTCGATGCGTGGGGACCTGGAATGTCAAGCCGCATGGGTGGTTCCATGGGCGGCTTCCCCGGTCAGTAAGAACATTCTTGCGTGGGGAACTTCGGGCGAGGCGGTGGGGCGCTGATTGTGCGCGACCGTCTCGCGGAGTTCAGGGGGTGGAGAGGATGAAGTCCGGAATGGCGCCCAACGCCTTGTACTTACGGAGTAATCCGGCCGGCAACTTGTGAAAGCTCTGCACCGTCTTGCGGCAGCGCGGCTCACCGCAATTGCATCGCATCTTCCAGATATCGTCAGCGCCGATCAGTGTCGCGTAGTCGTGGGTGACTTCGTCATGCGCGGCGATTGGCTTGATGGCGCGAATCACCAAGCGTCGTCCCTCTTTCAGGACAAACGAATTCGGCTGGCATGAGTGGTTGGCGAATGCGCCAACCTCGCCTTCGGGGTTCAGGTATCGATCCGCGTCGTAGCGCATGCAGTTGGCGGCCATACGCGGGTTGGTATCCCAGTATTTCCAGACTTGATCGCTGCTGACGATGGTGCCCTTGATGGCACACACCAGGTCGCCGGGTCGGAACGCCTTGAGCGCCACAATTCCGTGCCCATTGCGAACGGGCTCCACACGAATGCCAGGGGTCTTGCGAACAGTCATGTGGGGTAACAGGCGAGCGAGACGAATCAGGCAAATCAGAAACGCACGCGGTTGGATTCGAACCAACGACATTCGGTTTCGAAGACCGATGCTCTATCCAGCTGAGCTACGCATGCAGTGAGAGTGGGATTATAACCGCGGCGGGGTAGTGGAGAAACGGCAGTTAGGATGGCAGTTCGTAGGGGCGGCACCGCATTTGGCGGTCATTCCATGCTGGTCACGCGATTCCGAAAGAACACCAATGAATTCATTCCTATTCAGTCGTATGTGCATGTCGGTTCTGGTTGCCACTCTTGCAACTGCATGCGCCTCGCGCGCCGTAGCCGCCAGTCAGACGGGGGCGGCCGCAGCGGTTCCGGTTGCCTCGGCTGTTCAGACGGCCGCGGCATCCGCTGCCGATGCGTGGCCGCGCATCTTTGAGTCGGGTGGATTCACGGTCACGGTGTACCCGCCGACACTTGAGTCGTGGGATGCCCGCACCTTGGCCGGTACATGCGCGTTCTCACGCGGGCCAGTTGGTGGAAAGACCCTGACCTACGGAACATTTTCGTTCACGGCTTCCACCGAAGTCAATCGAATGACCCGCATGGTGGAGTTGACGCGCCTCACGGTGACCGGAGTTTCTCTTCCGGAAGACCCCGCCGCCGAGGCCGCCATGCAAGCGGCGATGCAGGCCAAGGGTGGGGCTCGATCCGTGATGGTTTCGCTTGATCGCTTGGAGGCAGCGGTGCCGACCATGGCAACGGCGCCGCGTGTGCAAGCGGCGCCGCTGCGTAATGCTCCACCGGCGATCACCATTGCTTCCGTACCGACCGTCTTAGTGTTGGTGCAAGGAAAGCCCGCGCTGCAGGAGATTCCAGGAACGAAACTGGAGCGCGTGATCAACACGCAGATGCTTCTTGCACGTGACAGTGCGCGCGTGTGGTGGTTGAAGATCGCCGATGGGTGGATGACTGCAAAGACGCTCGCCGGTCCGTGGACCGTTGGCGATGCTGCGGGAAATGCAGATCTTGCCGCTGCCGCAACGTGGGCCACCACGCAACCCGCGGTGAATTTGCTTGCGGGGGCAGCTGCTCCGGCACCAACGCCCGCCGCTGCCGCCACCGCCGGTTCCGCACCCGCACCCACAACGCCCGCCATTCCAGTGGCATCGCTCGCAAAATCAATTCCCAACATTGTGGTTTCTACCCAGCCAGCGGAAGTCATCGTCACTGACGGCGCGCCCAAGTGGGAGGCTCTTGGTAGCAGTGGCCTGGAGTTTGTTTCCAACACCAGCGGCAACATCTTCCGAGTGACATCCAGTGGTATCCACTTTGTACTTATCTCTGGGCGATGGTTCGGTGCGCCTTCGATGCAGGGCCCTTGGGCGTATTGGGCTGCTGCGGATCTTCCGGCGGCTTTCCACCTCATCCCAACTGATAGCACGAAGGAGAACGTGCTCGCTTCGGTACCCGGCACTGCGCAGTCACAAGAAGCGATGATCTCCAACGCCATTCCACAAATGGCGCGCGTACCCCGCACGCAGACCATGCCGAAGCCGCAGATTGTTGGCGGCACTCCGGTGATGGTGGCCGTTGCAGATACAACGCTGCAAGCGGTATCGAACGCATCGGTCCCGACGTTTATGGTTTCGCCAACTTCGTGGTACGCCATCAAGGACGGCGTGTGGTTTGCATCAAACGCACTTGATGGATCATGGATTGTGGCAACATGGGTTCCGCCAGCGATCTATTCGATTCCTGCAACCAGTCCGTACTACAACGTCACGTTCGTGCGCATTTACGGAAGCACCGCGGAGTTTGTCTTGGTGGGTTACACCCCCGGATACTTCGGCGCGTATGTGCAAGACGAAGTGGTGGTGTACGGAACGGGCTATGTGTACGACCCGTACATCGGCGATACCTGGGTTGCTGCACCGCTGACCTATGGATATGCAACCAATCCCGCCTACAACCCGTGGATGGGATGGGGCATGGCGTACGGCATGGGCTGGGCCATGGATGATGATTACTACTACTACCGACCGTATCCATATTGGGGCCCATACGCAGGTGCCTACGGGCCGCACGGCTATGCGGCATGGGGTCCGGGTGGTTGGGCTGCTACCACTGGCAACGTCTATCAACATTGGGGTGATGTCAACGCAGTGACGCGCACCAGCGCGGGCTACAACGCATGGACCGGTCGTGCGTGGGAACGCAGTACTGCATCGGCGTACAACTCATCGACGGGCGCGCGCGCCGCTGGGCAGCGTGGCTATGTTGACAATGCGTACACCGGTCAGTGGGCGGAGGGCGCACGCGCTGCTGGTTACAACCCAGAAACTGGGAACTACGCGACTGGTCGAGCTGCGGAAGCTGGCGGTCCAAACGGAAACACGGTGGAGGCAGGCAAAGTAACTGCCGGCAGTACCGCCACCGGAAATCAAGTCACCGCGGCGGGCGTGAAGACCGACAACGGAACATGGGGCGTTGCACATACGGATGGCAACACCACCGTGGCGACAGGCAACAATGTGTATTCAACCCGTGACGGTCAGGTGTACCGAGACCAAAGCGGCTCCGGCGGATCATGGGAGAAGTACAGCAATGGTCAATGGAGCGCCGCCACCAACGCGGGCGCAGTCTCCGAACTGAATCAACAACGTGCCACCCGAACGGACGGCGACTGGCGTTCTTCGATGTCTGACCGCTGGCAGCAGGGCGGCGATGGATTTAACGGCAACCGCGGCGATGCTGGAAACATAGGGAATGCTGGTTATCGCAGCAGCGACTATTCATGGGGCGGCGATCGTGGCGATGACTTCGATGGCGCCGGAAATCGCGGCGGTGGAAGTTCTAACTACGGTCGATACGGCCGCTCCGGTGGCGGCGGGCGATCGTTTGGTGGTGGCGGTCGTTCCGGTGGCGGTGGGCGCCGCTGACAACCACGCGCGGCGATCAAGAGCGATCGCCGCGCTGCGGCTCACAGACCCATGATCGAATAGCCAGCATCTACATAGATGCATTGGCCGGTGATTCCCTTGGAGAGATCGCTCACCAAGAAGAGGGCGGTGTCGCCAACTTCTTCACCAGTGATGTTGCGCTGCAGTGGGGCTTTCTTCTCAACCCATCCGAGGATTTCGCCGAAGCCGCCAACAGCCATGGCGCTGAGCGTCTTGAGCGGTCCACCGCTGATGACGTTGGCGCGGATCTGCTTGGCACCAAGTTCCATGGCGATGTAGCGGTTGGTGGCTTCCAACGCCGCCTTTGCAACGCCCATGACGTTGTAACCAGGGACAGCCTTCTCGGCGCCGTAGTAACTGAGTGCAATCATTGCGCCGCCGTTCGGCATGAGGTCTGCGGCGCGCACGGCCATGGCTTGGTACGTGAAGGCACTGATGTCCATGGCCTGCGTAAATACTTCGCGCGGCGTGGCGCAGAACTTGCCCTTCTCGAGCCAACTCTTATCAGCAAAGGCGATCGAGTGGACAACGAAATCAATGGTGCCCCAGTCAGCCTTGAGCTTGGCGAACACAGCATCAAGATCGGCATCGCTGCCAGCATCCATGGGCATGAGCCATGGGTCGGTGAGGCCAAGTTCGGTGAGGGCATTGCGGCAGCGGCGCTCCATCTTCTCGCCGGGCAGATGCGTGAACGCGCACTGCGCGCCGGCCTTGAGAAGGCTCTCAGTGATGAATGTTGCGTAGCTGCGATCGTTAGCGATGCCAACGATGAGACCCTTCTTGCCTTGCATCAGTCCTGCGGTATTCATGGGGCGTGAAGCGTAGCCGGAGTTAGGCCGATGCGGCGGCGGAGATGGCAGGGATGGCAGGGAGGCCGTCCATAAATCGCCATGGCGTGGAATTGGCCATGTCTGCAGGCGGAACCAGCGCGTCGCGAACGCGGGCGACCAGTTCATCCATCGCGGCGCCGGTGTGCGCGCTGATGGCAAGGTCGGCGCTGTTGCGCTCCGAGCAGGTGTGCGCATCAGCGCGGTCCGATTGGTTGAGCACTCGCATGCGGAGCGCAGTGGTGGCGCCCGCGATGGCATGCCAACCGAGCCCCGGAGCGGTCAGTTCAATCACCATGTCCGCGCATGCCAGGGCACGCGCGGCAAGTTCCGCAGCGGCGCGTTCGATGGGATCCATGTCGGGGCGCACGCCTGGTGTGTC